>JADZCJ010000041.1 GCA_020851635.1 Anaerolineae bacterium
ATTGCTTTATCCCAACGCCACCATGCTGTTCTTGGAAGCGGATTGCGGCGGCAGCAACGGGGTACGCTGTCGCCGCTGGAAACACCTCTTGCAAACAAAGATTGCGGATCGCTTCGGTTTGACCGTGACCGTCGCGCATTATCCGACCGGCTGCTCGAAATGGAATCCGATTGAACATCGCTTATTCAGTGAAGTGAGCAAGACTTGTGCCGGCTGTCCCTTGCGTTCGTATGACCTATTTTTGCATTATCTGGGTGACACCACGACCAAAACCGGGTTGAGGGTAGCGGCGAGATTGGTGACGACCGCCTATGCAAAAGGGATCAAAGTTTCAGACACAGCGATGGCAGCCTTGTATCTACAGCAGCATGCGATTTGTCCGCAATGGAATTACACCATTTCTCCGCGTACCTTGCCAAGCCCGACCTAACGCGGGAAGTTATTCTTTAATGAACCCCTAGTCCATGACGACCCTTCAGCGTATCACAAACCCTTATGCCGGTGCGCACATTCTGGTTTTGGGGGCAGCGGGATTTATTGGCAGGTGGGTCGCGCGTGCGCTGACTTGCCGGCAGACACATTTGCATCTGGTTGTGCGCAACTATGCAAGCGCATCTGAAATCTTTCGGCAATATGGGGTCAAGGGTGAATTGATCGAGATGGACTTGCGCGATACCGAAAGAGTGCGCGAACTCATTCGAACGGTCAAACCCCAGTTGACCTTTAATCTGGCTGGCTATGGTGTGGACCGGACCGAGCAGGATGAAATCGCTGCCTATCAAATCAACGCCCAGCTCGTCTTTTGTGTCACCCAGGTCTTGTCATCGCTCAGCCCCTCCTCATGGCAAGGGCAAACGATTGTCCATGTCGGCTCCGCCCTCGAATACGGAGCGATCGGCGGCAATCTGGCAGAAGATTCCATTCCGGACCCTACGACCGTGTATGGGCGTTCAAAACTTGCCGGGACGGAACTGTTTGTCCAGTTTTGCAAAGAATACGGCGTTCGGGGGACGGCTGCCCGGTTGTTCACGGTATATGGCTGTGGCGAACACGAACGACGTTTGACTCCCACCCTGTTGCGCGCCGCAAAAACGACCGGTCCCATAGACTTGACGATGGGTAATCAGAAACGCGACTTTACCTATGTCGAGGATGTGGCGGAGGGACTGCTAAAGCTCGGTTTGACGACCAACGATTTTGGCAATGTGGTGAATCTTGCCACCGGGCGACTCACCAGCGTACGCAATTTTGTCGAGAGAGCAGCCTCCGTCCTGGATATTTCCGCAGCCCGCTTGAATTTTGGAGCGCTCACCCCCCACACACAAGAAATGCAGCACGCTCCGGTTTCAGTCGCCAAGCTTGCCGACCTGACGGGCTGGGTCCCCAAGACAACGATAGAGCTAGGATTTCGCAAGATTCTCGCGTTCCAAAATCAAATGCCGGGTTCCTGTTAGGAAGGTAGACAAGATGATGGCACACGACAAAACTCGTTCCGGTCCATTCGACATTTCGTTTGTCATGCCTGCATACAACGAACAAGAAATCATCGGATACACGATTCGTCGGCTTTTTGCGGCATTTGAAAAGGAGGGCTACCGCCTCGAGCTGGTGGCGGTAGATAATGGCTCGCAAGACCGCACGGGCGAAATTATCCGCGAGTTTGCCGAGACACACCCGGGGATGATTGGTGTGCGGGTTGAAACAAATCAAGGTTACGGGAATGGCATTCTCGAGGGCATTCCTCATTGCACGGCGCCGTGGATCGGCATTATTCCTGCCGATGGCCAAGTTGATGCCGAAGATGTGGTCCACCTCTATGAAGCAATCATGGCGGCGAATCGTCCGGTCATCGGCAAGGTGCGGCGGCGTTTCCGTATGGACGGGTTCAGACGCAAGCTGGTGTCTGTAGCATATAACCTGCTCGTCCTTGCCATGTATCCTGAAATTGGCTCGCTGGATATCAACGGCAGTCCTAAACTCGCGCCACGCGATGTCGTTACCCAGATGCGCCTGCAATCGGTGGGCTGGTTCCTGGACCCCGAGATCATGATCAAGGCGCACTATATGCAGGTCCCCGTAATTGAATTCAATGTGTTTGCGCGCATGCGCGGCAGCGGCGTTTCACATGTGCGCGTCGAGACATGCTGGGAATTCATGCGCGCTCTGCTCCATTATCGCTTTTCCGACCACTTGGCCGGTTGGAGACAAGAGATCAAGGACCGCCGGATTGCCGAGACACCGTCAAGCGGCGTTCTCTCTCACGCAGGACACTGAATACAAGGATTGGTTCCGAATGCTTTCACCCATTTCCACCCGCATCGCAGAGCAAAGAGCGAACGTGCCTTTTTCGGACGTGCATCACAAGCGTGAACGCTGTCGAATTTGTTCGAGCAGCGATTTGATTTTGTTTCTCAGCTTGGGGCGTATGCCGCTGGCGAATGCGTTCCTGCAATCACCGACGGGTTTCGAGACAGAACAGTCCTATCCGTTGGACGTTTACTTGTGCTCTGCGTGTTCGCTCGTCCAACTTTTGGATGTGATCCATCCCTCTGTTTTGTTCAGCCGGTACAATTATGTCACCGGCACATCGGACACGATTGCCGCGCACAATATCGAGTATGCGCGGGCGATTGTCACGCGGCTCGACATGCAGCCCGATGACCTGGTCGTCGAGATTGCCAGCAACGACGGCAGCTTGCTCAAACGATTTGTGCCGCACGGCGTTCGGACTCTCGGCGTAGAACCCGCAACGAATATTGCAGAAATTGCCAACAACGCGGGCATCGAGACGGTGAATCAATTCTTTGATTCGGCGCTGGCGCTCGAGCTGGCGGCGGCGTATGGCAAGGCGCGGGCGATCATTGGGAATAACGTTCTCGCGCATCTTGATGATCCGGTTGATTTTCTGAGCGGCTGCAAGCAGCTGTTGGCGCCGGATGGGTTGGTCTCGGTCGAGGTGCCATATCTTTATGATCTGGTCAAGCAGCTCGAATACGACACGATCTATCACGAGCATCTGTCGTACTTTTCCGTCAAGACATTGATGCTCCTCAGCCGCGCGGCAGAGCTTGAAATTTTCAGTGTCGAACATGTGCCTGTGCACGGTGGTTCTCTGCGCGTTCTGATGGGACATCCCGGGGCGCACGATATATCGGAGGCGAATGTGCCTGCCTTGCTGAATGTGGAACGGGTGCTCGAGTTGGACCGTCCGACACGATATCTGACATTCAGCGAACAAGTGATCGAACACCGTCGCGATCTCTTGCATACCCTGCGAACAATTGCCGCCAAGCACTCGCTCGCCGGATACGGCGCGCCTGCCAAAGGCAACACCCTGTTGAACTATTGCGGCATTGGCACGGATTTGCTCCCCTATACCGTAGACAAGAGTTCGCTCAAGGTGGGGCAATTCACCCCCGGTATGCACATCCCTGTTCGTCCCGTATCGGCGCTGATCGAGGACCAACCGGATTATGTGCTGGTGCTTGCGTGGAATTTTGCCGACGAAATTGTCAAGCAGCAGCAGGTTCTCCGTGATCGGGGAACCAAGTTCATCATTCCCTTGCCCGAACCGCGCGTTATCTGAACTTGTTGATTTCCTGCAAAAGCCAAATAACAACAGGTCTGCCCCGGAGTTATTGCTCGATTTTTTATTCGACGGGAGGCACACCGGAACGCGACATATCATGTTCGATTTAGCAGAATTGACTACACCGCGGGCAATCAGTCTTGTCCTTGGAATTCTTGTTGTTGGAGTTGCGCTTTTGGGCGCCCGCCGGGTTCCGGTGGTTCAAAAATATCAACGCCTGATTGTGGTTATCGGCGCCGCGCTCATTTTTGTGGGGCTGGTCGGCACTTATCAACCGCGAATGGCTCTTGAACGCGTCCGGCTGATACTCACCGGGGGATTGGTGGATGTCGGGGGGTATTATTTGCGCATTGAATGTTGGGGGGAAGGTACTCCAACTGTCGTGATGGATGCGGGCATGTCGCAAGACCGCACGACCTGGGGGCAGGTGCCGGAAGGCATTGCCAAATTCACGCGAGTCTGCATCTATGACCGCGCCGGAGTCGGCGAAAGTGACAATGGTCCGCGCCCTCGCACGAGCGAGCGAATTGTCCAGGAGCTTGATGCCTTGATCCGGAACTCCAACATCACCGGTCCCCTCGTCCTTGTTGGGCACTCGTTCGGCGGCGCCAATGCGCGTCTTTATGCAAGCCAGCACCCGGCGCAAGTTCAGGGGCTGGTCCTGGTGGACTCGGTCCAGGAAGACGAAATCGAGAGATACGCCGAGCTAATTCCGCCCGAACAACAACTCTATTATTTAAAGGAACACCTCGTCGGGCTGTACGAATCAATTGATATCAAGGAAAGTCTGGAACAGGTCCGCGCGGCGAAATTGCCTCCGTCTATTCGGTTGACGGTCGTTGCGGCAGGCAACCCTGACGAATTCGAGACCCGACCCTATGCTCAAATTCATCAAGAGCTACAGGAAACTCTGGCACGGCTCGTGCCCGATGCCAAACTGGTTATTGCTTCCAGGAGCGGACACTTTATCCAGATGGACGAGCCCGAGCTTATCGTTCAACAAGTTCACGAGATGGTCAACCGGGTGCGCGCGGACATGCAGGTTCCCCCCACTCGATAGGATCATAAAACCATGAAAGTTATCATTCTTGCAGGGGGCAAAGGAACACGACTTGCCGAAGAAACCGCGTATCGCCCCAAGCCGATGGTCGAGATTGGCGGCAAGCCGATGCTCTGGCATATCATGAAGATTTATGCCGGTCAGGGATACGATGATTTCTTGATTGCGTGTGGCTACAAGGGCGAACTCATCAAAGAGTATTTCACCAACTATTACACCCACAGCTGCGATTTTATTCTCAACCTGAGAGACGGTTCACGCCAGATCGTCAGCACAAACGGCGAGGACTGGTGCATTGGCTTGATTGACACCGGGCTTGAAACCATGACGGGAGGGCGCATTCGCCGTCTGGCGCGGTTCATTGGGAACGAGACCTTTATGGTCACGTATGGGGATGGTTTGGGCAATATTGATATTAACGCTTTGGTGGCGCGGCACAAGGCAGGCGGAAAATTGGCGACGGTGACTGCGGTCCGCCCTCCGGCACGGTTCGGCTCGCTCGTGTTGGAAGGGGACCGCGTCGCCGTATTCTCGGAAAAGCCGCAAACCGGCGAAGGTTGGATCAACGGCGGATTTTTTGTTTTTGAGCCGGAGGTCTTGAATTATATCGCCGATGACGGGGCGACTTTGGAGCGCGAGACGCTCGAGCAATTGGCTCGCGAGGGTGAACTTGCCGCATATCGCCATGATGGTTTCTGGCAGCCGATGGATACGCTGCGCGACAAGCAGCTCCTCGAATCGCTGTGGGCGGGGGGAAATCCGCCGTGGAGAATATGGCAATGAATTTCTGGCAGCGACGCAGCGTATTTGTCACAGGCGCGACCGGCTTGCTCGGCTCGCGACTTGTTTCGGAATTGGTTTTGCGGGGAGCCAACGTTACGTGTCTTGTTCGCGACTGGGTCCCGGGCAGCCCGCTGATAGCCAATGGCTTGTTGAACAAGACGAATGTGGTTCGCGGCGAATTGGAGGATTACCTGCTCCTGGTCAGAGCGCTGAATGAATATGAAATTGACAGCGTGTTCCACGCGGGCGCTCAAACCATTGTCGGCACTGCATCACGCTCTGCCCTTTCTACCTTCGAGTCAAATATCCGCGGGACGTGGAACTTGCTGGAGGCATGCCGCACGTGTTCCAAGAAAATCGAGCGTATCGTCGTCGCTTCGAGCGACAAAGCATACGGCTGCCATGACCAATTGCCATACACCGAAGATACCCCTCTGCGCGGACAATTCCCGTATGACGTAAGCAAGTCCTGCGCGGACCTGATCACACACTCTTATTTTTATACCTATCAATCCCCGGTCGCGATCACGCGGTGCGGAAATCTTTATGGCGGTGGAGACCTGAACTTTAATCGCCTCATCCCCGGCACAATTCGCTCCGCGCTCTATAACGAGGCGCCAATCATTCGGAGTAACGGACAATTCTCTCGCGATTATTTTTATGTTGGCGACGCGGTGGATGCGTATTTGCTTTTGGCGGAGCGTTTGCCGGATGAACGTATCGCCGGCCAGGCGTTCAACTTTGGCAACGAAAAACCGATCTCGGTTCTGGCTCTGGTGCAGCTTATTTTGCAGCAAATGGACAAGCCGAATTTGGAGCCGATTGTGCTCAATGAGGCAAGCCACGAGATCACGGACCAATATCTCGATTGTTCCAAAGCGCGCAGGGAACTCGACTGGCATCCCCACTGCAGCTTGGAACAGGGTCTGCGCGAAACGATTCGCTGGTATCGCGAGTATTTGAATTGATTGGTTCTAAACGGGGATTTTGATTGCTCGGGAGCACGGGGTCGAAGCAGGGGGGGCGAGCAAAGGCCGGTTCACTCGCCGAAATCTCGTCAAACGTGAGGACCGCCGGATTTGGCGATTTGCCTACGGTTCTGTCCGAACTTTAAAGGTCCACCAGTCAGAGGACTGGCAGCCGTAGGTGTTACATGCTTTGATTCGCCACACATACTTTTTTCGGTCGGTCAACTCTGTTTCAAAATTGGTGTCGGTTTCTTTGGCTTTGAGTATCATTGGTCCTTTTGGTTTTTTCTGGCGGAGAATCAATTTGTATTTGGCGGCACACTCGACACTCGCCCATTGCAATTGAATGACGGTCGAGTCCAGCACTTGGCCATGGTATGGATCGATCTGCACAGGTTTTGCCGGACGGCTGGCGCAGCCACCCGGGGGTGGTGTCGGTGTGTAGGTGGGCGTGGCGGCGTTGGGCGGCTTGGTCGGCGTGCGGGTTGGTGTTCTTGTCCGTGTGTGTGTCGGGGATGGTTGGGCGGATCCCCCCTTACCGTAAATTGTGATCACCCCGACTCCGGGGATGGACGAGTCGAGGACCTGGCCCGCAGCAAGCGTTACATCTGGCAGATCCTTGTCATATTCTTGTTGGGTTGTGTATTTGATGCCGTAGGTCCCTGCTGGCAAGCCCTGAATTGAGAACGAGCCGGCCCTCGCGGCATTCACCACGACCACATATCTGCCTGGCATGACGGGGTTGCTTGCGCTGTTGATGAACGCGACCGGCAAAAAGGCAGTATCGTTGGTTTCTGCGCCGATGCGAACGGCGCCCGAGCGGACATATCGAAAATACTGGCGCAGAAACTTTGCTCGGCTCGTCAAGATGATTTTTGGATTGCTGGGATTACCCAGGTCAAGATCATAATAAACTGACCCATCCTCGCCTGCATCATAGGCAAGCGCAAACTGCTGCCAGGCGGAATTTCTTCCGACCGTCAAATCCTCATGCAGGTCCGGATAGCCGCTCGCGATATGTTCGAGCATTGCGGTATCCACCCCGTACTGCTGTCCGAGGTTGGCCAATGTCTGGATATTTTGCTGCCAGGCGCCGCCATAGCGATGATATGCCAGTTCACGGACTGCGTTGTCCAGCGGGGGGGACTGGTTCTTGAGCTGGGTCATGATCGTCACAAAGTCATTGATGGCGCGGCCCGCATCTGTATTTGAGGGAATGACAAAGTAATTTTCGTGCGGCAAGCCGTTCGCCTTGAATATTTTCGCGGTTGCAATGAGCGCATTCGCTACGTTTGTCGGGTCGCCCCAGCCGAAATTATCCGGCTCTAGCGCGATTTCCCATGAATCGGGCAAGAACCCGTACTTGGACTGCATATGAGTCACAAGTTCCAGCGCCGCCGAATCATAGCCGGTGCCGTTAGCGCCGCTGGGGTTGGTCGCATATGCCCTGCCCACCACGCAAAGATTGACCCACAGCTTTTCGCCGCGCGCTGCCAGCCGTTGTCTTAGTGGCAGTACCACCGTTTCGATCGTGTGGTCGAGCGCCGCCAAATCAAAGCCGTTCCCAGATTGGTTGGGCCCCTTTCTCAGGGTCTCTAGTCGGATACGGTTGATTCCCAAATCGTTAACAGCAGCATCGTACAACGTATCTTTGTATATTTGGAATGCTGCCGAGTAATCAATCTGCCCTGCCTGTCCGGTTGCTTCCCAACCATTGATGGTCTGATATGTGACTGTGTGGTTCAGTGTAATCGTCGCTTCGCTGCCCATGGCGAGTGCCGGGACACAGCCCTGTTGGAGGAGCGCCAACATTGGCAATACAACTCCGATCACGAAAAGTAGCCGCCTGGCGTGCAATCGTTCAAACATACGTGAATCTCCCATTGATCTGAATTCCCCCGACCGTATCGTACGGCGGATCTGCAATCCGATTGGCGCAGTGACGCGCCGACACCACAGGATGAATGCGCAAGCGCGCAATTCGCAAGCGTGTGACGCATCCGGTTGAACTGTGCTGCTGCGGTCACACCAGAGTTAGGAACGAATTTTCGCGCTGGCCGGGGATTAGATGTTGGTGCTGTGCCTGTGATTGGTGCTTGTTGGGTTGGTGTTGGTAGAGACGATCAATTTCGATGAATTGCGATGCAGCGGGGCGTGATGACGCGATGAGGACAAGCGAGATTGACGCACCAAAACTGTCAGGTCTGATGCAAGAGCTTGGTTACATGCAGAACAGATTTGTAACCCCGCCTCCCGCTTTATTTGCTATCAAAACCTGATCCAAATTCGGAAAACAAAGCGTATAGTTGCAGTTCCGTACGAGGCGTGGCGATTATATCACGAATTGAGGAAACAACACCTTCGAATTGTCCCGTGACAACAGAATCCGGTCCCTTGCGTATTGGCATTGACCCCGCGCTCGCCCAATCCAGCGCAGAAATAAAATACACCTTTCGCACCTTGCTCCGCATTGCGGGGTATCCCTACGAATTCAGATGGGTTGATGCGGCCGAGTTGGGCCCTGCGGTGGATATTTATTATGGACAGCATCACACCTGCGCGGCGAGCATTTTCATTCGCGCGTCAGGCAAGCCATTTACAGCGGCAGAGGGGCTTGAGCCGCGGGCGCTTGGAGATTCGGAGAACAGTACGTGCCTGATTCTGGACTCGGCTGCCCCCGGCTCCTACATTCGCTCCCGAGACCAATTTGAATTCACACACGACCTTATCCTGACTTGCTACTGGCTGCTCACGGGTGCGGGTGAAGCGCGGTATTCCCGTGATCGTTGGGACAACTTTGATCTTGGTGACTCGTTCTTGATCAGGAACTCGCTTGCTTCAGCACCGCTTGTTTCTATGTATGGCACGTGGCTGCGAAACCATTTTCAACGTCTCGGCAAAACGCCATTGGCTCTGCCCTGGAACAGTGGGAGCAAACGCGCGGCATTTGCCCTCACCCATGATGTGGATTATCCCGAAATCATTCGCTCCATCGAATGCTTGCGTCTGGCACGGACGCGCGGACTTGGGAGTGTCAAGTCCATTCGCGAGGTGCTCAATGGGACCAGCCACTTTTGGAAATTCTCGGATTGGGTGGAATTTGCCAAATCATTCAATACCCGTCCCGCCTTTTACTTTATGGCGCGCCGGGGGTCGCTCACGCAGTACGCGCTCGGCACTCCGGACGCATTCTACGACATCCGCTCCCCGCGCTTTCGAGAATTATTCCGCGAGCTCCGAGATCAAGGTTGTGAAATCGGATTGCATGCCTCTTACAACGCCTATCGCAGCGCCGAGACTTATCGCAATGAAAAGCAGGCATTGGAAGAGATCGCAGGCACAGCCATTGTGGGGAATCGCAACCACTATTGGCATCTCGATCCGTTGGTTCCGCACGAGACCTTGTACCGGCAGCAACAGGCGGGACTGCTGTACGACAGCTCGCTGGAATTTGAATTTTATCCGGGCTTTCGCCGCGGCATTGCGCATCCCTTTCACGTTTTTCATCTGGGCGAGCGCCGCGAACTAAAAATTCTGGAGCTGCCGCCTGCGTGGATGGACGACCAGTTTGATCGGCGGCGTTTGCAGAACGGGATCTCGGATTGTGTGGGATACGCTCGCAATCTCGTCCGGGCGGCACAACAGACGGGGGGCGTGATCATTGTGGATTACCACCAGCGCGGCATGAATCACGATTTTTACCCGCGCTATGGTGCGTGGCTGATGGATTTCATGACAAAGCATCTCGATTCAACGGTTGGTTTCCATACCCCCCAGGAGCTGGCTCGGCAATATTTGGCGTATGAAACGCAGCTCGAGTCTGCATCTCTTGATGCCTGCGAACCGGCAGCTCCGGTCTTGATTCCGTCTCAACCGCAGACGGTGAGCGTTATCAACATAGACCTGCTGCAGCTGAGTGAGCACGCACAATGGGATGCGTTTGTGGCAGCTCACCCCCAGGGGAATATTTATCATACCTTGGCATGGCAGGTGGTGGAGCAAGAGGGGTTTGGACATTCGGCGCACTATTTGAGGGCAGTGCGGGACGGCGAATTTGTAGGAGTGCTGCCCCTCTTTCTGGTCAAGGGAATTTTCGGACGGCGGTTAGTTTCCGTGCCACTGCGCGACCGTGGCGGTCTGCTGGCGGTTGATGCTGATGTTGCCGGCCGACTGCTCGCAAGCGCGAGGGAGCTTGCCAGGACGCTGCGCTGTGACTATCTGGAACTACGCTCGCTCGACGAGCTGGATCCGGACGTGGCGCGTCAACAAGAGCTTGAATGTATCAAGTATTGGACCACAACCCGCATTGATCTTGCTCCGGGGACGCAAAAATTATGGAAGCGGTTGGACCGCGAATCCGTTCGTTGGGCAATCGGCAAAGCACATCGAAGCGGTGTTCAGGTCTCGATTGACGATAGCGAGCGCGGCATCGAGCAGTTTTACTCCCTGTTTGTGAAAACACGCAGCGCGATGGGGATTCCTCCCTTTCCAAAAAGATTTTTTGTCTCGATGTGGACCCATCTGATTCGGCAAGGCAGAGCCAAGCTCTTTATGGAATCGTGCGGCTCAGAACTCATTCACGGCATGGTCTGCCTGCTGTCCAAGGACACGTTCATTCCGGCTTATGCCGCGCCGCAAAATCAATGGCGGAAAAAGTTCATTAACGAAGTCATGATTTGGCACACGATCGAGTGGGCGAGCGAGAACGGGTTTCGCTATTATGACTTTGGCGCAGACTCGCCGCGACAGACCGGGTTGCTTCATTTCAAGGAAAAATGGGGCGGTGTGCCGCATCCGGTCCCGTATTATTTCTATTCGACGCGCGGCAGCACGCTGCCAAACTTTGACAGCAGCACTCCCGGCTACGAGCTGATGCGCAAGATTTGGAAGCGTATGCCGACCGCGCTCAGCCAACCTCTCGGTGGTTGGGTTACGCGGCAGCTGAGTTGAGATTGAATTGACAGCAATGTCGAATGCGCAAGCTTTGCCGATTGCCCGACAACCCGCCCAGCAAGCTCTCAGCGTGTTGTTTTTGGGCAATTCAAACAATCCACTCAGCACAAGTTGTGCTTTGGGCCTGGTCGAGTCCGGTCATCGGGTGGTGCTGGGCGTTCATGATCCTGTATCGAAAAATAAACTCAAACTCTTGCAATCCAGTCTTGCATCGCGCGGGCTTGGATTTGTCCTCCGGCAGACGCAATTGTTGCTCCATGCTCGCCTGCGTCGGGGGCTTGTGAACGCCGGAATTCATCTGCGCGGATGTTTTTCGCTCGACGAGCTCTCGGCGGCATACAATCTGCCGAAAATCCCCTGCAGAAATCCGAATAGTCCCGAATTTGTTCAGCGAGTCAGAGAAATCAATCCGGATTTGATTGCGGTCGCGGCATTCGGGCGCATCTTGAAAAACGAACTCATCGAAACTCCGAGACTGGGTTGTATCAACGTGCATCCCTCATTGCTGCCGCGTTATCGGGGTCCGAATCCCTATTACTGGGTGCTTGCCAATCGAGAAACCAAATCCGGCGTGACCGTCCATTTCATTGACCAGGGCATTGACACCGGAGACATCATCCTGCAGACCGATTTTTGCCTGGAGCGCACCGAGAGCGAAGCCACACTGCAAGCCAAAGCGGTCAAAACCGCGCCCGCGCTGCTCAACCAAGCAGTTTGGTTGTTGGCACACGGAATCGCGCCGCGGATTCCACAGGACGAATCACTGGCTAGCTATTTCGCCTTGCCGCCGCGGGGCGCATCAAAATTCTGATTGAAAATGTCGGATGCGTCCTTGAATCTCTACACGGCGCGCGCTTTGACGTATTGGAACGAGGTTTCACCAACCGTTCCGCGACTGCTCAGCCAGCTCGACCGTCAACCCTGCTCTCCAAGCGTCGGCAGCTTTGATCGCGAGCATTGGGGTTGGAAGTTCCGAGATTTTCCCATCACCATGCTCCAGGCGGGCATCTATCCGCTCTCCTTGCTCTGGCGCTACCCCTTTCCTGACAATCCGTATTATCACAACCCGGAGCTGCTGGACTGGATCGGTGCGGCAATCGAATATACCTGTCGCCAACAACATCGCAACGGCGCCTTTGATTCGGTGGGACCATTTACCCAGGATCACGGGGTCAGTCTGGCGATGGTATTCACCCTCGTCGAGTCTCTTTTGAATCTTGAAGGAGGGCTCGGCGGCGACGTGCGCGACCGGGTTGTGGACACTGTCCGCCGCAGCTGCGAATTTGCGGCTGTGAGCCAAGAAGATTATGCGTTTATCAGCAATCATCACGCTCTCTTCGCGCATGCTTATCTGAGTGCCCATGAACTCACGGGCGATGCAGAATACCGCGAGCGCGCAAACAAGAGTATTGGGCTGATTCTGCAGAATCAATCATCAGAGGGCTGGTATCCCGAATACGGTGGTCCGGACCCCGGCTATGAATCGCTGGGCATCTTTTATCTTGCTTTGTTTTGGCGGCGGACCCGCTCGCCGGAATTGCTCGAATCTCTGCAGCGAGCCGTCGAGTTCTTTTCCTTTTGTGTTCATCCGGATGGTAGCGTCGGTGGGGTCTATGGGAGCCGGTACACCCAGCTCTATTTCCCGGGCGGCTTTGAGATTCTGGCGAGCGAGCAGCCCTTGGCAGCTTCTGTCGCTCGCTTTATGCGCGAACGACTCGCGCTCAGAAATGTTCTGACCCCTGCCGCGTCGGACGCGGAAAATCTCGCGCCACTCCTCTATTCATATTTGGAGGCGGCGCTCGCCCATAATGGTCCATTCGCTTCGTTGCCGTTGCTGCCATGTCAAAACCTTGAGGGAGTCAGACATCTGCCTGAATCCGGCATCGCCTTTGTTGGCGGCAAACAATACTATGCCGTCACAAACACATCCAAGGGCGGGGTCTGTTGCATTTTTGACAAAGACACGGCGAAACTAGCGTTCCAGGATTCCGGATATCTGGTCCAGGCGGACAGTCGCCGTTGGACATCGCAATCCACCGGGGTTGGGCAACTCGAAATTGTCGGCTCTGCCGTTCGGGCCCACTGTGAGACAACTTTTTGCAAAGCAAAACAACATCTCCCCACGTCGGCTAGTTTTGTTGTGCTCCGGTTGCTGAACTTGACCATCTTTCGGAGTGTGCATCTGGGAGCGTGGATCCGGCGAGTCCTCATCGCGCGGCTGATAACCGAGAGGCGCCCCGGCCCGCTTCGCCTCGAGCGCGAAATCGCTTTTGGCGAGACAGAGATCTTGATTTCGGACCGCCTGACTGCAGAAACGGCTGTGCGCGTCGAATTCGTCATGCGCCCCCGTTCTTTTACTCCCATACACATGGGGTCCGCCAGGTATTTTCACAGCGCCGAATTGGAGAAAAATCCTGACATTCGGACGGATGGAATGTCCGAGGCGTTGAATCTTGAACGCCAAGCCGATTGCATATATTCAATTCAATTGGTCCAAGCGCCGGATGCGCGAGCGATTGACTCGCCGGTGACTCGGCAATCTTCCGCGCCGTGCGAGAGAGGGGTACACGCATGATCTATCTACTATTGCCCGCCTACAACGAACAAGACGCGCTAGAGCCCTTGATGTCCAAGATCGAACGCGTAATGCACGAGATGCATGTCCCATACCGCGTTATCGTTGTGAATGACGGCAGCACGGATGCGACCGAACGCATTTTGCAGGAACTCGGGACGCGCTATCCGCTTGACGTCATCAAGCACAAATACAATCGCGGATTAGGGGAAACGGCGCGTGATGGCTTTGAATTCATTGCCGAGGTTGCTTCCCCGGGAGATATCGTGGTGCGCATGGACTGTGATGACACGCATGACCCTGCGTACATCCCGGCGATGGCAGCCAAGCTCAAGGAAGGTTATGAGGTCGTAACGACTTCACGCTATGCCGAGGGCGGCGGGCAGATCGGAGTAGATTTGTACCGCCGCACGATCAGCCGCATTGCGAACCTGCTGCTCAAGGCATGCTTTCCCATTCCCGGAGTCTGGGAATATACCTGCGGCTTTCGCGCATACCGCGCCGCAGTCCTGCAGGATGCGCTGGCGATTTTTGGCAATCGTTTCATTGATCTCAAAGGGCTGGGTTTTACGGGCACGGTCGAAAAGATGGTCAAATTCAAACTGATGGGCGCACGCGTTGCCGAAATTCCATTTGTCCTACGCTACGACCAAAAGTTGAGCACGAGCAAGGTGGTCACCAGCATTACGACGCTGGGTTATTTTGTGCTGATCGCCAAGTATGTTTATTTCTGGGGAGATCTGGGCAAAGAGTGGAAGCTCAAGATCGAGGAACGTAAACGACGGCTGTACGGCAGTGATGGACGCTTGAGTGAACAGGCACAGAGGGTAAGCTAATGTGTGGTATCGCAGGGATTCTGGAACGGAATCCATCCGCTGCGGCGGACCGCCGACTTGTGCGAAAAATGACACGTGCCCTACAGCATCGCGGACCCGATGGGGAAGGTTTTTATTTTGATGGTCCGGTTGGCTTGGGGCATCGCCGTCTCGCGATTATTGATCTTGCGACGGGAGAGCAGCCCATTTCGAACGAGGACGGGTCCATTTGGCTCATCTTTAACGGCGAGATCTATAACTATCTCGAACTGCGCCGCCAACTGGCTGGACATCATACCTTTCGCACGCAGAGCGATACCGAGGTGATTGTCCATCTCTACGAGGACCTGGGCGCGCGCTGCGTCGAACAGCTGAACGGCATGTTTAGTTTTGCGCTGTGGGATGCGCGGCTGGGATGTCTGTTTGCGGCGCGCGATCACATGGGGATCAAACCCCTGTACTGGCATCTTGACCGCGACCGTTTCAGCTTTGCCAGCGAACCCAAGGCGTTGCTCGCCGCGGGTCTCGTCGAGCCGCAAGTAAATCCACAAGCGCTGGAGGAATATCTGGCATTCCAGTTCTGCCTCGGCGACAGAACTCTGTTCAAGAATGTTTGGCAGCTCGAACCCGGTCACTATCTTGTATTTCGACCGTTTGACGATGACGCGCCGCGCATCGTGCGGTATTGGGACACCGACTATCAGTTGGATCACCACCACACCGAAGATTATTTTGTCGAGCAGCTCCTCTCGCTCTTGCAGGACTCGGCGCGACTTCAACTGCGGAGTGATGTGCCTGTTGGCTCGCATCTCTCGGGTGGGATTGACAGTTCCACAGTTGCCTGCCTCGCTGCCCCTGTCTACGGCGGTTCGTTCCACACCTTTACCGGCGCATTTCGGGAAGGCGCACAGTACGACGAGACGCCTTATGCGGGTGTCATTGCAAATCATATTCACAGCACACATCATGAAATCTGGCTCGATGCGACAGAGTGTCTGGATGCCTTGCCCGGGCTCATTTACATGATGGATGAGCCGGCGGCTGGTCCGGGTTTGCTGCCCCAGTATTTTGTCTCCAGGTATGCGCGCGAGCATGTCAAGGTGGTCCTGGGTGGTCAGGGGGGTGACGAGATCTTTGGTGGTTATGCGCGGTATCTGATTGCTTATCTCGAACAGACCTTGAAAGCGGCAATTTACGGCACACAAGACGAGGGGAAATATGTCGTCACCTGGGAAAGTATCATGCCTAACCTGAGGTTGCTGGCGAATTATCGTCCGCTCATGCAGAGTTTTTTGCGCGACGGCCTGTTTCGCGAGATGGACGAAAGGTATTTTCGTTTGGTCAGTCGCATCGAGGATGTCGAAACTGTCATTACAGGGGATGTTTGGGACAGTGGGACCCGGTCACGGCTGTTTGCAGAATTTCAGACAATTTTCAACCGCCCTGACACCAAGAGTTATTTTAACAAGATGACAAATTTTGACATCAAGACGTTACTGCCCGCGCTGCTGCATGTCGAAGACCGCGCCAGCATGAGTGTTTCACTTGAATCGCGCGTCCCGCTGCTCGATCATCGGATTGTTGACCTTGTCACGCACATGCCGCCAACGTTTCGCTTCAAGGGCGGCGACACGAAAAGGACCTTGCGCGACGCGGTAAAGCATCTTTTGCCCGAAGCTATCTTTAATCGGCGCGACAAGATGGGTTTTCCCGTGCCGCTGGCAGAATGGCTGCGCGGACCGCGTCGCGCCTTTGTTTACGACACCTTGCTCTCGGCTCGTGCCCGCGAACGCGGCATCTATCGCATGGATGGGATCGAGCAGTTGTTGCTCACGGAACAGCAGTTTGGCAGACAATTATGGGGCTTGCTTTGTCTCGAGTTGTGGTTCCATGCGTTTTTTGACGACCACACAAGTTCAAGCGCAGACGACCTCACCGAGCTGCCTCTGGCAGTTTCACAGTTCGAACCCGCGATCGCGGCATAGGACTCCGGACTTGATTGTTCAATGAGAACTCGCTTTTCCTCGACGGTTTTGATCGCCATCGCGATTGCTCTCGTTGCCCTTGTGCTCTATCTCCCCGGAGTTTGGTGGGGCGCGCCGTATGCGACTGCCGCAGATCGCACACATGCCTGGGGCGTTGACGACGAAACACCGCTGGGACCCATCGGCGAGATCGCCAATCTTCGTAATCCGCGCCCTGAGCGCAATCTGGGTTACCCCCTTCTTTATTCCTTTGTCGTCGGCGCTGCGTATGCCCCCTATTTGGGGTTTCTGTGGCTCACGGGGGGGATGACCCGCCCCGGCGGTGAATATCCGTTTGGGCTTGCTGACCCGGTTCAATCGCTTCAATTGCTGACCTGGATTGCTCATGGCGTCACCGTCTTGATGGCAAGCGGGACGGTTGCTGCGGCGTATTTGGCAGGCAGTACCCTCTGGGACCGGCGCACCGGAGTTTTGTCCGCGCTTTTTGTGATGCTGTCGTTCCCGATGTTTTACTATGCGCGGACCGGGAACGTGGATGTTCCCGTGCTCTTTTTCACGGCGGCTGCTCTTGCCGTGTTTGCGCGGGTCCTTGTGCATGGGCTGGATGTCAAACGCGCGGTGGGGCTCGGTATTTTTGTCGGTTGTGCGCTCGCAACCAAAGAACCATCCTTTGCTTCGTTTCTTGCCCTCCCGCTTATAGTACTAGTCGTCGAGCTGCGCCGCGCAAGTTACAAGGTGAATCGGCTCGCCCCGAAATTCTGGCAGGCGGCAGCTGCCTCGCTGGTGGCTGCATTCCTTGCCTTTGGCATTGGAAGTGGTTTGTTCGTTGATCCGGAGCGCTATCTGGCGCACCTCGCATTTGCATTTGGACGGGGCGCAGAGGCAAATGCTGGACAGATCGTGTGGATAGAGGCGTTCCCCCACACACTCGAGGGCCAAATCCGACTTGGGTCGCGTATTGTCCAGTATCTCGTTGATGCAATGACGTTTCCCGGTCTTGTGCTTGCAATTGTCGGGATCGTTCTGGCAGCGCGCTACAAAAGAATTACGCTCTTCTTTTTGCTTCCCGCTGTCACCTACCTTGCCGTTCTCGCCGGGCTTGCCCACACGGCGCAGCTGCGTTACCTGATGCCGGTTGCGTTTACGCTGTCTTTTTTTGCGGCATTTTCTCTGGCGTGGTGGTCGCGGTCGAATACGCGTCCGGTCCGGGTGATGGCATGGCTCGTAGCCGGTGGTGTCCTGTTTTACAGTTTTTTGATCGGTGTCGAGCTCACTTTTGCGATGATAAATGATTCGCGCTATGCCGCCGCCGTCTGGCTCGCGCGCGAGACCCGACCCGGCGACCGCGTCGAATACTTTGGCTATTCGGACCATTTGCCGCCGCTCCCCCTCGGAGTGACCACTTCACCCACTATTTCGTCCGTCGAGGCGGTCCGCGCACCAACATCTGCCGGGAACACCATTTCAAAAACGGTAGAGGGCTGGGACGCGAGAAAACCCGAATATATCATTCTGGTCCCCGACTTTATGAGCGCTCCTGATGCGCCCTACAGCGGGGCCTGTCCGCCCGAGATTTATCAGGGCTTGATGAGCAGCAAGTATGGCTATGAGATGGCCGCTTTTTTTCAAACGCCCCGTCTGTTTCCGTGGCTTCCCATGCCACAGCTTGACTATCCGGTAGTAAATCCGCCGATCCACATTTTTGTACGAAACGTCCCGGACTTGACATGACAAAGCGTCTGTCACCCGCGCTGTTGAACATAATAAAAATCGTCATCGCGATTGGGCTCTTGTTATATCTCGCCATTGGTGGCGCGATTGATTGGAGCAGTCTGGCGCGCCTCGGCTCGCGCTGGGATCTTGCGTTCGCCGCGCTGCTGGCTCTGATGGCAGCTGTTACAGCGAATGCCATACGCTTGTGCATTTTGTTCAGACCGCCGGCTCTGTTTCTGACTTTTTGGTCTTCGTTACGTCTGACCATGGTGGGGACCTTTTTTAATGCTTGTCTACCGGGTTCGACCGGGGGCGACCTTGTGCGCATGTACTATGCCTCAGAGGGAAATAACGGTCGGCGCGCCGAGACGGTTACGGTGATCTTGCTGGATCGAGTGGTTGGTTTGTTGGCGCTTTTGTTGGTTCCTTTGATTGTTCTCCTCTTGCTGCCGGGACTCGCCGGTTCTTTTCAGTTTGTGCAAGAGATCGCATTGGGCGCGGCAGGCATTTCGGTCCTCGTCATTACCGGATTGGTTTTGGGCGCTAAACTGTTCCCTCGGATTGACCGAATTTCATTCCCTGCATTTGAGCGACTGCGCCTAAAAGAATTGTTGAGCCGTTTTGATGCCTTGTTCAGGACCTATGGCGACCGACCGGGTATGTTTCTGACAGCGATTGCCGTTGCGCTGGTCTCGCACGGCTTTACCATTTTTGCCATGCTCATGATCACCCTGACGATTGTGCCAGAGCCATTGAATCCCTCTATCTTTGTGCTCATGCCGGTTGGTTTTCTGGCAAACGCCGTGCCGATCACTCCCGGTGGGTTGGGAGTTGGCGAGGTCGCGTTCACAAACCTCTTTGCGCTTGCAGGAGCGAGAGGAGGAGCAGAAACTCTCTTGAGTTGGCGCGTGCTGACCATTGTTGTTGGTCTTTTTGGACTAGTCTTTTATTTGAACGGGAGAAAACAGTTCAAGATGCAATTGACACCCCCTGCTTCCACGCAGCAAGCCGAGGTGCTCTGATGAATTATTTCCAGGATCCAATCGAGACCTGTCAAAATATTGCCGTCATCGGGTCGGGTTACTGGGGCAAGAATCTGGTGCGGAATCTTGCGCAGATAGATGCCCTTGCCTGCATTTGTGACGCCAACCCTGTGGCGCTCAAGAAACAGGCAGCGCTCTACCCGAATGTCTGCCTTGAAACTGAATTCGAGCGAGTGCTCGCGGACCCGACTATACGTGGGGTGGTCATTGCCACGCCCGCCGCGATGCATTATGCGCAGGTCAAGCAGGCGATTCTGAGCGGCAAAGATGTATTTGTCGAAAAGCCGCTTTCCCTGCATTTGAGCGAAGGGGCAGAACTGGTCGAATTGGCATCCGCGATGGGGTCCATCCTCATGGTCGGTCACATCCTGGAATATCACCCTGCGTTGGTCCTGCTCAAAGACATTATCAGTCACGGTGAGCTTGGAAGAATCCGTTATCTCTACTCGAACCGGCTCAACCTCGGCCAGGTGCGCAAAGAGGAAAATATCTTGTGGAGCTTTGCGCCGCACGATATTTCGGTTATCTGCAGCTTGATCGGCGGCGATCCTGCTGTCGTCAGCGCCATGGGCGGCAGCTATCTCCAGCCCGACATTGTAGACGTAACCGTGACCAATCTGGCGTTTGGTGATGGCGCCCGGGCGCATATTTTCGTCAGCTGGCTCCATCCATACAAGGAACAAAAGCTCGTGGTCATTGGCGAGAACAAGATGGCGGTGTTCGACGACACGGCACGCGACGGCAAACTCAAAATTTATGACAAAGGTATCGAATGGCGCGGGGGCGTGCCGGTCCCGAGACAGACCGCCGAGACGACCCTCTTTTTTGACGATACCGAACCATTGCTCCTCGAGTGCCGTCACTTTGTTGAATGTTTGCAGACTAGATCGCGTCCGCTTACCGATGGCGAAAATGGGCTGCGGGTTTTGCGCGTTTTGGAAGCGGCGCAAATTTCTCTGGAAAGTGGGGGAATGCCTGTGCCTATGGCGGAGGTGGAACTACGGCTGCCAACATACTAGACTATTATGTGCATCCCTCCAGTGTCATTGATGAGGGCGCCGAGATTGGAAGCGGGACCAGGATCTGGCATTTTTGCCATGTCATGACCGGCGCGCGCGTTGGCAGGCACTGCAACATCGGGCAAAACGTTTTTATCGCCGCGGGTGTTTGTATCGGCGATAACGTCAAAATTCAAAACAATGTCTCGCTCTATACCGGCGTTATCGTACAGGACGATGCATTCATCGGACCGTCCGTTGTTTTCACAAACGTAATCAATCCTCGCAGTCATGTCGAGCGCAAGTCCGAGTACAAACAAACGCTTGTCCAACGCGGCGCTTCGATTGGCGCGAATGCGACGATTGTGTGCGGGGTAACTCTGGGCGTGTATTCCTTTGTCGGTGCGGGCGCAGTGGTGACGCGCAGTGTATTTGATTATGGTCTCGTGTATGGAAATCCGGCACGCCAGCAAGGTTGGATCTGCAGCTGCGGTGTAAAACTAGAGTCCAAGCCCCGACAGGCGGATAAAATCTATAAATGCCACAACTGCGGCATAGTCTATCGGTCCTTTTTGATGCAAGACAACCGAACCGTAGGAATCATATCCTTGATTCCGGATCAAACGCAATAAATTCGCAAGATTCATCTAGATTCTTTTTCATGGCTACGTTTCTGCACTCGGCACTACCAGACTCTTTCAAGACAGGCAAGAATCGAAAATCGCAATTCATTCTCTTGAGTGTGATCCTGCTTCTCTCGTTTGTGCACATTAGAGCGGTGTGGGGTTACCCGACCCTCTTTTGGGGTGACCATGGGCTGTGGTTGAACCAGGTTGAACGCTTTGCCCGGGGGGAGGGCTTGTACACGGACTTTGTCTATCATTTCCCTCCGGTTTCGATCTGGATTATGGGAACGCTCGGCAAGCTATTCGGGACCAATCTCGATGCGATGTGGACCTGGACGGCGCTTGTCTATGTCGTGATCATGCTCTTGTACTGGGTCTATACAAGCCGCTTGCTCGAGCCCGGACTGAGACTCGGTGCAGTTACAAGTGGGATGGTTCTCTCCGCTGCCTACGCAAATATCCTCTCCGCTCCACTACCGCTGGGCATGTACACACCATCTGCTCCGCTCGGATTTTTGATTCTGCTTGGAACAGTCCTGCTGGTGCTTGACCTCATGCGCCATGCGCGTCCATTGAACGCAGCGGCGATTGGGTTCTTGTGCGCCCTCCTTATCCTGACAAAACAAGATTTTTGGATGCCCGCCCTCTATCTGGTGCTCGTCTCTTCTGTGATAGCTGGCAGAGATGGTAGAGCGAATATCGTAGCAATCGCACTATTGTTGGGAACGTTTGGGGTTACCATCGTTGCCGCAGGTGCAGTGGTGGTTGATTCCGCGGGATGGGATACGCTCGTTGGACTCGTCGGTGGTTTGCATGATGTGAACTATAGCATAGGACGGGGGTTGCCATCCTGGCAGCGAATTATTGCCGAACTTGTCACTCTGTCTCTGGTTGGCTTGGGGCTGGGCATTTGCATAGTGTCGAGTCGAGGATTCGCATTTCACCGCGTACGGCGTTGGATGGTTGTCTTGGCGAGCACAGCTTGCCTGACGGCTGCTATCCACATCGTCATGACCTACATTGTCGCGTTGAATCCCGTGCTTGCTGCCGGCGCAGAGTATACGACGCCGACACAGGGGTTTCAATCCGGCGCCGCTGTCATAGATGTAGGGTTGCTCAGCAGGTCAGTCCGATTTCTCGCGTCCGAGATCCAGATTCGCATCTTTCCTCTCCTTTTGCCGGTCGCCGTCTTTGTTCTTTTGTGGTCGCGCCGAAACCATCTTCCAAAGGGAAAGGCACATCAAGTCGTGTTGATCCTCTTGGGGCTTGTTATCACAGCGCGTCTGCGAAGGGGTTTCGAATACGTCGAGTGGTATCATTTTCTGCTCGAAATCCCGATCTATGTCCTGGCTGTGCAACTGATATTCTTTGGGCGACCCCGGGAGATAAAGCGTGGGCTGAATATTGGTCTCGCTTGCCTGACAGCCATTGGCTTGTTTTCCTATTGGGATATGGCGCCGGGTTTTGGCACAAGAACGGGTGAGCTCGTCACGGTCGAAACGCCCAAAGGAACAATCCATGCATTTGAGAATGAGGCGAAAGATTATAGAGAGATCAGTGCGGCACTCGCACAGCTTGATCCGAGTGGAACTCGACCGTTGCTTGCCTCCGGTTATTCCGGACCCTATAACTACTACTTTGATCGCAAGAATCCTGTGGCAATTACGCTGGGATTCACCTTTGCCAGCATGCCGCCCAATAGAATCATAGAGGATTTTAAAACTGCAAGCCCCGCTCCAATTCTTTTGCGCAACAGTCTTCTCGATTCAATGGTCGTGCCGGACTATCAGCTGGATCCGATGCGATGGGGGTTTGACAAGATTGCAAATCCCGTCTTTGAGCTCGAGCATCACTATTTTGACCGTCTCATCTCTGGGTGTACTAGAGGAACCAACATTCCAAGTTGGTCGTATGGCATTTTTAGTCTGTACGATTGCGCCAGCCCTGATTGGAGTCAAGACCGGGGTCAAGACTGGGGGACCAATTGAAGATTCCATTGTTCGATCCGGCAGCACAGTATCAAGCACTGGAGCACGAAATGAATCAGGCCGTCCATAATGTGTTGCGTGTGGGCCAATTCATTCTTGGTCCGGAGGTCGCGGCTTTCGAACACGAGGTTGCCGATTACCTGAATGTAAAACATGCAATAGGCGTCGCATCCGGCACGGACGCTCTGGTTATAGCGTTGCGCGCCCTGGGCATTGGCGCCGGCGATGAGGTGATTGTTCCAGCTTTTACTTTTTTTGCGACGGCAGAGGCAGTCCTTTTGGTTGGCGCTGTGCCTGTGTTTGTTGATGTTGATCCTTTGACTTTATGTCTGGACGTCAAGTTGATTCGCGACCGAGTCACCGCGCTGACCAAAGCGGTAATTCCGGTGCATCTCTATGGGCATCCGGCAGACATGATTGCGCTGGCGGAACTCGCCGCCGATCTGGGTCTCAAGCTGATTGAAGACTGCGCGCAATCCTTTGGGGCAGAGTTGTGCGCGCGCAAGACAGGCACCTTTGGTGACATCGGATGCTTTAGTTTTTTTCCAACAAAGAACTTGGGAGCGTGCGGCGACGCCGGGATGCTGGTCACCAACGACGACGAGCTCGCCGAAAAGATCAAGATGCTTCGAACGCACGGCTGGCGCGAAAAATACAAGCCCGAACTCGTCGGCTACAACAGTCGTCTCGATGAGCTTCAGGCGGCAATCCTCCGCATCAAGCTGCGGCATCTGGACCGATGGAATGAGCGGCGCCGCGAACTGGCGAATCTCTACGCCGAGTTCCTCGCGGACTTGCCGGTCATTCTGCCGTATCAATCTCCGGTTGGCAAACACGTCTATCACTTGTTTGTGATTCGAGTCCGCGAACGGGAAACGGTGCGGCAACATCTTGCAAAACAAGGCATCGCAACGGGGGTTTATTATCCGAGTCCGCTCCACCTGCTCGAACCCTGTGGGCACCTGGGTTACGCGTGCGGTGATTTCCCCGTCGCTGAAATGGCGAGCCGTAAAGCCCTGGCGCTGCCGTTGTATCCTGAGCTCATCCCCGCTGACATACAACAAGTTTCGGCTGCCCTCGGACAAGTGACCCAAACTCTCAACCAAACGACATGCGAATCCTCTCTATCGTAGGCGCACGCCCCCAATTTATCAAAGCCGCGCCCGTCTCATGGGCGCTTGCCGAAATGGGGCATTCGGAAACCATCTTGCACACCGGGCAGCATTATGATGACCGGATGTCTCGAGTCTTTTTTCAAGAGTTGGAGCTGCCCATCCCGGCTTTCAACCTCAAGGTCGGGTCCGGTTCCCACGGCTGGCAGACCGCGGCGATGCTGAGCGGGATAGAAGAGGTCTTGAGCAAAGAGAAACCGGACTGGGTCCTGGTCTATGGGGATACCAACTCGACGCTGGCGGGCGCGCTTGCCGCCAGCAAATTGCGATTGCCCCTCGCGCATGTCGAAGCCGGACTGAGATCGTTTAATCGCGAAATGCCCGAAGAGCACAATCGCGTCCTGACCGATCATTGCTCTGATCTTTTGTTTTGCCCAACCCATACTGCCGTGCGGAATCTCGCGCAAGAAGGCATCACGCGCGGCGTGGAACGCGTGGGTGACACAATGTACGACGCAGTGCTCCGGTATATTCCGCTCGCCCGCGAGCGCTCCGGGATCATGGAAAAGCTGAATCTGGAGCCCCAAAAATATCTGCTGGCAACGATCCACCGCCCCTACAACACGGACTCGCCCGAGATATTAAAGCAGCTCCTGATGACCCTTTCGCGTCTTGATGAAACTGTGGTTTTTCCCGTGCATCCCCGCACCCGGCGAATGCTCATCGAGCTGGCAAGGACTCATCTCTCTCTTTTGGGCGCTCCCAATCTGTGCCTCATTGACCCGCTCGGTTATCTCGATATGCTTGCATTGGAATCAAACGCGCGCGTCATTCTCACGGATTCCGGGGGCATTCAAAAAGAAGCGTATATGGTTGGTGTCCCCTGTGTCACGCTGCGACCGGAGACCGAATGGGTAGAGACGGTTGAAGCGGGCTGGAACACCATCGCAGGCACCGATCCCAAGCGGATTCTTGCCGCCGCGCGCAATAACCCGCGACACCTGCCGCGCCGTCAAATCTTTGGATCGGGTGACGCCGCGTATCGCATTGTGGCACATTTGACCGCGCGAGCCGGTCCGACTTGCCCCGTCATTTCAAATCGCGTGCCGGAGCTGGAATTCGCATGAGTGCAAACGAGATCCCTCTTTCCGTCGTTGTGCGAATAGTCGGAGGCGGCGCCTTTCTTGAACGGTGTCTCTCACATCTTGTGCCCCAAGCAGAGGGCAAGCACATCGAGCTTGTTGTCCCCTATGATTCAACCATCGCCGATGTGCGGAAATTGGCTTCCAAATTCCCCCAAGTCATATTCAGCGAAATGGGTGTGGCGCCTATTTCGCATCTGAACGAAGGGACTGCCCATCAACTTTATGATCTTCGCATCTCTGCGGGACTGCGCGCCGCACGCGGGCGAATTATTGCCTGTATTGAAGATTTCGCGATTCCTCAAGACGATTGGTGTGAGCAAATCTTGCTGGCACACCAACTGGAGCACGGAGTAATTGGAGGGGCAGTAGAACATTCGGGACATGGCGCCTTGAACTGGGCAGTCTATTTTCTCGATTTCGAAAGATACGCGTTGCCCCTACCCGAAGGACCCGCCGCGTATGTTACGGATGTAAACGTCTCGTATAAAAGGACTGTCCTCGAAGCCACACGGGCGAAATGGGCAGAACGCTATAACGAAGTCATCGTTCATTGGGCGATGTCTGCCATGGGCGTAACTCTCTGGCAGAGACCGACGATAGTCGTCTATCAGGATCGCGGCGCATTGTCACTCAAGCGAGTCCTTCGCGAGCGCTTTGCGTGGGGACGGGTGTTTGGTTTTATGCGCATTCGTGAGAGCTCGCTCTCGACGAGAATGGGTCTGATAATTGCCAGCCCATTGATCCCATTCGTCCTTTTAGGTCGCGCCCTGTTCCGCGTGCTTGCCAAAAAGCGACATCGCCTTGCTTTTCTTTCAGTTTTGCCATTGACCGCAGTGTTGGTAGCCGCCTGGAGTCTTGGGGAATTGGCGGCATATATCACCGGGCGCGAAATCTCCTCTCCGCGCCTGGCACCTTCCACGTAACAAATCTAAAACTCGTAAATCCCTGCAAGATTTGTAGGTTTGTTCCACTTTTGTAACAACGTTTGTCCCCCGATTGTTACAGCCCTGCATTAACCTTAAACAAAAGCCAAATGCATATCGGCGTTGATGCGACGTGCTGGCAAAACCGGCGCGGTTACGGGCGGCATGCCCGCGCGCTCCTGACCGCCCTGGTCACCTCGGACACGTCCAACCACTATACATTCTGTCTGGATTCAGCAGAACAGCTCGATTCGGTGCCCTGGCAAGCCGGAGTCAAGCTCGTGCGCTCGCGCGTTCCGACCGCGCTGGCAGCCGCCCATGACGGGCGGCGCTCCGTGCGCGACGTGTGGCGGATGAGCCGCGCCTTGTCAAGCCCCGATTTTGGAATCGTGTTCTTTCCAACCGTCTACAGCTATGTGCCTGTCAGCGGACCCGCAAAAAAAGTCGTAATGATCCACGATGTAATCGCCGAGACCTTTCCGCAGTGGACTCAACCCAGCCGCGCCGGGCAGTTCCTGTGGAATCTCAAGACCGGTTTGGGGCGTCACCAGGCGGACGCTCTCGTCACTGTCTCTGATTATTCGCGCCAGGGGATTCTCGAACGATTTCGCCTGCCTCCGGCACGCGTGCAGGTGGTGGGCGAAGCGCCCGACCCAATCTTTCGCGTATTGGAGCGCCCCGAATTGCCAAAAGTCCTGCGCGACGCGGGCGTGGATGACAAGACGCGCCTGATTGTCTATGTGGGCGGCTTTGCGCCCCATAAAAATCTCGGCATGTTGCTCAACGTCTTTGCCGAATTGACAACGCTTCCGGATTTTGACGATCTCAAACTGGTCCTTGTGGGAGAATACGCAAACGAGGTCTTTTACAGCGAGTACGGCGCGCTTCTGGATCGAATCAAATCGCTCGGGACAGGCGAGCGCGTTGTGTTCACCGGCTATCTCCCGGACCCCGACCTTGTATCCCTCTTGAATCTCGCGACGGTTTTTGTTCTTCCATCGCTGATGGAGGGCTTTGGCTTACCGGCAGTAGAAGCGGCTGCTTGCGGTTGTCCGGTCATCGTCACGACCGCCAGCCCGCTGCCCGCGCTCTTTGGAGATGCCGCGCTTGCAATGGACCCGCAGCAGGCGGATACCTTGCAAGCTGCGCTCGCGCAAATCTTGACCGATGAAAATCTCCGCCGGCGCCTGAGCGTTCAGGGTCGCGCCACAGCGGAACGTCTCAGCTGGGCAAAAGCGGCGCAGGAGCTGCGGGGAATTTTTGGGGGACTCGGATGAGACGCCCACTAAGGTTTTTGCATCTCTCGACGTTTTACCCCCCTTATAGTTTCGGCGGGGACGCGATGTATATCTATCGTCTCGCGCACGCTCTCGGCGACGCGGGGCATTCTGTGGACGTTGCGTATTGCCGGGATGCGTACCATCTGCTTCATCCGGCGGAACCCGAAATACGTTTTCGTGATCATCCCAACGTCACGGTTCACGCGCTCCACAGCATGTTTGGTCTTTTATCGCCCCTGCTGACACAGCAAACCGGGAAAGTGGGCTTGAAAGCGCAGCAGCTCGAACAACTGTTGAACCGCAGGCGTTATGATGTAATTCATTATCACAACATCTCGCTTTTGGGTCCCGAGATCCTCGCGCTCGAGCCGCTGCGCGGGAACCCGATCAAACTGTATACCACGCACGAGCATTGGCTGATTTGCCCGATGCATGTGCTCTGGAAATTCAACAAACGCCCCTGTGATAAACCGGAATGTTTTCGCTGTTCCCTGTTGGCAAAAAAACCGCCGCAGCTCTGGCGCTATACATCGCTCCTCGCGAATGCCAGCGCTCACATAGACCAATTTGTCTCTCCCAGTCGCTACACATTGCGGATGCATGCCGCGCGCGGCTTTTCCCAACCGGTGGCGCATCTGCCCTACTTTACCGAACGAGTTGACGGCGACTGGCAGCAGCCCGCCCCGCGCCCGCAGGCGCGACCGTATTTCCTCTTTGTGGGCAGACTGGAGAAAATCAAGGGTCTTCAGACGCTGATTGATGCGTGGAAGCGCGTCGGAGATTACGATTTGCTTGTCGCGGGCACGGGGAATTACGCTGATGAACTGCGCGCACAGGCGGCGGGCGATCCGCGCATCAAGTTTCTCGGCGCGCTGCCCCAGCGCGAACTCGGGGCGCTCTATTTTCACGCTTTGGCATGTCTCGTGCCATCGCTCACCATCGAGACATTTGGAATGATCGTCATCGAATCTTTTGCGCGCAAAACGCCCGTGATCGTTCACGACATTGGCGCGCTCCCCGAAGTGGTCAGCGACAGCGGCGGCGGCTTTATCTATCGGACGGACGCCGAGCTGCTTGATGCCATCGGACAGATTGTCTCTCAACCACTCTTGCGCGATGAACTGGGTGCGCGGGGTTACGCCGCCTTTGTCCAATGGTGGACTCCGGAAGCGCATTTCAAGTTGTATTTTGACCTGCTCGATCGTCTCGCCCGGGATAAATTTGGTCAGATCCCCTGGGAACAGGATACCCCGGAACGCAAACAGGTCCCGGAACCTATTTGGGACCAAATCCCGGTCACGGTTTGACGCATCATGCTTGAAACACTCACCCCATTCCCCCGGGTACAGCACGATTCAAAAACCAAAACGCTGGATGGATTGTTGCTCTCTGCGCCGGATAATCATTTACCAACTGTATCCGTCGTTATCGCATGGGTAAACCCGCTTGACCTCCTGCTGCCTGTCCTTGAAGCGCTCGATCGGCAGACCCGGCTTCCGGATGAAATCATCATCGTAACGCGCCATTCCACCGCGAGCTACTCGCTGCTGGTGGAACGTTTTCCGGGGGTGATTCTGGTTCCTGCGGCTGCTCGGACACCGATAACCCGTCTGCGCGCTTTGGGAATCGAAAGCGCGCGCAGCCGGGTTATCGCCATCACAGAAGATCATTGTGTGCCGTCGCCTGATTGGGTTGAACGCATTGCGGCCGGGCTCCAGGATCAATCGTACGCAGTGATTGGAGGCGCTGTTGAAAACGCATGCACTACGCGGCTGCGCGACTGGGCTGCGTTTCTCACTGAGTATGCGGGCGCCGTGCGTTCTGCGCATGACAATACCGTCCCCCAATCAATCCCCGGCAACAACGTTGCATACCAACGTGAGGTTGTTGCGGGGTTGTCAAATACACTCGCACAGGACCGGTGGGAGTCCTTTTATCACACAGAACTTGATGCCAAAGGAGCCGCATTACACTTTGACCCGGACCTTGTGGTGCAGCACCGCCGCCCCTTTGAAATTGGCTATTTCATTAGCCAGCGGTTTCATTTTTGCCGCGCCTTTGCCGGGATGCGTAATAAATCGCTCACAGCGACTCGCCGCCTTTTCTATGGCGCTGCTTGCGTAATGTTACCTGTCCTGTTATGGTTGCGCGGGCTGAGGATTCTCATGCAGAAAGGGCGCTTGGTGAGTTGCTATTTGGTTTGTTCTCCCCTGATTGTCATATATTTGACTGCGGGAGCATGTGGCGAATCTATCGGATACTTTTTTGGAGCGGCGGATAGTTTGGAGCAAGTAGAATGATCAAGTTCGGACTCGTCGGGTATGGAGCAATTGGCGAAGTGCGCGCCCAGGCGCTCAAAGGGACTCCCGAAGCTAAACTCTCCCTCATTATTGATCCGGTACAAGAACGCCGAAAACAAGCCAAAGCCGCACATTCGATTCGGGTCTCTTCCGCGCTGCAGGACCTTTTAGATGATGACGCGATTGATGCCGTAATTGTTTCAACTCCGCCAAATTTGCATCGCGTACATTGTGAGGCGGCTCTCATGGCAGGCAAGCACGTATTGTGCGAAAAACCTCTCGCACCAACGCCTCAAGACTGCAGGAGCATTGTTGAGACTGCATTAAAATGCGGGCGTGTTCTTGCGACAGGGTTCAATTACCGGTTTTATCCGGGGATTGTTTTGGCGCGCCAATGGATTGAGCAAGGTCGCATTGGTCAGGTCACACATGTCAAGAGCGTTGCCGGGCATCCCGGCGGGCCCGAGTTCACCCATCAGTGGGTCCATGATCCGCGGATTGTCGGGGGCGGCGCTCTGATGGACAACGGGATTCATCTGGCGGATTTGACATTACTTTTTTTGGGTCCGGTAGAGACAAGCTGCGGTTTTACCAGCCATCAGACATGGCAGTTTCAAGGCACAGAAGACAACGGATTCGTATTAATGCAGACCTCCGATGGGCGGATTGGGTCATTGCATGCGACATGGACCGCCTGGAAGGGCTATCACTGGCAAGTTGAGATCCATGGGACCCGGGGGTCTATCCAGGTCTCTTATCCGCCGATGATGGCTGCTTTGTATGATCGGCCCCTCGGCGCGGCGAAACGAGGCAAACGGCATCTTGAATTGTTTCCTGTATTTCAGGTTTTTGAAAGGTTGCGCTCCTATCGCTGGACCGTTGTCCAAAGTTTCATTGCCGAACAAACAGATTTCATTTCGCGCCTCAAATCCGAGCGGGGCAGCGGGGCAACGGGGCTGGATGGGCTGCGCGCTGTCGAACTTGCAATGAGCGCGTACGCGCACGAGCACGCGCCTGTGGAAAAGTTCACGGCTCAAACACATGTGCCGATACTGAATTAGCACAAAAATGCGCCTCGCCAAAAACTATTTGTATCTTTCTGCGGCAGAACTGGCTGCCAAAGTGATCACTTTTGCCGCAATCGCCTATCTCGCGCGGGTCGCGGGTCCGGTCGCATATGGCTATTTCGAGTTTGCGGCGGCGGCTGTTTTTTGTGCGGGCTTGATTGTTGACCAGGGACTCGGACCGTATGGCGCGCGTGAAATTGCCAAGGGTTCGATGCCGACCGCCGACCTTGTTCGGCAAATCGTCAGTTTGCGAGTCATCCTTGCTGCCATCGCTGCCGGCGCGCTGGCGCTCTTTGCCCTCGCGTTCGAGCAGCCGCCTCTCGTCACACAGCTGCTCTTGATCTATGCGCTGGACTTGATGCTCATGCCCTTGTTGCTGCAGTGGGTGTTTCAAGGACATGACCGCATGGGAACCGTCGCCGTCCTGCAGCTCATCCGTCAGGCGTTCTTTGCCATCGTTATCTTTGCCTGGGTTCGAGAGCCGAAGCAAATCTGGATTGTTGCCGTTGCCGAAGGCGTCGGCATCGCGGGCGCTGTAATTTACGGTTTGATTGCATATCATCGGCGCTATGGAAGTTGGCTTCAAGCCCGGTTGCATGTCTCATGGAAGGTTCTGCGTGAGAGCGCCCCAATCGGCGCCAGCCAAATTTTTTGGGTCGTCCGCATGTATGGCGCGATCCTTATTCTCGGTCTCGTTGCGACCCCTCCGGAAGTGGGCTACTTTGGCGCGGCGATGCGTATTTTCGTTGCCCTGCATGCCTTTGTCTATCTCTATTTTTTCAATCAACTTGCATCGCTCGCTCGGGCGTGGCACGCCCGGGACGCGAGTCTCGACACCCTTATTGCCCAATCGCTGCGGCGTGTCGCGGGAGTCTGTCTTTTTAGCGTGCCCGTCTGGATCTTGACCTCCCCGCTTGTCATTCGCATTGCCTACGGTCCCGAATTTGCCCCGGCGGCGGTGCCTCTCGCGTGGTTGGCAGTGGTCTTTGGGTTTGCCTGGTTGGACGGGCATTATCGCTTTTCGTTGATCGCTGCGGGCTATCAGCACATCGAAATGTACAGCCAGTTGTTCGGCTCTTTGGTGGCTGCAATTTTGATCCCGGTCTTGTATGTGCTGGGCGGCTTGGGTGGTGTGGGGATTGCGCTTGTGATCGGCGAACTTGTCGTGTGGCTCATTGCGTGGTGGTACTCGCGACGGGAATTGCATCTGCGGGGACATGCGGCGCTGCTGGGTCGCATGGGCATTGCAGGACTGTTTGCCGCATTTCTGATCTGGGTCACCGGAGAGATGCCCCTCCTCGCGCGTATCTTTTTGGTAGAGCTATCGCTTGTGCTCGTTATGCTGGTGATTGATTCGCAGCTGCGCACGTTCGTGCTGACTGTCGGGTCAAGAGAGCATACGAGGTTAAGGGCGCGTTTGGGTAGATTGCTGCGGTTACGCTTGACATAGGAGAATTTTATGAAGATACCGGAATCCCCGGACGCTGCGGAGCGTCGCATTGTCATTATCGGCGGAGGACCTGCGGGTCTGA
>JADZCJ010000042.1 GCA_020851635.1 Anaerolineae bacterium
TGGACATTTCCAGAACTGACACCCATGCAAGCGGATGTCATAGAACGGCTACGCTTCGCTCCGCCCCAAATAACGTTGATGCTTTCATGAAATTGTTAAGATTCAGTCAACCCTTGAATACAGGCTTAGCTAGAGTTTTACATTCCGTTTGTCTTGTCTTGAAAGATCGTTAAGCCGGGAGCGCGAAACTCGAGGCGAAAATGTTCAAGACAAACACGATAATCGTTCCGATTCTTGCGACGCTGGTCATTGCTGCCGTCTCGGCGTGTTCCCCTGCGGCGGATTCGACACAACCAACTGTTGTCGTCGCACAACCTGTTATCCCCGACACATTTCCGGGTGCGCCCTCGATTGAATTGGCAACTGCCAACACGTTGAGCGGGCAAATTCAAATTGACGGTTCGTCCACTGTATACCCTGTCACCGAAGCAGTCGTTGAAGAGTATCGGAAAATGCAACAAAACGTCAGAGTTACTGTGGGCATCAAGGGCACAGGCGGTGGGTTCCAGGTCTTGTGTTCTGCAAACCTCGCCGAGCGCACCTCCATTCAGAACGCTTCGCGCGCCATCCAACCCAAAGAGGCGGAACTCTGCAAGGCGGCGGGGATCGAATATACAGAATTCTTGATCGGTCTGGACGGTTTGACGGTGGCGGTGAATCCCGCAAACGAATTTGCAACATGCTTGACTGCCCAGGAACTGAAAACGATCTGGAACATGGGCAGCACAGTCAACAACTGGAGCCAGGTGCGAGCCGATTTTCCGGACCAGCCCCTGACATTGTATGGACCGGGCACGGACAGCGGGACTTTTGATTTTTTTACCCAAGCGATCAACGGCAAAGCAAAGCAGTCCCGCGCTGATTTCACCGCCTCGGAAGATGACAACACATTGGTACAAGGGGTCGCGGGCGACGAAAATGCGCTCGGCTACTTTGGGCTGGCGTACTATTTCGAAAATACCGACAAACTCAAGGCGCTCGAAATTGATGGTGGCAGCGGTTGCGTCCCCCCGAAATTCCAAACGATTGCAGATGGGACGTATGCGCCGCTGGCGCGCCCGCTGTATATCTATGTCAACAACGCCGACTTGAAACGTCCGGAAGTTTTTGATTTCACGGCTTTTTATCTCTTGATCGCCAAAGAACTTGTGGACGAAGTGGGTTATGTGAATGTGGCGGATGAGGTCTATGGCTCCGGTTTGAGCGCGCTCAGCCGGCTGAGATAGACGCGGTCAGCAGGGACCGCAGCCGTATGGCACAAGCGCGCCGGGCAATCGCCCGTATTCCGTGTAGCTTGATTGACTAACACATCGAAACGCGAATTTCGCCAAACTGCGGCTTGGCACGAATCATTGTTACGCTTTGCGTAACGACGAATAAAGATCAAAATTAGCCCAAATTCGCGCAGATTCGCGTTTTCCTCCGAGTTGTCAAGACAGAGTTTGTCAGCTCATTAAGCTAGTTGGAATACCGGTTCCCGGCGCCCCGATTTTTTGGAAAAGAAAGGCATGTCAGCAAAATCTTTTGCGCGGCGACAAACTATCAAATCCATCGAATACTCCATGGTTGATGCGCGTCGAGTGTACGAACGTCTCATCGCCGCCGCGCTCTTGGTGTGTGCGGGAATCTCTATCCTGACGACGGCAGGCATCATCGGCGTTCTGATTTTCGAGACGATTGAATTTCTGCGCGAGGTGCCCTTGTCTGGCTTTATGCTTGGAACTGTCTGGACGCCGTTGTTTGAACCTGCGCAATTTGGTGTGCTTGCGCTTGTAGTCTCGACCGTCGTAATTTCTTTGTTTGCAATGCTCGTTTCGCTTCCGCTTGGTTTGCTGGCTGCCATCTATCTGAGTGAATATGCTTCGCCCAAGACGCGCGGGATTCTGAAACCCGCGTTGGAAATCCTGGCAGGAGTTCCAACGGTTGTGTATGGATATTTTGCGCTGACCTTTGTCACGCCCTTGCTGAGGGAATTTCTTGCGGACATGCGGGTCTTTAACGGCTTGACCGCCGGGTTGGTCATGGGCATTATGATCATTCCGATGGTCTCTTCCTTGTCCGAAGATGCCATGAACGCCGTGCCGCAATCTCTGCGTCAAGCTGCGTATGGGCTTGGCTCGACCAAACTCCAAGTCACACTGCGCGTGGTCCTCCCCGCGGCGCTGTCCGGCATCGTCGCCGCCGTGGTTCTTGCAATGTCGCGCGCCATTGGCGAAACAATGATCGTCGCCATAGCCGCGGGGCAGAGCACAACGGTCCAACTCAACCCGCTTTACCCGATGGAAACCATGACCGCGTATATTGCGCGCGTATCTCTGGGTGACAATCCGCAAACCAGTCTCGAATTCAAGACTATTTTTGCCGTCGGCATGTTGTTGTTTTTGATCACGTTTGGCTTGAATCTCGTCAGCCAGCGAGTGCTTGCCAAGTATCGCGAGGTGCATCAGTGAACGAGGTAGAGCTGTTTGCCGCGCAGCGGCGTGTTGAGCAGCGCAAGCGCACAGGCGAGATTTTCGAGTGGCTCGCCCTGACCGCGACGATCATCGGATTGTTTTTTCTGGGGCTTTTGATTGCAGATACCTGGATCAGGGGCGCGGGCTGGCTGGATTGGCAGTTTCTGACCAGCTATCCTTCGCGACACCCGGAAAACGCGGGGATTCTCGCGGCGTTGGTCGGCTCGGTTGTGCTGGTGACGCTGACAGCCATCATTGCCTTTCCGATAGGCGTCGCCGCCGCGATCTATCTCGAAGAGTATCCCGCACAAGGTTGGGTGACGCGGCTGATTCAGACCAATATTGCCAATCTCGCGGGCGTCCCCTCGATTGTGTATGGTTTGCTCGGGCTTGCCATCTTTGTGCGTTCGTTTGGGTTAGGGCGCAGCATTCTGGCGGGTGCGTTGACGATGAGTCTGCTCATTCTGCCCATTATTATCATCTCGGCGCAGGAATCCATTCGCGCGGTGCCGTCCTCGATTCGTCAAGCATCACTTGCCCTCGGCGCGACGCGATGGCAGACTATTTGGAATCATGTCCTGCCGATGGCGCTGCCCGGCATTCTGACCGGCACGATTTTGGCGCTCTCGCGCGCGCTCGGCGAAACCGCGCCCTTGATCACGATTGGCGCGCTCACTTTTATCGCCTTTCTGCCTGTCGGTCCGACGTGGCCCTTTGTGGACGCGCAGAGCGCGTTCACTGTTTTGCCAATTCAGATTTTTAATTGGACCTCCCGCCCCCAAGCCGAGTTTCGAGACCTGGCAGCTGCCGGGATTATTGTGCTGCTCGCCATTTTGCTTGGCATGAACTCGATTGCAATCCTGCTGCGCAACCGCCTGTCGAAACGCGCTGCATATTGATCCGGACCGAATCTTTTAATCTGCCGCGGCGCAACGGGTAGGAACCCGTCGGACAGCGGACAAAGGGCAAGACGATTTGAACGGTCGAACCGAGAACTGAGACAATACGAAAAACCATGATAACATCACCAACACAGATACAAATCACAAGCCCTCAAAAACACAGCCGCACGGGGGATGGCTCGATTGACCTCGTCGCCGCCACATCCACCGATTTTGTGGGGTTGAGGACTGACCCGGAAGCGCTCCCCTCGAGCTTGTCAGGTATCAAGAGCCAGAATTTTGGGGGTGCCAAACCGGCGAGTCTCACCGCTGAATTTCAAGTATCAAATCTGAACATGTTTTACGGTTCGGCTCAAGCGCTCAAAAATGTCAATCTCGAGATCTATCAAAGGCAAATTACTGCCATCATTGGTCCGTCAGGATGCGGCAAGAGCACGTTTCTGCGTTGTTTTAATCGCATGAACGAACTGATTCCGAACACGCGCATCGAGGGTCAAATTCTGTTTCGCGCCCAAGACCTGTATGCGCCGAATGTTGATCCTGTCGCCGTACGCAAAACCATCGGCATGGTGTTTCAAAAACCGAACCCGTTCCCCAAATCCATTTTTGACAATGTCGCCTATGCCGCACAGATCAACAACATCAAGGGCAATCTCAAGGAGATTGTCGAGCACGCACTGATTCAGGCGGAATTATGGGGAGAGGTCAAGGACAAGTTGAAACAATCGGGGCTGGCGCTGTCGGGGGGGCAGCAGCAGCGCCTCTGCATTGCGCGCGCCCTTGCCGCGCAGCCCGAAGTGATTCTCATGGATGAGCCGTGCGCGTCCCTCGATCCGATTGCGACCCTCCGCATCGAAGAGCTTGTGCGCGACTTGAAAAAGGAATTTACCATCGTCATTGTCACCCACAACATGCAGCAAGCGGCGCGTCTTTCGGACTATACGGCAATGATGACGATCACAGAACAAGAAGAAGGCAAGCGCACCGGCACCGTCATCGAGCACGGTGAAACGCGCCATCTCTTTACCAAACCCCGAGACTCGCGCACCGAAGACTATATCACGGGGCGTTTTGGATAAAGTCGCATTGCGGGGAGGACGGTATGCCGCGCACAAACCTGGATATCGAGTTGTCGAATCTCAAATTGCAATTGCTGGAATATGGCTCCCGGGTCAAGGACGTCATCGGATATGGTATGGATGCGCTCAAGACGCGGGACCGCGCAATGGCAGAATCCATCATTCAGAATGACGCGCGCCTGAACGAGACCCGCTATGCGCTCGAGGAGCAGTGTTATTCACTGCTTGCCACTCAATCCCCGATGGCACATGATTTGCGCGACATCATTTCCATTTTGTTGATTGCCATCGAGTTGGAACGGATTGCAGACCACGCCAAGAACCTGGCTGAAATTTGTATCTTTATGGGGAACGAGCCACTGCTGAAACCATTGATTGACTTGCCCCGAATGTCCGAGCTATGTCAGCTCATGCTGAGCCGCGCTCTGGACGCTTTTGCGCGCGGGGACGCCGAAGCGGCGCAAGCGGTCGCCGCTATGGACGATGAGATTGACAGTCTATACAAACAGGTCTTGCGCGAATTGATGAGTTGTATAGTTCAAGACCCGCACGCTTTTACCCGCGCCATGAATCTCTTGTTTGCGGGACATAACCTCGAGCGCGCCGGCGACTGTATTACAAACATCGCCGAGCGCGTTATATACGCCAAGACGGGCGAGCTGGCGGAATTGAATGTGGAAGAGCCGGTTTCCGCCGTCACCTTGAAATGAGAACGTTAATGCTGCAGAAACCGAAAATTCCTGATATGGCGACAAAACGATCTCCACAGGGCGAGCGCACTGCGCGGGTTGATATGACAAAACTATTGCTCGTCGAAGACGATGAAACGCTGCTGGAAACGCTCTCGTTCAACCTGACGCGCGAGGGCTATGAGGTCATCCGCGCCGCGGATGGCGTAATCGCCCTTGATCTGGCGCGCGAACACAACCCCGATCTGATCGTACTCGATGTGATGCTGCCCGGGTTGGACGGCTTGACCGTCTGCCGGACGCTGCGCCGCGAGACCAAGGCGCCCATCGTCCTGCTGACCGCGCGGAGCAGTGAAGTTGACCGCATTGTGGGTCTCGATTCGGGCGCGGACGATTATGTCGTCAAGCCGTTTTCGCTTGGGGAACTGCTGGCGCGGCTCCGCGCCGTCCTGCGCCGGGGGCAGCCCCGCTCTGAAACCAAACTACAGTCGGGCGACTTGATTCTCGACCTCGTCGGGCACCGGGCGACCCGAGACGGTAAAAACTTGAACTTGCCGCCCAAAGAATTTGATTTGCTCGCCGAATTGATCCGGCACCGGGGCGCGGTTTTGACGCGCGATTTGCTTTTGCAGCGTGTGTGGGGGTTTGATTTTGCAGGCGATTCGCGTACAGTGGACGTACACATTCGCTGGCTGCGCGAAAAAATCGAAAATGATCCCGCCAACCCCGCACGGATCGAAACTGTGCGCGGATTGGGTTACAGGTTTTCCGGTTGAGACGCGCATAGGAATCAACACGGTGCAGATTCTTTTCGGGGCGGCGATTCTTGTCATCGTCGTCCTCGCTTTTTTTGCCTGGCGTCTGAAACAACACGCTGACGAAATCGAATATGCTGCCTCGCGGTTGGAGCTGCGCTGCTCGGCGCTGGAGCTCGAACGCGCCGCGCTCGACCAGAAATTATCGGCGTTCACGCAGGTCACATCGGACGGCATCGTTCAGGTGGACGCGGCTGATACGGTGGTGTATATGAACGCAACCGCGCGCGCTTTGCTCGAGTCCGCGGATGAGGTCAATCGCCCTCTCGGACAATTGACGTGGGGATATGATTTGCAGCAGCTGGTCAATCAGGTTTTGGGCGAAACCGCCGGAACCATAAGTCAGACGGTGGTCAAAGGAGAGCGCGCCTTTCGGGTGACGGCGGTGGCGATGGGGGACGAGGAAGAGCGCGGGGTTTTGCTCGGCATTGCCGAAGTCACAGAGCTCCAACGACTCGGCCGCGCGCGCCGCGAGTTTGTTGCCAATATTTCACACGAACTGCGCACGCCCGTCACATCGCTGCAGCTCTTGTCAGAGACACTGACCGGTGATGTGTTGGACGACAGGGCGATGGTCGTTGATATAATCAACAAGACGCGCGTGCAAATAGACCTGCTCAAGCAGTTGACGGATGAATTGATGGATCTGGCTCTGATCGAGTCCGGTCAAGCGCCGATTCGTCTGGTCAGCGTCTTTGCGAGTGAACTTGTGAATGACGCACTCACGCCGCTGCGTCCCCAGATCGAGCGCAAGCATATTACACTAGAGACGCACATCCCGCCGGACATGGAGGTGCTTGCCGACGCGCAGGCAATCCGCAAGGTGATCGGCAATCTCACGCACAACGCAATCAAATTCACCCCCCCCGACGGACGGATTACGATTCGCGCGGTGTGGCGCAACGAAGGCGCGGATGTCGAAATGTCAATTCAAGACAGCGGCACCGGAATCCCCCGGGAAGATTTGCCTCGTATCTTTGAGCGTTTTTACAAAGTGGACCGCGCCCGCACGCGAGCGCAGGGTGAATTGCGCGGCACGGGGTTGGGACTTGCCGTTGCCAAGCACATGGTCGAAGCCCACGGCGGCAAGATTTGGGCAGAGAGCGTGCAGGGTAAAGGGTCCACGTTTTACTTTACGCTCCCGTCCGGTGAATAGACAAAGAAACGACGGACCGTCCGGCGCATAGCAGACTCATTCAACCGTCCTTTTTGCCCTCGAGCGCCTGCGCGTACACCGACATCACCCGATCTACCATCTTTTCGACCGTGAATTCTGCCGCCACCCGCTCTTTGCCTGCCGCGCCCATCCGTGCGCGCAGGTTTGCATCATGCAGCAAGCGCGCGAGCGCGTCCGCCAACGCTTGCGGATTCTTTGGCGGAACCACCAGCCCCGTATGCTCATTTTGATTGACCCACGCGACCCCTGTATTCACATCGCACGAAACTACAGGTTTTCCCGCCGCCATCGCCTCAAGCTGCACCAGCCCGAACGCTTCGCTTCGTTCCGAACAGGGTAAAACAAAGATCTTGCAAGCATCATAATATGCGGGCAACTCTATATCGCTCACTTCTCCCGCCCAAACCACGCGCGAGCCGACACCCACCGCCTGCGCCAGCTCTTTCCACCGTCGCTCCATTGGTCCGATGCCCACGACGGTCAACGTGACATCCGGCAAGATTGCCAGAGCTTGCAGCAAATAATCCAGGCCCTTGTAATAGCGGAGTCGCCCGACAAACAACAGATCGGTGGCGGGTAGTTGATTTTCTCGCGGCGGCGGTCCGGGCGGCGGTGAAGCGAGCGGCACCACGACGGTCTTGCTGCGCCATCGGCGCAAGATGGGCGACGACTCGATATAGTTGGGGCTGGATGCGAGAATGGCATCCGCGCGGTTCAGCACCTGATGCAAAAGCGGTGTGTATAGCGCGCCCGACAGCTTTTGGCGCACGATGTCGCTTTGATACGAGAGCGCCATCGCGCGGCTCTTGCCAAAGAAATAGTACGCCATCTCGCCAAACGGGTAGGGGGACTGTAGATGCGTCAGGTCAGCTTGCAGCTCGGCCGCGCGTCTGAACATTTCGAAACTGAACGGCGCGGACGATAGTTCGGACATGCGCCCAGCAAAGATGATGCGAACCCCGTTCAGCATTTCTATGCGGGTCTTGCGATCTCGACCTGTCACCAGCACCGTTACATCGTGCCCGCGCGCGGCTTGCGCCTCGGCAAGCAGTTTGACGTGATTTTCTATTCCGCCGAGGACGGGATAATAGTCCTTGTAGATGTGCAGAATTTTCATTGCGTCAATGTCGCGCGATAGACCTGCAGGGTCGCCTGCGCTGTGCGGCCCCATGAGAATTTGGCTGCCTGCGCGAGCCCGCGCTTTCGAAGCGCTGCCCGCAGATCAGTATCTTGCAAAACGCGAGACACGGCTTCCGCGATTGCCGCAACATCGAAAGGGTCAAACAACAGAGCCGCATCACCGACCACTTCCGGAATTGCCGAAACATTCGCGCAAACCACGGGGGTACCGAGCGCTATGGCTTCAAGCGGCGGCAGTCCAAAACCCTCATGGAGCGAAGGAAATACAAATGCGGTTGCTCCGCTCAACAACGGCGCGACATCGGGTTCCGCAATGTCATGTCGGAACAGCACGCGCTCTTGCATCCCATGCTCTCTGACAAAATCAAGCGCCTGCGGGTAACGTGCATCCCAGTGACCCGCAATCACCAGAGCCGCATCCGTCTTGACACGCGCAAATGCCTCGACCAACCTCGCCAGATTCTTGTGTGGTTTATTGATGCCCAGATACACGATATAGTTCGGCGGAAGATTCAGCGATGCCCGCACGCGTTCGATTGTTTGGAGTGATGGGGGCGCAGAGAGTGAAAACGCGGCGGAGGGGACGACCGTTAGCTTGGAGGATGGGAGGCGTAGATGCGTCATCAGGTCAGCGCGCGCGGCATTCGAGACCGTAATGATGTGTGCCGCTCGCCGCGCGACAAGTTGATGGAGGGCTCGATAGACGAACCGTTTTGCCGCGCCCGGCATCGCTTCCGGAACGACCAGCGGCGTGACATCGTGCAGCGTGACGACGGTCGGGAGCGGGAGGGCATAGGGTAAGGCGTAATATGGCGAATGATAGAGCGCCGCATCTCGTAGCAGCATGCGGTCAAAAGCGAGTGTCTGTTCACGAGCTGAAAAAGCGTTCGCTGGGAACGGTTGCAGATGGATGTTTGGTTGTGCGCCAAGTCGGGCGAGGTCAAACCGGGTGTTTTTCGCGTTCGGGTTATACAAAACGCGGAAATTATCCTGCGGTGCTTGCTGCGCCAGCGCCAGCGCGAGATTGTAGGCATAGCGCCCAATTCCCCAAAAATGGTCTTGCATCGTGCGCCCGTCCAAGACAAAGTTGCTCATTTTCCGGGGTTCAATCGCTCATAAACTGACAATGTCTCGCGCGCGGCACGTTCCCAAGTGAACTGTGCCGCTTGCTTTAGCCCCCTGGCTCGCATCTCGCCTCGCAGTGCGGCGTCGGACAAGACGCGCTGTAGCGCCTGCGCCAATCCACCGATATCGCGCGGGTCGAGCAGAATTCCTGCTTCGCCAACCACTTCGGGCAGGGACGACGCATTGGAGGAAATGACCGGCGTGCCGCACGCCATCGCTTCCAAAGGAGTCAACCCAAACCCCTCGTAGAGCGACGGAAAGGCAAACACCTCGGCGAGGTTAATCACAGCAGGCACGTCCTCACTCTCGACCCAATCCGTTAAAATCACGTCCCGCGTCAATCCAAGCTCCGGTATCCGTTTCAGCGTCTCCCCGTACAACCACCCTTTGCGCCCCATGACGACCAGGGGCGGCGTATTGGGCATTTCCTCACGCAGTTGCGCGTATGCTTGGATCAAGGTGATCAAATTCTTGCGCGGCTCGATGGTGCTGAAAAATAGAATAAAGCGCGCGGGCAGTTTGTGTTTGACGCGGACGCGCTCCAGTTGTTCCCGGTCCTCGATCGGGCGAAACTTGGAGTTGACTCCTTCATAGATCACTATAATTTTGTCGGCAGGGATTCGCATCACGCGCGCCACATCGCGCCGCGTATTTTCTGAAACGGCGATCACCGCGTCGGCGCGCTGCATAAATTTCGGCAGCATCAAATCGAGGAACCAACGATTGAGCGGAAGATGATACTGGGGAAAGAAACGAAAAATAATGTCATGGATTGTAAAAACTGTGCGGGTGTCCCGGAGCGGCGGCAAGAGGTGATCCGTGCCGTGAAAGATATCGCCTCGCGGCAGTCGTCCATCCAGATTGCGGTGGGTGAAATATGCCAGCAGCACACTCATGCGCCACGGTTTTGCGCTCAACGGCACACGGAATGTGTCAAGATCGGATAGCGCGCCGCCGGGTTTGATCTCGTGTGCTGCATAATACAGTCCCAGATAATTGTGCTCTGGCGCAATTTGACGCATCGCCTCCAGGAGCTCGCCCGAGTATCTGCCCAGCCCGGCGTGCTTGTGCAGGTATGGCGAAATATCCAGTGTGATACGCATCAAGGTCTGACTGTCTCGGTAGGGGAGACGAGCTGATGATAAACTTGTGCGGTTGCCTTGGCGGAGCGCTCCCACGTAAAGAGTGACGCGCGTTCCAAGCCGCGCAGCCGCAGCTCTTGGCGCAGTCTGATGTTGGCAGAGAGCGTGCTCATGGCATGAGCAAAGTTGGTGACGTCGTTTGGTGGGATGAGCAGTCCGGCGTCGCCGATCACTTCGGGCAGGGACGAAGCATTGGAAGCGATGACCGGAACGCCGCACGCCATCGCTTCGAGAGGCGTGAACCCAAACCCTTCATAGTGAGAGGGAAACACAAACGCCGTCGCGAGATTATAGACGAACGCCATGTCTTTATCCGGAACATAATCGAGGAATTGGATGCGGTCCAGTCCGATTGCGCGCGCTCGGGCATACAAAGTCTGATAATTCCAACCGCGTTTACCCACGATGACCAGATGTTCGGGCATGTGAGGCGCAATATGCTCGTACGCGCTCAGCAATGTATCTATCCCTTTGCGCGGTTCCAGCGTGCTGACAAATAGAAAATACCGTTCGGGCAGCAAGAGCCGCGCGCGCGCCGCGTCGAGCGTCGGAACATCGCGAATGAGACTATAACACGGGTCAAGTCCCGCCGGAATGACGCTGATCTTGTGCGGATGAATTCCCGTCAACCGCACCACGTCGCGTTTGGTATGCTCGGAAAGGGTGATGATATGGCGCGCCGCGCGGAATGTGAATGGCAGATACTTGCTCCAATAAAAGCGAGACGCGGGGGGAAACGATTTGGCAAACAAGATGCCGATCAAATCCATGACGGTGAGAACGACGGGAACGCGGCTCCGCAGGGGGGCAGCAAAACCGGTCAGATGAAGCAGGTTGGCGCGGGTCGCCTCTGCCAGGCGGGGCAATACGCGTTGCTCGCGCAGGATGCGGTAATCGGTCCGCTGTTCCACATTCGCATTGTCATCCAACTCGATGGTCTTGATTTCCGGGCAGAATTTGCCAAGCGCGTCAAGCAGTGATGCCGTATAGACACCGATGCCTGTTTTGCGACCGCGCGTGGAACTGGTATCAAAGGCAACGCGAATCATTTGACCGCCCATGCAAGATAAAAAAAGCCGAGTTGTTCTGCCAGTGGGGTGCCGTCCCACCGTGTCCACAGGTTTTGATGGCGAAAACTCCAATCGCGGAATGTTGGAAACCTGCGGACCAGACCGAGAGGCGGGACAACGCCCGATGCTACGATCCGAATGTCGCGCAATACGGCCGCCTCAAGCCATGCCGCGATTTCGCGTCCGTTATATGGATACTCGTCCGTAACATTCCGCGCCATGCCGCGCAAATACATGCCCATCCGCAATATCGAGAATTTCAGAGGCGCAACGTCGGAAAAAAAGATACCACCCGAACGAATGACCCGGGCCATCTCTACCACAATTGGTGTAGGGTCCTGAAAATGTTCCAACAATCCGGTAGAAAACACGGCATCAAATGTCTCGTCGGCAAAGGGTAGATGAAACGCATCCGCCTGACCAAGCGCTCCCGAGACCTTGACCGCGTCAAAATTTCTCTGCGCTGCCAAAAGCGCGTGCCACGATAAATCTACCCCTGTCACGCGCGCCCCGCGTTCGGCAACCAGCGCCGCAAGTTTTGCCGAACCGCACCCCACTTCGAGCGCGCGCGCGTTCCCGGGTAATCGCTCCATCAAATAATCGCGTTTGATGTAATCGGTCAGCAGCCAGACGTCGCGTTCCAGAATCGTTGTCTCGACCTGTTTCCAACTCGCGTCCCAGCTGAGCTGTGATTCGTCCTTCATGCGTGTTCCAGCATGTCCAAAATCATTCGTTCGCCCTGTGCGACGTTTGCGCGGGCATCATAGTGGGTCATGGCAAAGGCGCGCCCGGCTTGGCCCAACGCGCGAGCGCGCTCCGGATTGTCGAGCAATGCGAGCAGGGCGTTTGCCAGTTGGATAGAGTCATTTTCATCAACCAGTATGCCCGCCACGCCGTCGGGCACATATTCCGGTATCGCCCCGCTGCGTGTCGTAACAATTGGCACACCGGATGCCATTGCTTGCAGCGCGGATACGCCGACCTGTTCCGCCCATTTTGGGGTTGTCACCGATGGCGCGCAAAAGACGTCTGCGCGCCGAAAAAAATTCGGCACCTCCCGATTTTTGACTGTTCCCATCAATTCGATCGAGTCCGCCAGCTCGCGTCGCTTTATTTCTACCGACAGGTCTGCGCGGGCGGGTCCGTCGCCCAGCATAATCAGGCGGAGATCGTCATGCTTTTGCCGAATATGGGCAAACGCATCGAGGAGCACAAACACTCCTTTTTCATGGTGCAAGCGTCCGACAAACAAGACCGTCAACGGGGCATCCGGCGGGCGCGATGCGCGCGGGAAAAACTCGTGCATTTCTACTCCCCACGTGCCCCACATCGCGCGCGCGACCTTGTCACGCTCTGCGCCGCATCTCAAGACATTTTCATACGCGCCGTTGTTGAGCACAATAATCTTGTTTGCGCGGGTGAACAAACTCGCGAGCGCCCGTCTCAGCAATGCCGCACGCGGTCTGCCAAATCGGATATCGAGCGGACGATTTTCAAAGGTGACGACGACGAGTGCGGCTCTAGTTTTTCGCGCTGCGTTCAGACACGCCCACAAAAAGGGTTGCGTATAGAACGAGAACGGTTCGACGCTCTGAATCACATCGGGTGTGGCTTGCGCCAATTGACGATAGAGGTCGAGCGGCGATGTATAGTGATGCAGGGTCGAATCAAAATCCGCCCGCGTCAGGTCTCCATAGACCGCTTGTTTGTAAAAATGCCGCAGCTCTAGCCGTGTGAAATGGACAAGCGGGGTGAGCAAATCGCGGCGGATTCCGATGCTCACCATCGCGAGACGCGGCTTGCGGTCGCTCATGCAATCATCCGCCGACGGCGTGTGACCAACCCTTCGACCACTCGCACCCCCCAGCGAGTCTTGCTCAGATAAAGGTCGAACAAGGTAACCCCGATCACACGCGCGGCCGAACGAATCGGATTGCCGTGCGCGCGAATGGCGCGCCATAAATAGGGCATCGCCTCGCGGACCGCGCCAATCGCCAGAAAGCGGATGCCCACGCCCATATAGACATTTCGCAAAGCGAGCGATTGGACGGCGCGGGCGGACGGCGGAACGTTCGGGCGCGCGTAATAATCCTGAATCAGGCGCACGCGGTCCAATATCACGTGACGATACAAGTGTGAGCGCTTGCCCGTCAGACTGGTGGGATGCATGCGATACCGTGCAAGAATCTCATCATGATAGGCAAATTTCGTAATTTCCGCCATCCGGACCCACAAGTCCCAATCTTCGTTGGCGAGCAAGTTTTCATCGAACCCACCCACCGTTTCGACACAGCGGCGCCGAAAGAGACAGGCGAGTCCGCAGATGCAGTCGTCATACAACAGACTGGCGAGCGCATCCTCCGGAAATTTCATGTCTGACCCGAGGATTTGCGGCTGGGCGTGCCCTTGTTCGCTCATGGCTTGGGCACGCGCATAGACCAACCCGAGCTCGGACTTGCCATCAATCAGGGGCAAAAGGGTTTTGAACAGGTGGGGCAGCCACACGTCGTCCGAGCCGATCATCGCGACCAGTTCACCGCGTGCGGCGCGCCACGCCGTATTCAGTGCTTTGCTGACGCCTCCGTGTTCTCGGTAAATGTAGCGAATTCGCGGGTCGGCGATACTCGCGACCCGCGAGCATGTTTCGTCGGTCGAGCCATCATCCACCACGATCAATTCAAAATCGCCATAACTCTGTGCCAATACACTTGCAATCGCCTCACCGATATAAGTGGCGCGGTTAAAAGTGGGTAAAAGGACGCTGATGCGCGGAATAGGCATAGCATTAGCTCTAGCCGGCAATGGCACGGATCGTCTCGACAATTTTTTCGCGGTCGCCCGAGTCAAGCGCCGGGTGGGCCGGAATTGAGACGACCTGTTGGGAAAGCATCTCTGCCTCCGTCAGGCGAACCCTCGCCCACGCGTTGTCGCGCAAATAAGGATACTCGTATACGGGCTGGGGGTAATAGATCGCCGAGCCGATGCCGCATGCGTCGAGGGCGTTGATAAATTGTGCGCGCGTCAGGGCGAATTCGGGCAAAAGGCGCAACGTGTATTGATGATAGACATGGGTGCGGCGCGGAAGAACGCGCGGGAGCACAAGCCCTCGAATGTTGATGAGATGGTCATCAAAATAGCGCGCGTTCTCCTGTCGCAGACGATTCATTGCATCCAGACGCGCCAATTGTTTGATGCCGATGGCGGCGGCAATTTCCGTCAAACGCAAGTTATAGCCCAGTTCCCGGTATTGATACCGTTTTTGCATGCCGTGATTCAACAGTCGCCGCGCTCTGTCCGCGATTTCATCCTCATTCGTCGTCAACATGCCGCCCTCGCCGGTGGTCATGTTCTTGGTCGCGTAAAAAGAAAAGCAGCCGCTCCCGAATGTCCCCGCAAATTTTCCGTCATAGGCCGCGCCATGCGCCTGACAAGCGTCTTCGATAATCACCAGATTGTGACGATGGGCAATGTCGTCTAGTTCCGCCATCTCAGCCATTTGTCCATAAAGATAGACGGGAAGGACCGCTTTGGTGTTTGGAGTAATGGCAGCTTGGACCTGCGCGGGATCGAGGTTGAAACTGCCGTCAACGTCCACCAGCCGCGGCGTCGCGCCGACATACAGAATCGCGTTGATCGTGGCGATGAATGTAAAGGCGGACGTGATTACCTCATCGCCCGGACCGATGCCATGCGCAAGGAGGGCGAGAAAGAGCGCGCTCGTGCCGCTGTTGCACGCGACGGCGTGGCGCACGCCGACATAGCGGGCAAAGGCGTTTTCAAATTCGCGCACCACGGTTCCCTGCGCCAATTGTCCCGAACGCAAAACCGCCAGGACCGACTCTGCCGTATCCTCCAGGAATGCGGGTTGCGAAATACGAATCATGTCTCTTTGCTCTTGCAGTTCGCGATCATTGTCCAACCCAACTGCCGCAGGATGGGCGTGTTTGCGAGATGATCTTCGAGCCACTGCAGCATTGCAACGAGTCGCGGAGATTGGACATTGATGAAAAATTCGTCAAAAGGGTAGGGCACGAGAAAATTCGCATAGGCAACGCGGTCAATGCGATACATACATTCGAGCAGCCGCCGAAACTCTGAACTCGTGTATTCCGTGAGATGCTCGTTGAACGTGTAGCGACGAACGCGTCGTTTGATTCCATAGGCGACGTTCATCGGCGACCGGCGCGAGGGTGTTGTGGCAACCATCTCGCCGTCCTGTCGCAAGACCCGAGCCGTCTCACGCAGCGCTTGCGCCGCGTCGGGTAGATGCTCAAGGACCTCGGTGCAGAGAGCCTTGTCGAACGTTCGGGGGGCAAACGGTAGATTCGCCGCGTCGCAGCAGACATAGCCGACCGCGTTTGCGCCCGTCGCGCGTGCCCTGTCCAAGCCGGTGAGTGAAATATCAATCAACACAGCGTGCGCGCCTGCGGCAGAGATCTGCCGACTATAAAATCCGCTGCCCGCGCCCACATCCAGGACCCAACTGCCTGCGCGGATGGGCGCGAGCGCGTCGAGTACAGCATTGCTGCGCGCGCGATAGAAAAAGCGTTTGTAGCGATTTTGGTTTTCATAGGTCAGCGCCAATTCGTCGAGCGTTTTTGCCTTGCGCTCGTAATACGCGCGCAGTTCATTCCCGGTCGGCATCGCTGCTCAACGGACCTGCCCACTCATTTGCGCGCACCAGTTTGAAACCCATATCCACCATCCGCACCCAGTACAGACCTTGTCCCAACACATTATAACGCGGGAGCGGAGGCGTTTGTTCGCCGAATGCCAGCCGGACATACAAATAAGGCATATTCAACCCCGCCGCAGAAAAAAAATTGCTGGTCGTAAAAAAGCGTCCAGCGTTGATCTCGGTAACACAGGGCACCCCTTGCGTGTTTTCCTTCAAATCCACAGAGTAGATGCCGTTCGCGAGCGCATCCACCGCGCGAACTGCCCGCGCGGCAATTTCGTTTACGTCATCGCGGCTGACGGTGCGCGCAATCGAGGGCGTCGAAGTCTGCCCGCTCGCTGTCAGTTGCCCATACAGATATTCGATTCGTTCGCGCGCCTGGGACGTGACCAATTCGCCGTTGTGCCAGAGACCTGAAAAGGCAAACTCGCGTCCCGGCAGAAACTCGGATGCCATAAAGTCGCCCCAACCGACGCCGCGCATGTCCGCCCAATATTCGATCCAGGCGCGGGCATGGTCTACCCGGCGCACGGGCAGAGCTGCCCGTGACCCCGCACCGCGCGTCGCGCGCAGCCACACGCGGTCGGCGCGCGCGAGCAGGGCATCCAGAATCGGCGGCAAATCTTCTGCGGCATTTACCGGAAAGGATTGGGCGACCGGAACGCCACGGTCTTGCAGCGCCTGCGCGAACGCCAATTTGTCCTGACACAGTTCGATCGCCGAGCGCGAGGGCAGAAACAGCCGCGCCGGGATCTCGTCACGGCGCGCCGAGAGGACCGCGACCTCGGAGTCGGGTTGGGCATGAACCATGTCAATCTCTCGCGCTTTGATGAGCCGGTTCAACTCGCTCACAAAATTGTGATCGCTTGCCCGCGGCAGCAGATAGCTTTCTTGCGCATCCGCCAGCGCGAGGTGGAACGGGCGCACATCCGCGCCGATGATGTAAAACGGTTCGGGCGCCATCCGAAGCGATGCTACGAAATTGGAGGACGCGGACCCGCCCGCGCCCGTGACGAGGATTCGCTTCATGGCGTCGCCAGAGATTCTTCGATTCGCTCGACCACGCGCAGCACCTCACAGCCGACGCGCCCCGTGACTAGCGGCGCGCGCCGTTTTGCGACGGCATCCGTGAAATCGAGCAGCTCGTTCCGCAAAGGTTCGGCAGTTGCGATCGGCGCCACCGTCCGCTGGGCGTCTCCAAACCGCACGACAAATTCGCCGAAATTGTTGTATTCCCGTTCTCGGGTGCTCTCCAGGATTTCCAACTTTTGGGTTACATAATTCAGCTCGGCGTGTCCGCCGTCGCCCGTGACAGACAGCGTCCGGACTTTGAGGGGCGTGATCCAATTGACCTGCACAAAGCATCCCGCGTTGCCGTACTGTAAAAAGATTTCGGCGTGGTCGTAGCGGTTCGTCAAGAGCGCGTAGCCCGCGGTTGCGTGGACGACGCGCGGAGTCATTTCGAAAAAATAGTTGAGTACGTCAATATCATGCACGGCGAGGTCCACAATCACATCCGCATCCCGCACCTGCGGCGGCATGACCCCCACGCGCCTGGCGATCACAGAAGAGATGTTGCCGAGCGAACCATTTTGAACGCGTCGTCGCAATTCCTGAACGGCAGGGTTGAATCGCTCGATATGCCCGACCGCCAACGCAACACCGGCGCGCTCTGCGGTCCGGGTAATCTGTTCCGCTTGGGCGAAATTGGCTGCGAGTGGTTTCTCGACCAGCAGGGCAATCCCGCGCCCAATGACCTCGAGCGCGACTGCCAAATGTTCACGCGTCGGCACGGCGACCGTGACGGCATCGAGCTGCTCGCGCTCCAGCATTTCGCAGTAATTGGTATAGGCATTCACGCCAAATCGCGCTGCGACCGCCCCGGCACGCGCGGCGTCAGAATCAGCGACCGCGCGCAGAATTACATGATCGAGTTGCGAATAGACACGGGCATGATGCAGTCCCATGTTGCCCACACCGATGACGCCTACGCGCAGGGATTTTTGCATGCTCATTTGTTCAGTTTCAGGCGGGCGCACGATGTCGCAAAAGCCCCCACACATAGCGACCTCGTTCGATGGTCAATTGGGGTCGCATCACCAGCGTGATGCATGTATACACGACTATGGTCACAAATAGCTCTATCGCCAGCGAGATGACGAGCGGGAGCGCAACCGCATCGAGCTGATTTGCCGCAGGGAGCGCGATACCGAGCGTAAGGATGGCGGCAATGGTGGGGACCACAAACGCTTCGCGCAGCGCCAATTGCGGCAGCGCGCGCCGCACAAAATAATACGTGACAATCAGCCCGACGAGAAATGCTATTCCCACCCCGATAGCCGTGCCTACCGCGCCGAATTGCAGTGTGAGCGGCGCCGCTGCGAGCACGAGGGCAATCGCCTGACAGATGACAATCAAGGTTGTGCGCCGGGGATGACCCATCGCAATAAACAACGAACTCGCATCATCAATCAGAGGACGCAAGATGGAATAGGCGACGAGAAATTTGAGCAAAAGGGCGCTCGGCAGCCATTTTTCGCCAAATAAAAAGAGCACCAGATCGTCCGCCGACACAAACACTGCCAGCGCGATAGGCACTGCAACCGTTGTCACAATCCACAATGACATCTGCGCGGTCCGCGTCAGACGGACGAGGTCATTTTGTAGGCGGCTGTAGGCATAAAACGCGGTGCGCGTCAGGACACTGCCGACAAGAATAGAGGACCATTGGGCAATGCGATACGCCCGGTCGTAATAGCCGAGCGTTTCAAGTCCGACAAAGCGCCCCACCAGAAAATTGTCAAACTGATAGGCGATTGTGGCAAAAATGGTTGCCAGCCCAACAAAGATTCCAAATCGCAAAAACTGTTTTGCCAGTGCGCGCGAAAACGTCCAGCGCTGTCTCCAGATTGCGGGCAGGGCGCGCCGCGCCGTGTACCACAAACCGACGAGCAACAGCGCCGTATACAGCGCATTCTGTGCCAGTAATGCCCAATAGCCCCCATTGTTGAATGCGAGATAAAACGCGGGCACATAAGAGATTGGAAAGGCAATCGCAGTGACCAGACTGACACGTGTAAAGAGCAGCGCCTTGTCCAGCTGCACCCACGCGATCCCTTGAACCGAATCAATCAGTCCCACACCGGCGAGCGCGAGCGTGACGATAATTACCGGTTCCGAATGTCCAAGGACCAAGAGGACCGGAACTGCCAAAATCGTCAAAAGCAGAGAAAGGACGCCTGTGGAAATGCTCAGCGCCGCAAACGTGCCGCTTGTCTCGGCATTGGTCTCTAGATGCTGGGCAAAGGCATAGTCAATGCCCGATTTGGGACGCAGGTTGAGCAGTGAAAAGAAAAATGTGCCCAGGACAAAAATCCCGAAATCAGCCGGGGCGAGCTGGCGCGTAAGCACGAGATTGGCAAGAAAGCCAAACAAAAAAAGGAAATACGAAGAGAGCGCGACCGCTGCGCCGCCGCGCACGATGCGATACGCGAGAGGTGTTTCTGTACGCAGGGCGTTGATCTGGGCTGTGGAATCTTCAGGGGTCAACAAAGGAGATGCAGGCGCCGGACAACTATTCCGGGATCATTTCCTCAAATTGGGGCGAGGGACTATAGGGCTCGTTATTTGCATATGCGCGCATCGCAATGAGAAACTCTGTCAGATCGTCGAGACGGCGCTTGAGCACGCCATAGATCATCATGTGGTCGAGAACATCATATTCATAGACCAGCAGGTTGCGCAACTCGACCATCATGGTCATCGAACTGACCAGAATGGGCGTCAGAATATTGTGGTCGCCGAGCGCCTGAAAGACATCATGATAATTTTCAGGTTCGCGCAATCCCTCGGCAATCAAAACCTGAATCCCAATCTGGATGCAGGCATCAATCGTCATGTGAAGCATCCGCTCGGTATAGCGCCGCAGCATTTTGTTCTGCTCGAATGCCTCGAAATTCGCGGGTTGGATTTCGTGCAGGTCGGTCAAATACGCGGCAAGCGAATCGAGTTTGGTGTTCAGAGATGGGTTCATCATGCGGCTGTTTGCTATCCTCTTGTTTCCAACATGTCGCGGACGCGCGCGACAATCACATCCACCCCCACGGTATTGAACCCGCCCTCGGGGAGAATCAAGTCTGCGTAGCGTTTGGTGGGTTCGACAAACTCGAGGTGCATCGGGCGCACTGTTTCGAGATACTGGCGAATGACACTTTCGGGCGTGCGCTGGCGTTCGGTCATATCGCGCTGTAGACGGCGGATGAACCGCAGGTCGGCGGGCGCATCCACAAAGATTTTGACATCAATCAGATTGCGCAATGCCGCATCAACAAAAATCAGGATGCCCTCGACAAGGACCACCGGGCGCGCCTCGATGTGCCTGGTTTCGGACGTGCGAGTGAATCGGGCAAAATCGTAAACGGGCATTTCGACCCCCCGCCCGGCGCGCAGCTCCAGCAGGTGGTGGACCAGCAGCGAGGTTTCCAGCGAGGCGGGGTGGTCATAATTGACCTGCAGCCGTTGTTCGAACGGCATGTCCGTTTGGTCGCAATAATAGGCATCGTGCTGGATCAGGACCATGCGCTCGTTGCCCACGCGCTCCATAATGGTCCGCGCAATCGTGGTTTTGCCCGACCCCGATCCTCCTGCCAAACCAATCACCAGAGGTCCCATACAAGGCCATTATACAACGGTTGTGTAAAGCACTTGACATTCCAAAGGGCGAACCGTAATATAACTCTTGAGCGTGTGCTTGGCGGTATTTGTTTGTTGCGCGTCAACATGAGATTGGGGCGGTGCGGTTCATCGCATCGAGGATCCAGTTTTATGCTCGGGCGCCGACGCTTGATTCGCCAATTTCATCATGTAGTTGCATTGTCTGCCGACTCGTTCAACGAGGAAAGGAGCCGCATGGATCGCGTTTGGTACAAACACTATGAAAAAGGGGTCCCTCCGACCCTGAACTACCCGCAAGTCCCACTTTTCAAGCTGTTGGATGACGCTGCTGCCGAATATCCCGACCGTCAGGCGATGGTCTTTGGCGCGGTGGCGCACAAACTTCCCGGGCAGCCCTTGATGGATGCTTCCATGTCGTATCGCGAGTTTCGCGATGCCGTGAACCGCTTTGCGAATGCGCTTGTCAAGATGGGCGTGAAAAAAGGTGACCGCGTTGCCATTTATTTGCCAAACTGTCCGCAGTTTGCCATCGCCTTTTACGGCACGCTCAAGGCAGGCGGAGTAATTGCTCCGGTCAACCCAATCTATACGCCGCGTGAACTAGAGTTCATTCTTCAAGATTCGGGCGCCGAGACGATAGTAGCGCTTTCACAGTTCTATCCCAAGCTGCAAGAGGTGCGCAGCAAGACGAAACTCAAGAATGTGATTGTTGCCAACATCAAGGAATATTTTCCGGGGATGCTCAAGACGCTGTTTACGCTCGCGATGGAAAAAAAGGAAGGGCATCGCGTCGAGTTGGCTAAAGGGGACCACTGGTTTCAGGTCGTAATAAAAAATGAATCGTCGGTCGCGCCGAATGTTGCGGTCAAGTCCGAAGATGACGCAGTCCTGCTATACACGGGCGGGACGACGGGCTTGCCAAAAGCGGCGCAGCTCACGCACGCAAACCTGCTTGCGAATGCGATGCAGCTGCGCGCATGGGTCCCATCCGCCAAAGAAGGCAAAGAAGCGTATCTGACCGCGCTGCCGATGTTTCACTCGTACGCCATGACGACCTGCATGAACAACTCGGTGATGCTCGCGGGCACAATGATTCTCATCCCGAACCCGCGTGATCTGGAGCACGTGCTCAAATCCATCGCCAAACACAGACCCACCTTTTTCCCCGGTGTGCCGACCATGTACACTGCCATCAACAACAACCCTGCCACCAAGAACTATGATCTCAAATCCATTCGCGCATGTCTGAGCGGCGCGGCGGGTCTGCCGGTCGAGGTTGCCAAAAATTTCGAAAAAATGACTGGCGCGCGCCTCGTCGAGGGATATGGGTTGAGCGAGGCATCGCCCGTGGTCACGGCAAACCCGATCTTTGGGGAAAACCGGATTGGCACCATCGGCGTGCCTGTTTCCGACACCGATGTAAAATTGTTTGATGTAGAGACGGGCGAAAAAGAAGTGCCTGTTGGGACACCGGGTGAATTGTGCGTCAAGGGACCACAGGTGATGAAAGGATATTGGAACAAGCCCGAAGAATCCGCCAAAGCGGTGCGTGATGGATGGCTGCATACGGGTGATGTGGCGGTGATGGATGAGGATGGGTATTTCCGCATCGTGGACCGTCTCAAAGAGATGATCATTTCCGGCGGATACAACATTTACCCGCGCGAAATCGAAGAAGTGCTCTATAGTCATCCTGCGGTGATGGATGCCGCGGCGATCGGTGTTCCCGACTCGTATCGCGGGGAATCGGCAAAAGCGTTTGTCGTGCTCAAGCCCGGTCAGACGGCGACCGCCGACGAACTCATCGCCCACTGCAAGCAAAATCTCGCGCCATACAAGGTGCCGCGAAGTATCGAATTCCGCGATTCACTGCCCAAGACGCTCATTGGCAAGATTCTGCGACGTGAGCTGGTTGCGGAAGAAAAGCAAAAGATGGCGGCAGCCGAGACAAAACAATAGCTACCAAAAAAAGCCACATTCGATTTGAATGTGGCTTTTTTGGCGATTCCTTTTGGATATTCGGCGCCGTTCAGTGTAAACTCGAGCAAGGCGCGGTCAAGACTTTTGGCTTGTAAGGCGGTAAACTGTCTGATACGCAAAGAAATGCCATCTCTTTTTGTATATGTCCCATATTGCCCATCCATTTGCGCCTACTGCGACTTTAACGTCTATGCGCGGCGCGAGGACGAGTTTGACGCGTATGCTGACGCGGTGGTCCGCGAGATCGAGATAACCGCAACAACAATCCAATCCCCACGTCTTGCCAAGAGTTTGGCGCTGGGCGGCGGGACACCGTCCGTTCTGAGTGAGGCGCAGCTGGGGCGAATTGTTGCCGCGGTGCGAGCACATTTCGAGTTTGTTCCGGACGCAGAGTGGTCAATTGAGGTGAATCCCGGCACGGTAGACCTGACCAAGCTGCGCGCCTTGCGCGAGATGGGGTTTGGGCGGCTTTCGCTGGGTGTCCAAACCTTTGATGACCGGCGCTTGGAGTCGTTCAATCGCAAACATACCGTCGCCCAGTCTTATGAGGGGTTCGAATGGGCGCGGGAGGCGGGTTTTGAAAACATCAATCTGGACTTGATTTATGGCTTGCCTGACCAGACCGCTGCCGACTGGGAAAAGACGCTAGAGCGCGCGTTGGCGTTTTGGTCTGAGCATCTCTCGTTGTATGGTTTGCAGGTGGAAGAGCGCACGGTTCTGAAAAAGCAGATCGAGCGGGGTAAGGTCACCAAGCCCGACCCGGAGATCGCCGCGGAAATGTATGAGACGGCGGTGCGGGTCCTAGGCCGCGCCGGATTTACTCATTATGAAATCTCAAATTTTGCCCGTCCCGGGTTTGAATCGGCGCACAACAAGACATATTGGCTTAACGAGTCGTATCTGGGGTTTGGCGCGGGCGCACACTCTTTTTGGCGGGGCGAGCGTTATGAGAATGTAAAATTGCCGCGGGTGTATTTGAGGCGCATTCACGAGGGCACACTGCCCATCGCGTCTCGTGAAACAATCTCGCGCCCGATGCAGATGGCAGAGACCGTGTTTTTGGGCTTGCGTTTGTCCGAGGGCGTTTCGTGGGCGCGCTTTAGTGACCGTTTTGGCGAGGATGCGCGCGTGGTCTATCGCGAGCCGCTCGAATTTCTGGCTGCGAGCGGAATGTTGGTGACCGATGACGAACGGATGCGGTTGACCGAGGAGGGGATGCTGTTGTCCAACCAACTGTTGTGGCGATTTTTGCCCGATGAAGACTAATGCCGCGTCGTTGATGGCGCGGCATTTTCATTTATCGCGATAGACGACCTGATGGATGAGCTTGTGCAGGTGGGTCAGCGCAGGGTGGCTAATGCCGGTCGCTTCGAGAGCGAATTGTGCCTGTCGCGCATAGGTCTCTGCCTGTCTGGTCGCTTGCGCGCGGGCATTGACTCTTGCGAGGAGCGCCTCTACGCGCTTGAAATCTTTGGCGGTCCACTTTTTCTTTGCATACAGCGTCCGCAGTTCCAGACCAGAGTCAGTCTGCATTGCATACAGCACGGGGTATGATTTTTTGCGGCTCAATAAATCGGCGTTTACGGGTTTGCCGGTAATCTTGGGGTCACCCCACAATCCAAGCACATCATCTGCAATCTGGAACGCAATCCCCAGATTCTCCCCATAATTGGCGAACGTACGAAAGATTTTTGGGTCGTTTGTGCCATGCCGTGCGCCAATTTCACAGGCGGCAGAGAGCAGCGCCGCCGTCTTGCCCCGCACCATCTCGAGGTATTGATCGGGCGTCACCTGGTCCGCGCGTTCATACGCCAGGTCGAGATACTGCCCTTGTGTCAGTTTGAGAATCGCGGAATTGAATGCGCGATGAATGCCGACAAAGCGTTCGAGGGAAAGGCGCGCCGGCAGCTCGTCGAGCGCTTGCTGGGCGAGCACAAACATCGCATCACCCGCATTGATGCCCTGCGCCAGCCCCCACACTTGCCACACGGTCGGCCGCCCGCGTCGCGATTCGCTGTTGTCCTGAATGTCATCGTGGATCAGCGAAAAATTATGAATCAGTTCGAGCGCAGCTGCGGCGGGCAGAGCGTCTTGCCACTTGCAACCGACTGCCTCGCACGACCACAGGCACAGGAGCGGTCGAATACGTTTGCCCGTGTCTGCGTGTGTCGCCTTGCCTCGCGCGTCTGTCCAACCCAGATGGTAATAGAATTGATTGAAAAATTCTGCGTATTCGGGACGGCGCACGCGAGTCAGCTCTCTGAGTTCCTGCTCGATGGCAGTCAAATATTCTTGGGTCATAAAATCCCGGTCGGTCCGATATTTAATGCTTGTAAAGAAAAGGGGTGTCGCGCAGCGCGCTCAAATTTTCTGCGCCGATGCCAAACATGGCGACGCGTAACTGTGCCGCCAGTCCGCGGATGCCCAGAGTTGCTGCTTCGGACGAGACATCGGCAAGTTTCAACAGCGGTGAAGCAAGCCCGACCAGAGTTGCGCCGAGCGCCAGACATTTTGCAACATCTATGCCGTTGCGGATGCCGCCGCTGGCAAAGATGGGCAGTTCGGGCGCCGCGCGGCGTGCGGCAGCCAAACTCTCGGCGGTGGGGATGCCCCAATCCCAAAATGTTTCGGCAAGTTTCTGCAGTTCCGCGTTTGGCGCGCGTTTTGCCTCGACGGCTGCCCAGGAGGTGCCACCCGCGCCTGCCACGTCAATCGCCGCAACCCCTGCGTTCGCCAACTGGCGCGCGCATTGTTCGGAAATGCCAAAACCCACCTCTTTGACAACCACAGGGACACCAATGGCGCGGCAGACTTGATCAATTTTCAGGAGCAAGCCGCTCCAATTTGTATTACCATGTCCCTGGACTGCTTCCTGAATTGGGTTGAGATGGAGAATCAGCGCATCCGCCCGGATCATTTCCACCGCGCGACGACATTCGTCCAGTCCATATCCGTAATTGAGTTGAATTGCCCCCAGATTGGCAAATAACAAAATGTCGGGCGCGAGGTCACGTACGCGGTAGGTTTGTGCGAGCGCAGGATCGTTGATGGCGGCGCGCTGCGAACCAAGCCCCATGGCAATCCCGGTTTCTTGTGCCGCCGCAGCCAGATTGCGGTTGATGCGTTCCGCTTCGACTGCGCCGCCGGTCATGGATGAAACGAGCAAGGGAGCGCGCAGTGTCTTGCCAAAGAGCTGTTGGGTAGTTTCGATTTTGTCGAGGTCGAGCTCGGGGAGCGCCTGGTGGACAAACCGATATTGTTCAAGTCCCGTGCTGACATCAAAAAACTGGACGTCTTGCCGGAGATTGATACTCAGGTGTTCCACTTTGCGGGCGCTGACTGTTGTTTCGTCGGGCATACTCTTTTTTTCTCGTTTATTTGCGGGTGATTATAGCATAGGCGCTGACGAATCGGCGGAAAGGAGAGTTTGCGTCTCGTGTTGAGGCGCAACTTGTCAGCATAATCGGTGTTGTTTCTTGCAGTACTCGAGCAGTTTGATTGCGGCGCAACATTGACGCCCGGTGTCAACGTGCATATACTTGCCCGCATCATCCCCTAATCAATAACTTGGAGGCAGGCAATGGATACTTTTGAGCAGGTCAAGGCGATTATTGTTGACAAATTGGGCGTAGACGAAGCCAAAGTCGTTCCGGCCGCGCGTTTTCGCGAAGATCTGGGCGCAGATTCGCTCGATCTGGTCGAACTGATCATGGAATTTGAAGAAAAGTTCGGCGGCGAAATCTCTGATGAAGAAGCCCAAAAAATCAACACTGTCGGCGAAGCCGTGACGTTCCTGGATACGCACAAGAAACCGGCGGCCTGAGAGTCACGACGCAGCTCGATTCGAGCGGCTTTTGGGATCGTCTGTAAACCGGATTTGATCTCCAGCTTACATCAAGCCGATACGGTGAGCGAGCAAACCGGTTGCTGAAATCAAGATTCTTTTTGGCATGAGCCTCGATCCCATCGGGGCTTTTGCTGTTCATAGGGAGTGCGATGGATGCGCGCGGAGTCCAACGACTTTTGGACAAGACATTTGGTATGGCTGAAACCGCAATGACGGTGGGGGGCAAGACGGCTGAGGTTGCGCTGCGAGATGCGCGTTTGCCCGACGAGATCAAGAAAAAGCTGATTCCGTTGTATGGCGAAGAGGCACTGCGCCGCACGCTCAATTACGCGGGTCTCGGGCTGGCGTTGTGCCGCGCCATCGAGGGTTCGCTGGATGACGATGCGGCGCGCGAACAACTCGAAGATTATCGGCTGCGTCTGCGCGCAATCTATCAGGATGCCAGAGCGGCGTTTGACAAAGAGTTTGCCGACTCGCATGCTTTGGAGCTGCCGTGAGCCCCGACCGTGTGCTGGTGGCGCAATACGTGGTGGACGATTGGCTCGCCGCGCTCAAGACGCGCGAACCCCGCGCGCTTGAACTGGCGCGTGCATTGGCGTTATCGCTGCCCGAAAATGACGCGACGCGGGCGCTGCAAGCAGCGGCGACCATGGCGGAGAATTCAATCCCTTTCGAAGTTTCGGATGCGGTGAGCGCCATGCTGGAAGATTCGCGCGTCAAGTACGAGGCATTGACGGGTGGCGATTTTGTGCCCGTTGACCTGGCGAATCCAAATGTGTTGGCGTTCGAGCGCAATACGGCGCAAGAGCGGTTGTTGATCGTCAATAATCTTGCGCGCGTATCACAACCCGTCAAGTTTCAAGCATATGCGGGGCGTGAAGGTTGGGACATTCTAAATCGAGTCGAATTTACATTCCCCACGCGCGCCCAGCTGGAGGCGTACGAGTTTTTATGGTTGATGCTTGAGTGAGGTCTTTATCGAAAGGCGCAAAAAAAGCAGGTGGCTGTGCTACAGCCACCTGCTTTTTTGCGCCGCGTTTGTTTATTGTTCGAGAGGTGGCGCCCAGTCTTGACCGAGAATGATGCGAATGTCGGCGTCGCGTTCGGTGGTCTGGTTGCGACGGATATTGGATTTTTCGACGTTGAACCGCTGCGCCAGCCAATCGAGAGTGGCGGGCTTGTCTGCCAAATCCACCAAAACAGTCTTGTCATAGTCACGCTTTTCGGCGTTACTGATCTGGACAACGTTAAAGCCGTTGGCGTTCAAGTAGCGTTTTGCCATGGCTGCGAGACCGTCTTTGTGTGTGCCGTTGAGAATGACGATGCGCGCGGCTTCTGCCTTGAGTGGCGAGATGGACACGGCGCTGGCGGGCTGTTTGCTTGAAAACATCTCTTGAATCAGCGCGCCGATCTTTTCGCGGTCGGGCCACAGCACGTCGGCGCCGGTGTTGAGTCGGATTTCATAGCTCATGCTCAAGTCAATCGAGCGTGATTTGATATTGTCGGCGCGCACCTGGGCGATGGTCGGGGCGAGCGCCAGGATTTGCTGCGGCGGCATGTCGGTCTCGAATGCGTTGGCAAGTTGTGCCAGGAGCTGTGGGGCTTGAGCGATGGCGTTGATTTTGAGCGCCTTGTCCCGCGCCGCGAGAATCACTTGCATCTGACGCTTGGAGCGGTCAAAATCGCTGGTGGATTTGCGCGAGCGCGCATACTTGAGGGCGATGTCGCCATTCATGTGCTGCCGTCCCGCGGGAATCTGCAGGTGCATGACCCCGTAATCCTCGGTGGGATATTCGGGGTCGTCAATCGCTTCAGGCACATCAATGTCAATCCCGCCGAGCGCATCAATCAATCGGCGAAATCCGTCAAAATCCACCAGCACATAATAATGGATGGGGATGGCAAAGTTGTACTCGACCGTCTTGCGCGCGAGCGCCGGTCCGCCACCGGGATACTTGGACGAGTCACCGTAAAAGTTGGCGGTATTGATGCGGTTCTCGCCCGCTCCCGGCGCGGGGATGGGCACATACAGGTCGCGCGGAATCGAAAGCATGCCCGCCGTCTTGGTCTGTGGGTCAAAGGTCGCCACGATCATGGTGTCGGTGCGCCAGGGTCCTTCTTCGCCCTCGCGGCGATCAATACCAAGCAGCAAAACATTGATTCGCTCGCCCGCTGCGACGTTCGGAGGCGGCGCAACGGTGGGCACAACCACCGGTTCTGCCGAAAGGTCCGCGATAATCGCGCTGACATTGGGCAGATTTGCGTTGGCGGTATAAGCGCGAATCGTGTCAAAGAAATAAAAACCCGCCAGGATGCCGCCGCACACAAACATGGTGAACGCCATGCCGCCCAGCATCCAGACCAGAAAATTCATTGGAAAACGTTTTTGTTGCATTCTTTACCTTGCGAACGGGCAGGGTCCCGTCGCGCGATTATAGCACTCTCCCTCTCAAAGCATAGAATAGACGTCGCAGCATGGATTTCTGTTTCACCCCCTTTTCGTTCCTTACTGTCTCTGTTTTGTAACTTGTGCTAGAATCGCTCCGTCATGACTCTGCTTTTGGCGCTGCTACCCGTGCTGGTCCTGATGGGGGGCGCGTTGTTGGTATTTTTGCCTCTCCCGCTTTCCCCACGATATCGCTCACTGTTCTCGACCGTCGTCTGTGCGTTGTCTGCCGTGAGCTTGATTATTGCTGCGACGGGACCGGCTGCGCCGCAAACACTTTTTGCGGCAAATGAAGCGCTGCCCGCGCTCTCGTTCACGGTTCAATGGAACGGCGCGGCACTGCCGTTTGGGCTGTTTCTTTTGCTGGTTCTCGGCGTCCGAATGTTTTATCGTCGCGCCCTGGATTCGCAATCCTTTGTGTTTGGCACCCTGGTGTCGGCGGCGGGGATTTTGTTGTTTTTTGCTTCGGACAATTGGACCACGGTCGCAACCGCGTGGGTCGTAGTGGAATTGGGCTTGCTGGCAATTCCATCCCAAGAGGGAGACACGCGCGAGGGAGCTGCTCGCGCGTTTGGGTTCAACCTCGTCGCGATCGTGACCTGGTTGACTGCGGGGATGGTGATCGCCAACGAAGGCGGCTCACTGCGCCTGGACGAGGCGGCGTTGCAGGGCAGTTCGGCGTTTCTTGTAATGCTCGCCGTTTGGCTTCGTACCGGGTTGTATCCGCTCCACGCTGCCGCGCCTGCCAACGCCGACACGATTGGATGGCGCATGGGGGTGCCGCTCTATCTGGGCGGTTACTTGATGATACGCCTGCTGCTGCAAACGCAAGGTCCGATGGCATTTGCAGCCGAAACGCAGATTCTCGCTGTGCTGGCAGTCGGCGCGAGCGCGCTGGTGGTCGTCGCGCAGCCGCACGGCGGAGAATCCTTTGTGTGGATGCTGCGCGCGGCAGGGGCGGCGTTGTTGCTGCTGCCCTTTTTTGTTGATGCGCGCGCGGCGCCCGCCATCGCTTTGTGGTTGACGCTGGGCGCATTTGTATTGTGTGTGTTTGTAGAGGTGGCGGGGCAATGGCGCGCCGAGTTGCCCCGTGTGCCATTGACGATGATCGTGTGGCTTGTTGTGGTGTTTATGATCGGCGCGCTGCCGCTCTCCCCGGCGTTCTGGGGCCGAGTCGGTCTGCTGTCGTCGGCGTACGCGCACCCGGGCGCTGCCATGTGGCTGGTCCTCGTCGCGACCACGTCGTTGGCGCTGGTGCCCGCCTGGCGCGAAGTATTTGCCAGCCGCGAGGTTGCGCCCAGAGCGCCAACGCTCACCGATTATGTCACGTTGGTGGTGTTGATTGCGGCAGCGTTGTTGGTGAACGGCGCGAGCGCATTTTTCCTGGCATCGTTTGGTCCTCCTATGCAGGTTTCGAACACGCTCGTCACCGACGCCCTTTTGCGCCCCGCCGATTTTGGCGCGCTTGTGTTCTTGTTGGCGGGGCTTTTTGTGCCGCCGTTGGCATCCTTTGAGTTGGCGCGGCGTTGGCACCGGCGCGCCAATTTGCTGCCCACACGCGCTTCCAATTGGATTGATCTGACGCGGTTTGCAAACGCTCTCGACGGGATCTATCGTTTTATTCGCTTTCTGGTCCAACAATGCCTTGCGCTGCTCGAACAGCCGCCGATCGCGTGGGTCTTGTTTCTTGCGATCTGGATTGCGGTCTGGCTTCGCAGTTTGTCGGGATGAATCAGATCCGAACCCGTTTTGCGTGATTGGAACAAATCCAAAATTCCATGCGTCCTATCCCCGTACGCACCAAATTATTTCGGTCGGGACAATGCGCCTCGGCGGAGGTCTGCGGGCTGTCCCGTTTCGTTCAGGAGGAGATATGATTCAGCGGTCCTTGAAAGTTTTTGGCGTCCTTGGACTTGCCGCGGCGCTGCTGCTTGCCGTTGTGGTATTGGCATCGCGCAGCGAGACTGTAAACGCCTCTGCCTCGGCTCAGACGGAATCTACCACAAAACGTGAAATCATCGTGTCGGGCACCGGGCGTGTGAGTGCGCCGCCCGACAAGGCAACCATCCAGATCGGTGCGCAGATTACAACGCCGACGCTTGCGGCGGCGACCAAACAGGCGAGCGAGACCATGACCCAGGTGTTGGATGCGATCAAAGCAGTGGGTGTGAGCCCCGATGACATTCAGACGAGCACCTATAGCGTGAATCCGATAATGAATTACAAGGAAGGCGAGCCCCCGACTGTGACCGGTTATCAGGTAATGAATATTGTTACCGTGACGGTACGAGACCTGGCGAATGTGGGCAAGGCGCTCGATGCCGGAATGGGCGCGGGCGCAAATTATCTCGGAGGCATTTCGTTCGGCATTGCCGATTCCACCGCGCTCGAGAACGATGCTCGAACTGCCGCTGTCAAGAATGCAACTGCAATCGCGCAAACACTCGCCGACGCCGCAGGGGTCAAGCTGGGTCCCGTGATCTCGATCACCGAAGGCGCGGTCAGTGCGACGCCCATTCCGTTTATGGAAGGGCGCGTGATGGCAGCCGACGCGGCAAGCCCCGGACCTGTTGAAACGGGTTCGATGGAAATTGTCAAAAACGTTGTAATGAGATTTGAAATCGCGCAATAACGCGCGGGGCTCGCGGCGGAAAACACCCTATGGGGCGGGTCCCGCCAAACATTGGCAAGACAAGAATCACGGCTTGCAGAGCCGTGATTCTTTTGTTGGTTTTGCCTAGAACACATGTTTCGTTCGGATAGAAATTATGTTCATTGATTTCATTGACATCGAACAAAAGTGCGAGTAATATTAGAGCAAATGTTCGTCCAATATTTTTAAGGTGAGGTGTGCGGTCATGGGGCAGGGTGGGACCCCCGCTCGTGGAGGCGATATGCCCGAAACGTTTATCGGACAATTGAATGAACGATTGACCAAAAAGCGCGACGAGCTCAAAAGCAGTCTGCATCAGGGCGGCGAACGAATTGACCCTCAATTGCGCGCGGCTGTCTTGTCGCACTGGCATTCACCACTGCCGCCCGGGTTGAATGGGAACAAACGTAAAGCGTATGCGATTGACGGGTCCCGCCGGCGCGCAAATCTGTCTAACGGCTCGACGGTCTTTGTTGCTCAGGCATTGATCATGGGCGAGGGCGTTAGCGAGCCGATCACGGACATTGAGATTTTGCCCGGGACGGTGCGTCCCGAAACGATGGACCGCTTTGCCGACTTGATGCTCCGACGACTGGAAATCAACCTTGCCAGCGAGTATGCGGCGACAATCCCCGAAGGCAGTATTCTCTATCTCGATGGCGCGATTTATGGCATGCTCCCGCAGCTGTATCCCCTGCGCGGCGAAAATATCCCCGAAGACCGCGACTATGCCACCATGCTCTTGCAGGATTACCGCAACCTCTTTGCCCTCTGCGAGTCACGCAACCTTGCCCTCGTCGCCATCTCCAAGACGAACCGTCAAGCCCTCTTTTCTAGAATTCTCCAAATCCACATGAATCGCCACGAAATCGTAGAGATTTCCGACAGCGCACTTTTTGACGACTTGACCGAGCGCAAGATCGGCTATTCGACCCCGCTGCTCCTTGGACGCTACAGTTTCGAACAGGGCAAGTCAAGCGTTGTCATTCAGGATTTGGGGGTCGAAAAAGAGCCGGCGATTATTTCGTTTTATGTGCGGCTGGACGACATGGACGACGCGCTGCGGGTTGACCTTCCCGCTTGCTGCATTGGACGCGAGGAACGCATCGGCGACATTGATTGGAACATTATGGAGCCGGAGAGCGCAAAGCCCATTGTGCAGCTGCTGGCGAGCGATTACGGCGGACTGCAAGTGTATAACGCGCTGCTGTATGTGACCGACCTCGAAGTCCGCCTGTCCAAAGACAAGATGTACAACATTTATCTGCCGATGGTCGCGGAAGTTTTGGGGGAAGAGCTGCGGATTGATCGCAGTGAACGGCGTTTTGTCGAGTAGACGACAGGGAATCCAACCCGATTGTTTCGGACATCGGAGCGAACCGCCGCTTTTTCTTGGATGGGGAAAGCGGCGGTTCGCTTGTTTTTTGATGTGGTAGAATACGGACAAATATCCGTTCCCCGAAAATCAACAGAGTGAGATGGTGAAATAATTGACGATCAACGAGCCATGACCAGCGTCACCGTCAAGCCCGACCGCGTCAAAAAACTGCTCAATCAATATCCCTGGCTGTATGCGGATGAAATTGCCGAAATCCGCGGTGAGGCACAGCCCGGCGAAATCGTCGAGTTGGTCCAGGCGCGCGGTGATTTTATTGCGCTCGCTTTTTTTAACCCCGGCTCTCACATCGCTGCCCGCATCCTCTCGTACGACCGCGCCGAAAAAATCAACCGCGCTTTTTTTGAAAAGCGTTTGACGCGCGCGATGGCGCGGCGCATCGGTGCGGTCATCAATACCAATGCCATGCGGTTGGTGCACGGTGAAGCAGACCAGCTGCCCGGGCTGATTGTTGATCGCTTTGCCGATGTGTTGGTTGTCCAGTTTCGGAATGCCGGCGTCGAGCAGTTTCGCAAAGAGATCGCGCAGGCGCTAAAAAAATGCTTTTCCGCGAGTGGCGCATACGAGCGCAGTGACACACAGGCGCGCGAGGAAGAGGGGCTGGAGCCGCGCGTCGGTTTGTTGTATGGCGAGGTCCCCGAAGAAATCGAGATTTACGAAGACGATGTGCGTTTGCTTGTCAGTCCGCAGGTGGGACAAAAGACGGGCTTTTATTTGGACCAACGTGATAATCGGCGGCTGTTGCGCGGAATGATGGGGCCGGGCAGCCGTCTGTTGGATGTTTTCAGTTACACAGGGGGATTTTCACTGCACGCCGCAAAAGCGGGAGCTCACGCGCTGGCGGTAGACAAAGACCAGATTGCCCTGCAACAATTGGAACGAAACGCGGGTATCAATGGTGTCAGCGCGCTCGTCGGCGCGCGCTGGGGTGATGCTGAAAAAGTCCTTGACCAGTTGGCGCGCGAAAAACGCACATTCACGCACATTGTGCTGGACCCGCCGACGCTCGCCAAGCACAAGAACGACGTGCCCTTTGCCAAGGGCCTGTTTACGCGGTTGACGTCAAGCGCACTGCAGCTGCTTGAACCGAACGGAGTTTATTTGCTCTCGACATGCGCCTATCACATCGGCGTCAATGATTTGATCGAGGCGGCGCGCATCGCCGCCAATGACCTGGCGCGCCGCGTCGAGGTCCTCACCGTCACCTATCAGCCCGCCGATCATCCGTGGGTGCTGCAGATTCCCGAATCGCTCTATTTGAAAACGCTGGCGCTTCGGGTCGAATAACTTGTGTTCTCACCGATAATCAACAGTCCGCCACAAGCTGGTATAATTATCATAACAAGCTATGGACATTCCCGAACGCGACCTACCTCTTTTCCCCCTGAAAACGGTGCTTTTTCCGCGGATGCCACTGCCGCTGAAAATCTTTGAACCGCGCTACCAGGAAATGATGACCCGTTGCATACGAGACCGCATAGGGTTCGGCGTTCTGTTGATTGTTGATGGCGACGAGGTGGGGGATTCTCCCGAGACTGTCACGATTGGGACGGTTGCGCGCATTGTGAGCGTAGACGAACAGGATGATGGGCAAATGCACATACTGACAATGGGTGTGGTGCGGTTTCGTCTACTCAAAACGCACAATCATCACCCCTATCTGAGTGGGGATATCCAAGCATGGCACGACGAGATGGGAGACCCCAAGGCGCTCGGCAAATTAACCAAAGAGGCGCACAAGGCGTATATCAATTATGTCGCCGATTTGTCCGAATTGATGGACGAGGATGACCGCCCCGGGCAGATCGTCGCCCCGATGGACCCACAGGTCTTGTCCTATACCATCGCCGCAAATTTGCAGATTCAGAGCGAGGACAAACAGCGGCTGCTTGAAATCGAGACCGTCGAGGAACGGCTGGCGGTGGAATTGAAATTGCTGGAAGCGGAACGCATTTTTCTGGGGCGGGTCAAACTAATGCGCGAGACGTTTGCGCGCAAAGATTTTGACAAGTTTAGCAATAACTGATGGTTGGCGAAACTCTGCCCGACGCAATCAAGGCGACCGGGATTGTGCTTGCGGGCGGCGCTTCGCGGCGCATGGGGCAAAGCAAGGCATGGATCGAACTGGGCGGGAGTTTTTTTATTGTGCGGGTGATCGAGGCGCTGCGTCGGGTCTGCGACCAAGTTTTGATTGTGGCGAACGACGCCGCTGAATTTCAATCGCTGGGGGCGAATGTGACCCCCGACGAATTTCCCGGGACAGGGTCGCTTGGCGGCTTGTATTCAGGACTGAACGCGGCGAAAAATGAGCTCGCGATCGCCGTTGCCTGTGACATGCCCTTTCTCGATCACTGCGTCTTGAAATTTCTCATTTCGCTTTCGCCCGATTATGATATTGTTATCCCGAGCGTGCGGGATGGGCGTCACGCGGACAAACCGGGCGCTGCAGCGGATACAGCCAAGCGCAAGAGTCTGCACCCTCTGCACGCGGTCTATCGAAAATCGTGCTTGCCGCCCATGCGTCAAGCGATTGCCCAAAATGACCTACGCATGATTTCCTTTCATGACCGGGTGCGTGTGCGAATTGTGGAACAAATAGAATTGGAATCGTATGACCGAGAATTTTTGTCGCTTTGGAACGTCAACACGCCGCAAGAATTGGAGCGCGCAAACGCGCGGATAATGGACCAAGGAGTCTAGTATGCCGAACATAGGTATTCCCGAATTATTGATCGTCCTCGTCATCGTGCTCGTAATTTTTGGCGCGAGCCGACTCACCGACATTATGGGCGCGTTGGGCAAAGGCGTTGCCGAGTTCCGCAAAGGCACGTCGAGCACCGATGAACCCGTCACGAAAGAAGAGAACAAGAACGAGACCCCCAAGAGCGTTTAGGCGCGTATGATTTCAGTTAAAGAGGCGCGTGCTTTTATCCTCAGCCACTTTGCGCCGCTCGAGGTCGAACGCGTGGACCTGCTGGATGCGCTTGATCGCGTTCTTGCAGAGGACATTGTTTCGCCCATCAACGTGCCACCCCATAACAATTCTGCGATGGACGGGTACGCCGTGCGCGCCGAAGATATTCAGGGGGCATCCAAAACCAGTCCCGTGCGTCTCAAGGTGATTGCGGACCTGGGCGCGGGCTATTTGCCCAGTGTCCGAGTGGAGCCGGGGACGGCGATACGTATCATGACGGGCGCGGTGGCGCCGCCCGGCGCGGATACGGTGGTGCGGTTTGAGGATACGTCTGAAGCAGTCGCCGAGAAAGCGTCCGGCAGGGGCAGTGGGACCGTCGAAATTCTCACCGCACCCGAGCGTGGCTCGAATGTGCGGTTGGCGGGAGAGGACATTCGCGCAAATCAGATGATTTTGGGACGAGGCGTGACGCTCCGTCCTTCCGAAATCGGCTTGCTCGCTTCGGTTGGCGCGGGCAAGGTGGCGGTGCATCGTCGCCCACGCGTGGCGATTCTCGCGACCGGCGATGAACTCGTGCCGATTGATGCGCCGCTGACCGAGGGCAAGATTCGCAATTCGAACGAATACTCGAATGCGGCGGCTGTCATCAAGGCAGGCGGGATTCCGATTCGTCTGGGGATTGCCCGCGACAATATCGAGGATTTGACGCGGAAAATCCGCGAGGGTGTCGAGGCGGGCGCGGACCTGTTGATTACCTCAGCGGGCGTCTCTGTCGGAGACTATGACATTGTCAAGGATGTGTTGAATGCCGAAGGGGCAATGCACTTTTGGCAGGTCAATATGAAACCGGGCAAGCCGCTTGCATTTGGGATGGTCGGCAAGACGCCGTTATTGGGGCTGCCCGGAAATCCCGTGAGCGCGATTGTCTCGTTTGAAACGTTTGCGCGCCCGGCGATTTTGACCATGCTCGGCAAGACGAAATTCGCGCGTCCTTGTGTCGAAGCGGTCCTGCTGGAAGGCTCGGAAAACACGGCGGGGCGTCTAAACTTTATTCGCGTCCATGTATCCCGCAACAGCGGAGGCGAATACACCGCCAGGACTACGGGCGAGCAGGGTTCAGGCATTCTCACGTCCATCGCGCGCGCGAACGGTCTCTTGGAAATGCCGCCCGAGGTCAAAGAATATCACGTCGGAGACCGCGTCAAGATAACGATGCTGGATTACCCGGAAGAATCTTGAGAAAAAAACAAGCGACGGCGCTTTCTCATCGCCGTCGCTTGTTTTTTAAACCTTGTCTACAATGTCCGGAGCAGTTTTCGCCCGCGCGATTTTACCGCGGGCGTTCCGTTTTTCATTTGCGCAATGATCCAATCGCGCGTCTCAGCGCGTAATGTCCTGTCCTGCTCTGCCAGATCGAACATGGCTTGCAGCGAAAACGTGCGCACGATGCCGCTCTTGTCGTTGGCAAACGTCTTGAGGTGCGCGAACGCGCGGCGGCGCTCGCCGGGCGTCAGCGGCACGCGCGGCAGCATCTGGCAATAGTGCCAGCGCACCTCCTGTTGTTCTATCAGTGAGACGTGCTCGAGCAAATCCTTTTTCCTGGGCGCCAACAAGTCAGGACGGGCGCGCGTTACAGCTTCGCAGACATTCGCGGCGCGCATACGGACGCCGGGGTCCGCGCTTTTCCACATCGCGTCAAAGACGGGGTCGAACAGGAGAGGGTCCCGCAAAATCGCCCGCGCGACCTCGGCGGATTTGCCGATCGTGCGCCGGTCGCCGATGGCGAGGAGTTTTATAGGGTCCTTCATCCCTCGGGGTGTTTGTCGTGTTTTCGGTCGAACAGGCGGAAAACAATCAAATAGAATGCTGCCGCAATGAGGATCAGAGTCGCAAGTCCAAAGGGCGCATCGAGGACAGGATTCGTGAAAATGGCGGGTGTGGTCAGCGCCGAATCTTTGTAATTTACAGCAAGGGCGGCAAACATATTGTTTGCCGCGTGCGCGCCGAGCGCCAATTCGAGCCGCTGATCGCGCAATGTATAGAATGCCAGCACCGCGCCGGTGGCGAAATAATTGAGAAAAAGAAGCAGGGTGTTTTCGGGGTTGGAGAGCACTTCGGGATTGAACATGTGCGGCAGTCCAAAGAGCAGACCATTTACGATGCACAACACAATCACATTGCGCGCGAGCCGTCCCGTGCCTTGCAGCCAGTATCCTCGAAAGAGCAGCTCTTCGGCGCTTGTTTGAATCGGCGTGAGGATGAGGATAAGGGGCAAAAAGCGCAGCCACTCGGCGGCGTTAAAGGTGAGTTGGGCGCGCTGAGGATAGATCGCAAATTCAATCAACTGCGCCAGCGCAACCAGCACAAGCCACGTCCCAAAACCGACACCCACGCGCGCCCAGGACATTTTTGGTTTGGGTGTGATCAGTGTGCGAAACGCGCGTTGATGGATGAACCGAATGGCGAGCCACACACCGAGCCAGATTCCAAAAAAACTCAGGTTGAGACCGAGATAATTCCAGAATGGGTCGCCGGAGCTTGTATCTCCCGTGAACGCCGCGCCGCTCAAGATCAAAAAAGGAGCTGCGACAAAACTGCCGAGGATGAGCCAGCAAAAAAGAATTAACGCCGTGCCGCCGATCCAACGACCTGCGCCATTCTTGCCCTGGTCCGATAATTCGAGGAATTGGTTGTTCAATTCGTGTTCGAGAGTCTCACAAACTTGCGCCGCCCCACACTCAGAATCCCTTCCGCAGGTGGGATGACAGCGTCGAGCGTTTTGATCCTGTCATCGTTCAATTTGACCCCGCCCTGTTCGATCAACTGCCGCGCCTGGCTCTTGCTGGACGCGAATTTGGCGGCGACGAGCAGTTCGACGATTGGCATTGGCGCAGAGATGACAAAGGTTTCCATCTCGGTGGGCAGTTCGCGTTTGGAAAAGACGCGAATAAATTCGGCTTCTGCCTCGCGCGCTGCCGCCGCATTGTGAAACTGACGCACAATGTCGTACGCGAGTTTCATTTTGATATCGCGCGGGTTGATGTTATTGCCTGCAAGCTCTCGTGTGTATTCTGTTACCTCGTCGGCGGGCAAGTCGGACGCGATGGTGAGATAGACGGGCAGGGCGGCGTCGGCGATTGACATGACCTTGCCATAGATATCGTTCGGCGAGTCATATACATCAATGGTATTGCCGAGCGATTTGCCCATCTTGGCGTTTCCGTCCGTCCCGGGCAGCAGTGGCACCAAAAACACTTCCTGTGGACGTTTGCCGCGTCGTTCCTGCAGCTGGCGTCCCGCCAGAATGTTGAACTTTTGGTCCATCCCGCCAAACTCGACGTCCGACTCGATAGCAATCGAATCATATGCTTGTAGAGCCGGGTAGAGTAGTTCAATCAGGGTCAGCGCCTGCCCCGATTCCCAGCGTTTGCGAAAAGTCTCGTGCGCCATCATATCCGCAAGCGTGAACGTCTTGGCAAGGTGAAAAACATCGTCCAATTTGAATTTGCCGAACCATTCGCTCTGCCAGCGCACCTCGGTCATATCCTTGTCCACGATCTTGAAAAACTGGTCCATAAAGGTGCGCGCATTTTCGCGCGTCTCTTCGTATGATAGCATTTTGCGCGCCTGGTCCTTGCCGGACGGGTCGCCAATTTGAGCAGTCCAATCGCCAACAATCAAAATGACGTGATGCCCCAATTCCTGAAACTGACGTAATTTGCGGATACCGACCATGTTGCCGATCGTCAAAAGCGGACGCGACGGGTCGAACCCCATTTTGAGGCGCAGCGGTTTTCCTTCTGCGATGCGCGCGCGCAATCCGGCTTCAGAAATAATTTCCGCAACGCCGCGCGAGAGAATTTGATCTAGAGACATTGCCATAACCGTGACATGGATTCACCGGAAAGAGGGTGTGGTGTGCGAGACCGAGCCGCGCTCAATTCTTGACGACGCTAATCAATTTGGCATGAATCACCCAGCGATAGGTGTTGCCCGCCAATGGGTTGGACTTGCCATTCCAGCAGGTGAGTAATGTCAGCGTTGGATCGGGCGTGTCGCCCATAATCTGCCGGGCGTTCTGGATGCGTACACTCAACGGTTCGCCCGCTTCCTTGACCGGAAAGGTTTCGCGCACCTGCCAGTGTTGTGTCTTGCCATCCTCTGTGACGATGCGAATCTCGTCACCGATTGCCAGATTCCAGAGTCCGGCAAAAACGCCCAGACCGAATTCATTTGGCGCGCGCAGATTGTGATGTCCCGAGAGCACCGCATTGCCATTTTCGCCCGGTTGGGCGGACGAAATCAAGTGTCCGACGGCATCATAGGGCACTTGCCAGTCGGTGATGAATTGCCCTCCCTGCTGAAAGGTCAGGTACTCGGCCGGCTTGACCCCCAAATCCATGTTCAGCTTGGGAATCATCAAACGCGCGGCGGGTGAGCCATCACCGCGACGGACGCCCGAGACAATTGGGATCGCCGCATTGGCTGCGGGGACGCCGATGACTGGCGTCGCATGTCCCGGTCCGCTCGCGGGCGGATTGGCGGGAGTAGGCGCGCGAGGTAACAGCGAGACCGCGGTCGCCGTCGCGAGGACTCGCTCAACCTGGGTCTCGTTCGGCTGAACCGGCGTGGCGTGAGCCGGGACCGGCGTCACACTGGGAGAGAGCTGCTTGGCATCGAGCGATGGAACCGAGAGTACAGCGCCGGTCCCCGCACGCGCGGGCATCAAAGCAACGGGCGTGGTGGTCGCTTGTCCGCCCAGATTTTGACCGGGAATTTGTGCCGTCAGCTCGATTTCCAAACGCCGCAGAGAAATATAAGCAAAGGCAGCATATGCGAGAATGACGACTCCTGCGAGCGCCATAACGGCGCCAATGATACGAAGGGCTTGTTTAGGCATTGTGTCGGATTATATGGGAAAACGAGCATCGGCGGAAATTTTGCCAATGCGCAACACATACGCTAGAATCCCTTTTTGCAATTCCAGCCGCAGCGCCCGCACGCATAAACCATTTTGCAGGCGCGATTGCGCCGGCGGGGAGCTCTATCAAGTTTTTGGATATTGATGGCATATGTATCGAACTTCTGACGAGATTCGAAAATCATTCAAAGAATTTTTTGTCAAGCGCGGGCACGCGTCGGTGCCCAGCTCGTCGCTCATTCCTGCCGGCGACCCAACCCTGATGTTTGCCAATTCGGGAATGGTGCAGTTCAAGGACTTGTTCTTGGGCGTGGAAAAGCGCGCCTACACGCGTGCCACCACAGCGCAAAAAGCTATGCGTGTGTCGGGCAAGCACAATGATTTTGAGAACGTGGGTCCCTCACCGCGCCATCACACCTTTTTCGAAATGCTCGGCAATTTTTCGTTTGGTGACTATTTCAAAAAGGATGCGGTCCAATATGCCTGGGATTTGCTGGTAAACGAGTGGAAACTCGACCCACAGCGGCTCTGGTTCACCGTGTTTGCAGGCGATGAGAGCATTCCCGGCGACACGGAAGCTATCGAGTTGTGGAAAAAGGTCGGCGCAGACCCCACGCATATTTTGAAATTCGGCGCAAAAGACAATTTCTGGCAAATGGGCGAGACCGGTCCCTGCGGTCCAAATTCGGAAATTCACTATTATCGCGGCGAGCATCCCGAGGACCCGCAGTTCAACCGCAGCGAATATGTGAATGGCGACGGCGAGGAAATCATCGAATTGTGGAACCTCGTCTTTATGCAGTTCAACCGCATCAAGGTCGGCGAGGACAAATATGTGCTCGAGCCGCTGCCCAAGCCGTCTGTGGATACAGGGGCAGGGCTGGAACGCATTGCGGCGATCATGCAGGGCAAACTGTCCAATTACGAGACAGACCTATTCATGCCCATTATCGAGACCACGCGCCAGTTGTTGAATCGCCCCGATGATGACTATGACGTCGAAAAGCGGGGCGTCTCGTATCGCGTCATTGCAGACCATGCGCGCGCGGTGACCTTTCTGATCGCCGATGGCGTGAACCCCAGTAATGTGGGACGCGGTTATGTGACGCGTCTGATTCTGCGCCGCGCAGCGCGCCATGGACAGCTGTTGGGTTTCACCGAGCCGTTCCTGGACCGGGTCATTCCGACCGTGATCGAGGAGATGGGCGAGGAATACCCCGAGCTTTATCAGGAACGTGAGCGAATCCTCAAGGTCGCGCGCGAGGAAGAAGAGAAGTTTCTTGCCACTTTGCGCGTCGGCTCGAACATGCTCGACGAAATCGTTGCGGGTCTCAAGGCGCAAGGAACTACCCGGATTTCCGGCGAGGCGGCGTTCAAGCTCTATGATACCTACGGTTTTCCTCTTGAATTGACGCTGGAAGTGGCGCGCGAGAATGAGATGTTGGTGGATGAAGCCGCGTTCAGGACGGCGATGGAACAAGCCAAAGCCACCTCGCGCAAACTCTCCGCCACGGGCAAAATGGACGGCGCGGCGTATCAAAACACACGCGAATTGTATGACGCGCTCCATGCGCGCGCCGCGCTCCCGCAGGGCGGTGTGGTCTACAATCCCTATCAGGGAACAAAAGTAGATACGCGCGTCGTCGGGATTGTGCGCGATGGTGAATTGGTAGATGAACTGGCAACCGGCGAGCGTGGGCAGCTGGTGCTTGCCGAGACTTGTTTCTATGTCGAGAGTGGCGGTCAAATCAGCGATACGGGCAGTATCTATCATTTGAGGAAAGATGCCGTCACCTTTCGCGATCCGATCGAATGGAATTTCCGCGTGGACGATACACGGCAGCCGGTGCCCGGCTTTATCGTGCATATCGGCGAGATGTTCAAAGGCACAGCTCGAGTGAATGATACTGTCGTCGGGCAGGTGGATGCTGACCGTCGCGCGAATATCATGCGCAATCACACGGCGACCCATCTTTTGCATGCCGAGCTGCGCCGAGTTCTGGGGACACATGTGCATCAGGCGGGTTCGCTTGTCGCGCCGGACCGATTGCGTTTTGACTTTACGCACACCAAACCCGTCACGGCGAACGAGCTATCCGAAATCGAATCGTCGGTCAACGCGGCGATTTTCAATAATGATTCGGTCGAGCCGCAAGTCCTGCCCAAAGACGAAGCGATTGCGCGCGGCGCAATGGCGCTTTTTGGCGAAAAGTATGGCGATACAGTCCGCATGGTCGAAATCCGGGACCCGAGCACGGCAGACACCATCTCGCGCGAACTGTGCGGCGGCACACACGTCGGTCAAACGGGGCAGATCGGCTTGTTCCATATTGTTTCAGAAGGTTCGGTCGCTTCGGGGGTCCGCCGCATCGAGGCGGTCTCGGGAGCGGCGGCATACGCCGAACTGCGAAAGGGAGTCACCCGGCTTGAACATCTTGCCAATCAGGTCAAGGTGACACCCGACCAGTTGGAACAAAAGATCGCGACCCTGTTGGAGCAATCGAACGCGCAGGACAAGGAAATTGCGCGGCTCCGACGCGAGCTCGTCAAGCGTCAGGGCGAAAATGTGGATGATTTGGTCACGCAGGTGGATGGGGTGCGCGTATTGACGCATATTGTGGACGCGCCCAACCAGGACTTGCTGCGCGAACAGAGCGACTTTTATAAAAACAAGCTCGGCTCGGGCATTGTGGCGCTCGGCGCGGTCATCAATGAAAAACCGAGTCTGATCGTGGCGGTTACGCCCGACCTGATCGAACGCGGTTTCGACGCGCAAAAGATTGTGCGCGCCTCGGCTCCGGTCATGGGCGGCGGTGGCGGCGGCAAGCCCTCGCTGGCACAAGCGGGCGGCAAGGACGCGTCAAAACTGCAGCAGGCGCTCGATGAGGTCGTCAAGGTGGTAACCCGGGCCGGCTACTAGCGCAACAACATGAGATCGCATAGTGGAGTATCCAGTTTTATAACTCGCGCGCCGGCACTCGACTCGGCGATTTCATCATGTTGTTGCGCTAGTAGCGCAACAACCAATTGAAACGATGCTTGCATTCGAAAGCTATGCTGGTATCGTCTTGTCAGATACTTCCCCGCCTCGCTCCCCGTTCGTTTTTCTATGAATGATCAAATTATAACGCTCGACAAGAACGATACTATCCTGCAGGTCCACTCTAAAATTGAATGGTCCGACGGACGGCGAATCATCCTTGTCGTTCCGCGCGGCGCCAGGGCGTTGGATGCAGAGCACGAGATGAGACTGCTGCGGCGCTGGGCGGACGAGTATGATGTTCAGGTCGCATTGGTCTCGACAGCGTACGATGTGAACGAACTGGCGCCTCTTGCCGGGCTGCCGGTTTACTCGTCTGTGGAAAAGGCGGAATCGAGTGAATGGCGCTGGCAACATGAGGTTGGCAAGTCTGTGCTTGCGCGCTCGACGCCGCTGGACCCCGACGAACCAAAACCATACAAGCCGATCCTTGACCGGCTCGGATTGGCGGGCATCAAATTGCTCTTGACCGTTTTGTTGTTTGGAGTAGCCGTTGTCATTCTGGCGGGGACCGCTTCGATTCTGGTTCCGAGCGCGCGCATCACAATAGTGCCCGAATCTATCTTGATTAGCGAGTCGGCAGAGGTGATCCTGGATCCCGCTGTCACGACCATAGACCATATCAATGCAATCCTGCCTGCCGCCAACTATCGAGAGGAAATAAGCGGCACAGTGACCGTCAACACTACACGCCAAGCCACCGCGCCTGCAGAACACGCCACAGGCACTGTCACATTCAGCAATTTGCAGGGCACCGAGGCGCTCATTCCCATGGGGACGGTTGTTGCGACGACGTCGGGGTTGACACAGCGTTTTTCAACCACAATCACGTCAACCCTGCCCGCGGGTTTTAACGCGCGCGCCGATGTGCCGGTGCGCGCCATCAAGCCCGGACCCGAGGGCAATGTCCGCCCGCTGCAGGTCAATTTTATTGAAGGTCCCTTGTCGGCGCAGGCGCGCGTAGTCAATTTGAACGGCATGGGGGGTGGCTCAATCAAAGAGGTCAACATTGTTTCCTTTGACGACCGAGCGACTGCGCGGACAGAGCTGCATGCTGCCCTCAAACAAAAATCACTCCAAGTCCTGCAGAACGCGGCGGAGGAAAACCTGTATGTTGTCCCCGCGTCGGTCGAGGTGATTGTGCTCGGCGAAGAGTGGGACCACCTGGTGGATGACCCATCCGACACCTTGACTCTGAAAATTGACGCGGTTGCAAGCGGAACCTATGCCGACCTGCGAGATTTTGAATCGTTTGCCGAGCGTCGCCTACAGGGTAAAATACCGCAGGGATACAAGATGCTTCCCGGCACGCTGCGGGTTGAGGCGGACCCGAATGCGCGCACCGAGGGCAGTTCGGTCATCCTGAGAGTGCGGGCAGCGCTTTTGGCGACACCGATCATTGATCAATCCAAACTGCTGCAAGACCTGAACGATTTGCCGCTCGCCAAGGCGAGCCAGGAATTACAGTCCCGCGTTGACCTGGCGAAACCGCCCAAAATCGAAATCACGCCTTCCTGGTGGTCGCGTATGCCCTTTCTGGGGTTTCGCACCGTGCTCTTTGTCGAGACACCTCAATAAATGCGATTTCTTGCGTTGGATGTGGGTAACAAGCGTGTGGGGGTTGCCGTTGGCAGTAGTGAGGCACGGATTGCCACCCCCCTGACCGTGCTCAAGCGCCGGACCATCGAGCAGGATGTCGCCGCGCTTTTGAAACTCGTCGGCGAATATCAAGTCGAGCAGTTGGTTGTTGGGCTGCCGCGCAACGCGGACAACACGCCAAGCAAACAGGAACAACTGACCCGTCATTATGCAGAGCAGCTGCAGACCGCGCTGGGTTTGCCCATCATCCTTTTTGACGAGCGTTACTCGACCGCGGCGGCGATGCAGATTCAACGGTCACGCGGTCTGGATGAAAAGCGCGGGCGCGCCACGCTCGATGCAAACGCGGCGGCAGTGATCTTGCAAGAGTTTCTTGATTCGTCCGGGACCGAGGGCTAGCGCACGGCGCTTGCGCAATGCTAGCTTCCGGTCTCGATTTTCTCTGGTGAAAGATCTCGTACGAGCTTTTGTCAAGCTGATTATTATATTTGCCGCGCTGATGATCGTCGGCGTTGTGGTCCTCTATGGTTATCGCATGGCGTTTCCGCCGCAAAGCAGCGCCTCGACCGCCGCGATCAATTTGCCGCAAATTGATTTTGGACGGTGCGGCGCGCCGGGCGATTCGGGACTCGACCCCACCGATTTGGCGTATTCGTATCAATTGGAGCAATACAAGGACTTGATGGACAAGCCCGCCAGTGCTGACAAGGGCGAGGTGAACTTTATCGTTCAAGAGGGGGAATTTCCCGCCGACGTCGCAACACGTCTGGAACGCGAAGGATTGATCGAGAATTCGGACGCATTCATTTTGCTTTTGAAATGTCGGCATGCCGCAGAGCGGATTCAGGCGGGCGACCACATCATGCGTCGCAACATGACGATGGATGAAGTGATTCTCTCGCTCCAGCGCGGCACGACGCGCGGGGTTGCGATCATCATTCGTCCCGGCTGGCGCGCCGAACAGATCGCCGAGTATCTCGACACGGTGAACTTGCCGCAGTTTGACAAGGACCAATTTATGGAAATCGTGAGGTCCGGCGACGCCGAATACTCGTTCTTGCAAGACCGCAAAGCCAACGCCTCACCCGGGCTGGAGGGTTTTCTTTTCCCCGACACTTATCAGGTGCTGCAGGCGATTGACACCAAGCAATTGGTGAACCGGCTGCTTTATGAATTTGACCAACGGGTGACGCCCGATATGCGCGCCAAAGCGCAGGAGCAAGGACTGACCCTGCAAGAGGCGATTACACTCGCTTCGATTGTCGAGCGCGAAACCGTCAAGCCGGAAGAAGCACCGTTGATTGCAAGCGTTTATCTGAACCGCATCAAAGCGCAGACTTATCTCAATGCGGACCCGACGGTGCAGTACGCCATCGGCTATGTGCCCGAGACACAACAGTGGTGGAAAACGCCTGTCACTCTCGCCGAATACCAGCACGTTGATTCGCCTTATAACACCTATTTGTATCCCGGTTTGCCGCCGGGCCCAATTGCCGAGCCAAGTATGAATTCGATCCAAGCAGTCCTTGAACCCGCCGTGACCGATTACTTTTACTTTTTGGCGACCGGCGATGGTGGTCATGTCTTTGCGCGAACACTCGAAGAGCACACGGCAAACCTTGCCAAGTACGGATACGAAGTGCCTTCGCAATAATGAAAATCCTGATGCTTTCGTGGGAATTCCCGCCGCATCTCGAAGGCGGCTTGGGCGCTCATGTTTCAGAGCTGGTGCCCGCCCTTGCCGCGCAGGGAGTTGATCTGACAGTCCTTGCCCCTGCATGGAAGGGCGGGGACCCGGTTGAGAAAATCCATGACGCGACGGTGGTTTATCGGATCGAGCCGCCAGTGCGCGTGTTGACCA
>JADZCJ010000043.1 GCA_020851635.1 Anaerolineae bacterium
CATTTTTGAACGGTAAGGAACGAACGCTGTTTCGTTCCCCCCACCCGTGCGCCACAACTCGAGACCGTAAGGAACGAACGCTGTTTCGTTCCCCGCCCGGCACGCGGCAAAATTCCATGTCTGAATCACAAAAATACGCGGAACTCTTGGATTTTCGCAACCGTCTATAGTTTGCATCAATCCCCATCGAGCATATAATCCATGTGTCATTAACGTAAATGACGTTCAGCGGCGGGGAAACTTGCCCGCCGCTTTTTTGCGGCATCTACCCACCTTAAAGCCAAAACGGAGGTTTCTTTGTGAGCAAACTAGCATTTCCTGCGCTCGCCGTGTTGACCATTTTTGGTCTGCTCCTGGCAAGTGCTCCCCTGGTTCAGGCAAGTCGCAGTGCCCAGGCCGCATGTGTTGAAACATACACAGTCGTCGCCGGTGACACGCTCGGCACGATCGCGCAAAAATATCTCGGCGAGATCGCGGCGTATCCGCAGATCGTGACCGCGACCAATGCGGCAGCTGCCGGCGACACCAGTTTCGCAAAAATTGCCGACGCCAACATTATCGAAATCGGATGGAAGTTGTGCATTCCCGCCAAAGCCCCGACCACGCCCGGCGCAACAACCGCAAGCGCGACACCGGCGACTGCGGCGACCACCGCTCCGACTGTGGCGCCGACGCCGACTGTCGCCCCATTGACGCTCGCCCAATTGGGCAACGCCACCTATACCGTGGAAGGCGCCCCGAACGGCACCGCTACATTGACCGAAGGCAAAGTCGTAATTTCCGACACCGTTCAATTTACCGCGCAGGTTGCGGAACCGGTTGCCAATGGCACATTGAATAACAGTCCCTATGCCGCCGTGCAGCTCATCACCCAACCGGGCGGCAGTGGCACCTTTTCCTATGTCGCCGCCGTGCCCAACAACAATGGCGCTCCCGGCACTGGCGTGACCGCGCTGCTTGGCGACCGCATCAAAGTGACCGCCATTTCCATCGCCGATAACGCGATCAAGGTGGATTGGCTCGACCGCAAAGCAGAAGAACCCATGACCGCCGAACCGACGGTTGCAACGACCAAATATTTCGTCTTGAACGCCAGCGGCGCGCTGGTTGAGGGTCAACCCACCCCGCCGACCCCTGTCGCGACTACGGCCTCGCCAACGGCATCCGCAACGGATGCGGCAGCTTCGCCGACGCCCGCGCCCGGTTCGCCGGAAGGCACGTATATTTCCTCCCGACCCGCGGCGGATGCTTCGGCGCTCTTGTGGCAAGTGTTCCTCGCCGGCAACGGCGAAGCTTCGTGGCTGAGCAATTATGTGGGCAAGGGCACGATCAATGCAACAGGCACCTGGTCCATGCTCAGCGAGACCACGCTCGAGATCGTCCTGATCAGACAAGAAGACCGCAACATTAACGAAAAATTCGTCTTTGAAATTCAGGGCGACAAATTGGTTGCGACCCAGTACAACCAATCCCTCTATGGCGACAGCGGTATTACGCTCTACAAGGCGGATGCCAATGTCACCGGCAATGTCACATATGTTGAAAAGATTGCCCTGCCGGATGATGCCGTGATCGAAGTCTATCTCGTTGATGTGACAAACCCGGAAGCGCCGGGAACGTTCATCAGCGGCATTTCAGAGCGAGCGAATGGTCAGCAAGTGCCGATTTCGTTCTCGCTGCCATACGATTCCCTGCAAATCAACCCGGCGGGTCACTATATCGTCCAGGCGTTTATCTCGGCGAACGGGCGGCTGTTGTTCTCGAACGCCGCCGGTGTGGCTGTTATCACCAACGGCGCGCCGACCTCGAACGTTGAAGTGGTAGTTTCTCAACCCGCGCAATAACCTTTGGCCAAGAGCACCCCATCCGTCCGTCAGGGCGGGTGGGGTGTTTTTATCGGAGAAGTTTCCCTCATGTCTGGCAAATTCCAAACATTCCTTTTTGCCGCGCTCGCCGCGCTCCTCTTGACCGCTTCGGTCTCGCAATTTGCTTTTGCGCGAACTGATGTTCAGGATGCGGCGTGTCAGCAGACGTATTTTGTGCAGGCGGGTGATTGGCTCTCGACCATTGCAGAAAAATATCTGGGCGATGTGAGCGCGTATCCCGCGCTGCTGCAAGCCACCAACGACGCCGCCAAAAGCGACTCTTCGTTCGCCGCGATTGACGACGCAAACAAGATTGAAGTTGGGCAAAAGTTGTGCATTCCCGCCATCACGACAGTGCCCGGGCGCGAGCTCGCGGGCATTTATACCGCGGTCGGTCCCGCCGCCGATGCCAGCGCGCTCGTCGAAACCCTGGTGCTCGGAGGTGATTTGCAGGTGCGCTATGTCATGAACTATATCGGCAAAGCCGAGATTAATGCCACGGGCACCTGGAAACAAGACGGCAGCACGGTCAATGTGGTGTTGACCGAACAAGCGGGCAAGCCGGTTGACCAGACCATGACGCTGACGGTTGACGGCGCCAACCTTGTTTCAACCACACCGCCAAACACGGTGTATACGCGCACCGCGCCCTCAATGGCGTTTTATACCAGTGTCTATACGTCGGGTCGTTCCACGCAAGATGGGAGCAAAACCCTGACCGCGCTCACTTTGCTGCCGAATGGCGTGGCGCAAATGACTTTGAGCACACCGGACAATCCGTTCATTCTGCAAACCGGCACGTGGACGGTCGGACCGAATCCCGATACGGGTGCGGAAAGCATTACGGTGCATCTGACGCAGCAGGGCGACCAGACCATTGATGAAACGTTCGTGTTCCAGGTGCAGGGTAATTTGCTGCGCGGCACCCAGTATGACAGCGACAAATGGGGCACCGACCTGACCTTTACCAAAGTCCCATCGCCCTCGGAACCGTCCACACCAGCAAATACCACACCGGAAGCAGAGGGGACGCCGACCGCAAACGTGACGGAGGTCGTGACGACAACGGCGGCAGTAGAAGCGACGCCCGTTGTGACCGTAACGGCGACTATAACAGCAACGGCTGTGGTGACGGGTACCGAAAGCATTGATGCGGATTATGGCGGCGTGACGTTCTCGTTCAGTTCGGACCTCGCCCAATCCGCGCAAGGCGAAACAACACAAGCAGTTCCGGTCAGTCAAGGACCGGCTCTGGGTGGCGCAACGCCTGCCTCTGTCCGTTTTCTCTTTAACGGTCAGAAACCGGACGACTACTTTAGCCCCTATGAACCGCAGGTCCTGGTCTACCGAGCTGAAGATTGGGTCAAGCTTGACCCAATGACTGCCGAACAAGTGACCTCACTGCAAACCCTGCTCACGGACAAACCCGCGACATTCCCCAAACAAATCCCACTCCTGCCGATCCTGAATGCGGCGCAGGTCTTTAATGCCCAGACCAAGTATCTGGACTTTGACGGCGGCTCGGGTGTTGGTTTCGTCACATATTACGCGCAGGATGTTTCGCCGGTCACGCGCGACCGCATCTTTTATACCTTTCAGGGTCTGACTACGGACGGCAAGTATTATGTCGCCGCGTACTGGCCCGTCCAGACGGATACGTTGCCCGCCACCTATCAAGAGGCGCTCGGCACCATGACGGATGCCCAGTGGGCGGCACAATACAACACGTATCTGCAAGATCTCGTCAAGGACCTGAACGCCCTGGCACCCGGCGACTATACGCCAAGTCTCACACCGATCGAGGACATGATTCAAACCATCAAGGTCAGCGATACGACGCTCGAATAGATTCGACAAATCGAAAGCGCGCGGTCAAAATGACCGCGCGCTTTTCTTGTTTCCCTTGCTGCACACAGGATATTTGAATCATTGTGTGCTCGTAAGATATCACTGAAAGAAACTTTTAATTGACCCCCCGCGCGGGAATGATTATACTATCTGTATTCCATTCTCCACGGAGATCGCATATGTATATCGTATTGATGTGGCTGGATCTCAACGCCCAGGATGTAGATGCTTTTCTGGTCGCCACGCTCGAAATGGGTCATGCCGCGCTCAAAGAAAAGGGCACGCGGCGTTTCGAAGTGCTGCGGGATGAGAATGTGCCGACGCGGTTTGTCGTTTACAAGGCGACCAAGACACGTGCAGACCACGAGACACACCTCACGACCGCCCATGCAAGCCGGTGGCTCGCTCAAGTGACTCCCATGCTTGCGGCGCCAATGCGTGTAAATTCGTACAACCAACTATTTTAGAGACCCTGACAAAATGGCTCTTGGTTCGAGTCTTGCTGCGTCAAGCCGCGAAAATCGAATTCATCACCATCTCGCCCTCTATTTTGTTAGTGGCTCTCAAGAGTCTCATGTTTCGCGCCCTGATTTCGTTCATCGCAATCCTTGTTTTTTCGCTCGCCGCCGTTCCGCCCGTCTCTGCTTCGGGCATGTGGGTTTCACCTTCCGACGGCGATTACGACACGACCTATACCGTTCACGCAAGCGGATTTGTGCCCGGTGAACGGGTGGATACCTGGGTCAACAAACCGTATCAATGGCGCGTCGGGCAGGGTCAATACACCGCCGATGCGGGCGGCGCAATCGAATTTGATTTTCGTCCTGATGTGACCTGGGGCACGGGCGGTTTTTTTGCCAGCGCACAGGGCCTGAGCAGCGGGCGCGAATACACTGCGGGCTTTGCGATCGGCGGCGGCGGGTATCCTCTCGCACCGTGCGGCTGCAACGCCGTATTTTTGGGCAGCCCTGGTGGCACGGCAGTCAACTATAACGCGCAAGGGTATGGTTCGAGCGAAATTGTGGTTGTCTATATGACCGACCCCTCGGCGCAGCTTCATCGCCTGCCCAACGCGCAGGCAGACCAGTGGGGTAACCTCGCTTTTCCCGTATACCTCTCGCAAGACTCGCTGTATGGACCGTATCTCTTTACCGCGCGCGGGTTGACCACGGGACGCGAATCGTTCAACACCCTCACGTTCTGGGGTGGGATTCAAAATCATCGTTCGAGCAATCCCATCAGTTTTGCAACGCCTACGGTGACACTACAAGGCGGGGGCTTGCAACCGGGCGAGCAGGTTGTGGTGCGGCGAGCGGGCGGCGCAGGGGCGGTGAATGTGGGCTTGGCGCACGCGGATGCGAATGGCGGTTTTCAATACAGTTATATCATTCCGCCCGGCACTCCGTTCGGCGATTACACGTTGACTGCAACCGGCGCGGCGAGCAAATCTCAACTCGCCCAACCGTTTCGGTGGGATGGAGTTGTGACTCTTTTGCCTTGAGACCGAGGATTCAGCCCTGTATCATCTCCCCAATGCCATGATTCATACACACCAATTCAGCGGTGTCACGGTCAGGACGGGTGATATTCTTTTTACGCGCGACGGCACTGAAAACAGTTTGTTTGGCGCGCTTTGGAATTTGTTTGGGAATATTATTCCGGGCGATCTCGATCATTGTATGGTGTATGTCGGACCCGGGGTGCGCTTTATCGAATCTGCCGCCAGAGGAGTTGTCTTGATCGAGATGGTCGGGGACGATTGGAATCCCGAACCTTGCGCCGTGGAACGCCTGATGGTGGACACTCTCGTCGCAGTCGGCGACCCCACCGCGGGACGCGAGCTAACGTCTGAGCAGCAAACACAAATTCGGGAAAACGCGGTCGCTTTTTGTATGGAACAGGTGCGAAAAGGGAAACCATACAACGTAGATTTTTTCGACCCCGAAACCGACGGCGCGTTCTACTGCAGTCAACTGGTCTACAAGGCATATCAATCGCAGGGCATCAACCTGCATCCAACTGACTCGGTTAATGGCTTGCTCTATCAGCGTGTGGTGCTTCCCGAAGAGTTATGGAATGCTTGTCTTGTGCGACAGCGGCTTGAGAATGCCGCCGAGCCACAACGCAAGCATCCAGATACCCATTGAACGATCTTGTCATGAACGCCGATTTCCCGGATGTTATTACGGTGCGTTCTGTTCGGATCATAGGCGGCTATCGCGTGCGAATGCAGTTTAGCAACGACGAAACACGTGAACTCGACCTCAAACCTTATCTACGGGGACCTGTATTCGAAACGATTCGACGTGATCCTATCCTCTTTCGTCAAGTTTTTGTGGACCCCGACACAGAGACGTTAATCTGGCCCACTGGGGTGGATATTGCGCCCGAGACCCTGTATGAGGATAGCGTACAGGTGCAGGTCAAGCCGCGACGGAAAACGGTTGCCCGCGCAGCGGCTCGCAACGCAAAACGTTTGCAAGCGAGCAAGAACAAGAAACCAATTTCACGGTCGCTAAAGCGCTCCGTTGATAAGTCAAATAACGTAATCTTCAACTTGACGAGTCTTCCAAAATGATTCCTCTCAAAATCATCGAATCCGGCATCAACCCTTATCGCGACCATGTGCAAGGCAAGGCGAACGAACCCATTACGGTCGCAGCGCTCCTGGACCGCGCGTATCAACTCCACGGGGTCAAGACCGACTGCACGCTCGCCGCAATCTTTGACCGGCTCGACGCCAACGCGCCGCGCATTGCCATCATCGGCGGCTCGTCCGACCATCCCGCGCATGTGATGGACTGGGACACCACGCTGCGCGCGGCGGTGCGCATCTGGGAGAATGGAGGCGTGCCGTTTTATTTTGCCATCCCCGTCGTCTGCGATGGGACGGCGCAGAGCACGATGGGCATGTCCTATTCCCTCCAGGCGCGCAATGCGGTGGCACAGATGGTTGTGAATCAGATGGAAGGACAGTGCTATCACGGCGCGTTTGTGATTCAGGGATGCGACAAGACGCCGATGGCGATTGTGGCGGCGCTGGCGCATCTCGACCGCGTACGCCAGGACCGGGGCGAAGCGAGCGTGTTTGCGACGTTTGCGCCGGCGCATGTGCTCAAGGGCGGAACAATTCCGCCGGACGTTCAAGCCGAAATCCGCGAGATCGCGGCAAAAGCAGACCAAATCGGCGAGCTCGAGTTGGCGGAAGATTTGCGCGATGGACTGGACTATATTTTACAGTGCTCGTCCAATGAAATGTTTCTGGCGTTTTTCGAACGCGCGGTCCAGCAGGAGATTATATCCCCCGCGACGCACAAACGCCTGGAAAAAGCGTTGGCGGTCAACACCTGCGACGCCAAAGGCGGCATTTGCGCCTTTCACGGCACCGGCAACTCGTCACGCGATGTCGTCGCCGCGCTGGGCATGGTGCATCCCGCCGTCGAACTGCTGATTGAACCGCCAAAACAGTCCGAGGTGAACCGCGCCATGGATGCGCTATTCGAGATTGCTCGTCACGCCTTGCGTGACAACAACCCGCGATTTTCCGTCTCGAGTATTGTTTCGCAAAACATTGCCAATGCGGCGCGCGTCCATGCGGCGGTCGGCGGCTCGACCAACCTCATGATGCACATGGTCGCCACCATGAAATATGCGGGCTATGACTTTTCCTTGATGGATGTGGAACAGATCTCGAAAGCCGCGCCGATTCCCGACGTTTACGATTACTCACTCACGCAGGGCCGCGATGTGTTTGCGCTGGCGCAGCAGTGCTGCGCGGGACAGATTCGCGGCATGGAGACGGTGTTTTACGAAATGTCACGCGCCGGTGTGCCGCTCGACCTGGATGCGCCGACGGTCACGGGGCAAACCTGGCGCCAGCGTCTGAGCGACACGACAAACCTTTCCGCAGATGGGGTGCGCGAAAACCCGATCATTCTCTCGACCCCGCGCCGCGCCATTTCGGGCACGGATGTGCTGCGCGGCAACTGGTTCGAGACGGCGGTGGTAAAAATCAGCGGACTGCCGGATGAGCTGCTCGACAAGTTCGACGACAAGGTGGGGTTTGTCCTCTATTTCGAGCACGAGCAAGAGGCAAACGATGCCTTGGTAGACCACGCCATGCTCGATCATTTCCGTGACGAGTTGTATCGAACTCTGTCCGGACAGACCAACGCGGTCCTACGCCATATGCACGCATACAATTCAGGCGCGAGCGCAGAGGGGATTGCGGACGAGGCGTTGTTTGACCATATGGTCAAGACGCATACCTTGCGGATCGCCATGATTATTTCGGGGCAGGGTCCCGAGGCGTTCGGAATGCCCGAAATGGCTGTGCCGTCGTTCCGCATCAATTATCATCGTCTCTGGCGGCAGCTCGTTTCGCTCATCACCGATGGTCGCTATTCGGGCACCAATTTTGGCGTTTCGGTGGGACACGTGACCCCGGAAGCGATCAGGGGCGGCGGAATTTTGTATATGCAGACTGGCGATCTGCTGCACCTCCAATTTCGCGCGGGTCGCATTGACTTGATCGAACGCGAGCCATTTGCCCGCGACGGCGAAATCATCTCGTATCATGGCACGTTGGCGCGCGAACGAGTCGGGATCGGCGCCGAACGTCGCCGCTTGCTGGACAAGCGCGCCCGTCAAGTTGCCCCCTCGAACCGCATGGTCCATCACACCGACGCTGCCCAGGGTGTTGTCCCCCAGACCGTAGCCGATTGGGCGATGCTGCCGTTTCACACGCCCGAACCGGTCTGACCTATTGTTCTTTTTTTCACACCTATTGACAGTGACCTTGCCCCTTGCTATACTTGCGACGCGTAACGAAACGCAAGCAAACGCAAGTGAATGCAAATAGTTGTGCGACTGCGGTCCGGACATCACGACGATGTTCATTGAGGCGCCAACGGTGGCTGTCACTTTTCCCCTCTCCCAGCCCGAACGTTTCACCCGAATTCAAGACTCGCTCCAAACGCAATCGCGCGTCAAGGTAGCTCAACTGGCGCGCACCCTCAAGGTTTCACCCGTCACCATCCGCGCCGACCTTGCCGAGATGGAACGACGCGGGCAGTTGGTGCGAATTCATGGCGGCGCCATGGCGGCAAACAAATCCGCGCATGAGCTCAATTTCGAGGCGCGCGCCAAGATTCAACATGCAGCAAAACACGCGATCGGTCATGCGGCTGCCGCGCTGGTGCGTGATGGTGATAGTGTTTTTCTCGACGCCAGCACGACCGTCTTTGAACTGGCGCTCCAAATCAGCGATCGCCGCGAACTCACCGTCATTACCAATTCGATTCGTTCTGCCCGCGAACTCGTCACATTTCCCAATATCACTGTCATCATGCCCGGCGGCATCGTTCGCCGCGAAGCCTTTTCCCTCGTCGGCATGTGGAGCGCCGATTTAATCCGGCAATTCAATATCGGACGCGCGTTCATGGGCGCGCGCGGTTTTACGCTCGAGGAAGGTCTCACCGACGTGCATCCCGACGAGGTGGCGCTGAAACGCGCCATTGTGGACGTGGCGCGCGAGGTTGTGGCGTTGATTGACTCGACCAAATGGAACCAGGTCGCGCTCGCCTCGTTTTGCAGCGCCACCCAACTCACCACCATCATTTCCGACAAACGCGCGCCGCGCAAAATGGTGCAGGACGCGCGGGCAAAAAATATAGATGTTCAACTGGTCTGAATTGCAATGCCCGCTACAGGCGGATTGCGGTCGCAGACCTTTTTTATCGAAACATGAATAATTCGGCGGCGTTAGAGGTATTGGTTGACTCGCTCGCGGGCGAGGGCATTGATGTCGAGTTTGTAAAACAACAGCTGCGCGCCCAGCATATCGAGACCCCCTCATGGGGATATGCCAACAGCGGCACGCGCTTCAAGACGTTTCCGCATCCGGGCGCGGCGCGCACCACGCGCGAGAAAATTGATGATGCCGCGATGGTGCATCAAATGACGGGCATCGCCTCGTCGGTTGCCCTGCACATCCCGTGGGACAAGCCGCCGGACAATGACTATGTCGCGCTGCGGCAGTACGCGCAGGCACAGGGCATTACTCTCGGCGCAATCAACCCCAACGTGTTTCAGGACGAAATTTACAAATTCGGGTCGCTGGGCAATCCGTCGGCGGGGACGCGCGAGCTGGCGCTCGACCATATCCTGGAATGCTGCGAAATCATGACCAGGACGGACAGCGATAGTTTGTCCTTGTGGTTTGCGGACGGCACAAATTACGCGGGACAGGACTCGCTGCGCGCGCGCAAGAGACGGTTCGAAGAAAATCTGAAAGTAATTTACGAAAACCTGCCCGCCAACGGGCGGATGTTGATCGAATACAAATTTTTCGAACCCGCTTTTTATTCGACGGATGTGCCGGATTGGGGCACGTCCTATGCGTTTTCGATAAAACTCGGCGACCGGGCACAGGTGCTGGTTGATCTGGGACACCACGCCCAGGGCGTCAACATCGAACAAATCGTCGCCTTTTTGCTGGACGAGGGCAATCTCGGCGGTTTTCATTTCAACAATCGCAAATATGCGGACGACGACCTGATTGTCGGCAGCGTCAATCCATATGAACTCTTTTTGATCTATAACGAACTCACCGATGCGGCGCAGTCCGACGACGAGCCCGCGCGCGCCACCGCCGAACGCGTGGCATACATGATTGACCAGTCGCACAATGTCGAGGGCAAACTCGCCTCCATGATCCTTTCGGTCGTGAATTGTCAGGAAGCGTATGCCAAGTCTCTGATCGTGCCCCGCGCGAAATGGCGGGCGGCGCAGGCAAATGGCGATGTGATCGCGGCGCACCAGGTGCTCAACGACGCGTTCAGGACGGACGTGCGCCCGCTTTTGCGGCAGGTCCGCACAGAGATGGGCGTCCCCGCAGACCCACTGGCAGCATATCGCGCGAGCGGGTACGAGGCGAAAATCGCGGCGGAGCGCGGGACCGCGCAGCAGGCGGGCGGGTATCAGAGCTGAGGTATTTTTGATTTATGCCAAAAAATTTATGGGATGATCGTCAGGCGGCGGGACTGGATGCATTGGATTTGCTGGTCTATCGTTCGCACCTGCTCGGCGCGGACCGTGCCGTGTGCAATATCTATGGCGGCAATACGGGGAGCAAAGCCGTCGAAAAAGATTTTCGCGGGCAGCCCGTGCGCACCCTGTGGGTTAAAGGGTCGGGGTCAGACCTTGCCACGATGGGACGCCGCGATTTTGCGGGACTGCGGATGGACGATATCGAACCGCTCCTGCAGCAAGAGGCGATGACCGACGAGGAAATGACCGCCTATCTGTCGCAATGTTTGATTGCGCTCAATCTGCCGCGCCAGTCCATCGAAACGCTGTTGCACGCGTTCATTCCCGCGGCGCACACGGACCACACGCATCCCGATGCAGTCATTTCGCTGGCATGCTCGCCCAATGGCAAACAGTGGATGCGCGAAATTTACGGCGAGCGCGCGGCGTGGGTGGACTATATTCGCCCCGGGTTTGCGCTCTCGAAACAAATTGGGCTTGCCGTGCGCAACAATCCGCAAATTGAATGTGTGGTGATGGGCAAGCATGGTCTCGTGACGTGGGGCGACGAGCCAAAAGAGACCTACGCGCATACGATCGGAATCATCCAAGCCGCCCAAGATTTTATTGCCGACCGCGCCAAGGCGAAACGCGTTTTTGGGAATGTCTCTATGTCGCAGTTCGACGCCGCGGGACGGCGCGCGATTGCAGAGGCGCTCATGCCCACCTTGCGCGGCGCGGCGGGCATCCCGCGTTCGATCCTGCGCTTTGACGACTCGCCCGACGTGCTGGACTTTGTCAATTCCGAGCAGGCGCGCCAACTCGCCTCGGTCGGCGCGGCGTGTCCCGATCACCTCGTCCACACCAAACGCGTGCCGATGTTTGTCAATTGGAATGGTCCAAGCCCTCAATCCCTTGTGTCGAGTCTGCCCGAAGAAATGGCGGACTATATCGAAAACTACAAGAAATATTTTGAGGAAAACAAGACCGAGGGCGACAAGATGTTTCATCCGGCGCCCCGTGTGGTCTTGATTCCGCAGGTCGGCATGATCACGACGGGCAAGGATGCGCAGCTCGCACAGGTGAGCGCAGACTTGTATCACCGCGCGATCAGCGTGATGGGCGGCTCGCAGGCGCTCGACGAGTTCGATTCGTTGACCCCCGCCGAATCGTATGGCGTGGAATACTGGCCCCTCGAACTCTATAAACTTTCGATGCGTCCGCCGGACCGCGAACTCGCAGGGCGCGTGGCGTTCATCACCGGGGCGGCATCGGGCATCGGACGGGCGGCGGCATATCGGCTGGCACAAGAGGGCGCGCATGTGGTGATTGCGGACTTGAACGTGCAAGGCGCGCAGGATGTGGCGGCGGACATTACCAAACGCTTTGGGTTCAAACGCGGGCTGGCAGTCCAATGCGACGTCACCGACGAGGCGCAGGTCACCGGCGCGTTTCGCGAGACGGTCCGTGCATACGGCGGCGTGGACATTGTCGTCAACAATGCGGGGCTTGCTTCTTCCTATCCCGTCACCGAAACCACCCTTAGCGAATGGAACAAGCTCTTTGATGTGCTGGCAAAGGGTTATTTTCTGGTCTCGCGCGAGGCGTTCAAAATCTGGCAGCAGCAGCGGCTCGGCGGCAGTTTGATTTTTGTGGCGAGCAAGAACGGCTTGATTGCGAGCAGGAACGCCAGCGCATACAACGCCGCCAAAGCCGCCGAAATCCATTTGGCGCGCTCGTTGGCAGAAGAAGGCGGCGCGCTGGGCGTGCGGGTCAATATCGTCAACCCCGACGCGGTCTTGCAGGGGTCGAGTATCTGGGATGCGGGATGGCGGGATGCGCGCGCCAAAGGCATGGGGATCGAACCCGACCAATTGGAAGAAGCGTATCGCCAGCGCACCACACTCAAGGTCAATGTCTATCCGCAAGACCTCGCGGAAGCGATCCTATTCTTTGCCTCCGACCGTTCGAGCAAGACGACGGGCGGCATGCTCAATGTGGATGGGGGTCTCGTCGCGGCGTATGTGCGCTAAAACCAAAAGCATAAAGTAAAAAGCTAAAAGTGAAAATACAAGCGGGACGCAAACTTTTAGCTTGACACTTGCTCCTTTTGACTTGGACCAATCTCCTGTGCTCGAAATGCGCGGCATCTCGAAACGCTTTGATACCACCCAGGCGTTGGAGGATGTTTCGTTGTCGCTCTATCCCGGCGAAATCCACGCCCTGCTCGGCGAGAATGGGGCGGGCAAATCCACGCTCATCAAGATCATGACGGGTGTACACCCGCCCGATCGCGGCGAGATCCGGTTGGATGAGAAACCCATCTCGCTCCTCAACCCCATTCAGGCACAAACGCACGGCATCGCCGCGATTTATCAGGAACCAATGGTCTTTCCCGACCTCACTGTCGCGGAAAATATCTTTCTCACCCATCGCACGCGCTCGCCTTTTGTGAACTGGGGCAGACTGTATCGCGACGCCGAGGATATTCTCAAACAGCTCGACGTAAAACTCGATGTGCGTCAGCCCGCGCGGGGGTTGACGCTTGCGGCACAGCAGACCGTCGAGATTGCCAAGGCGATTTCGCTTCAAGTGCGGGTCTTGATCATGGACGAGCCGACAGCTTCCCTGTCGGCGCACGAGGTCCGCCAATTGTTCAAACTCGCCAACACCCTGCGTAAACAGGGCGTCGCGATCTTGTTTATCAGCCATCGCATGGAAGAAGTGTTTGAAATCGCGGACCGCGTCACTGTCTTTCGGGATGGGAAATGGATTTCCACGAAACCACGCGTCGAGGTCACACCCGACGGCGCGATTCGCGACATGGTGGGGCGCGAAATCCACGACCTTTTTGCCAAAACCGAAACGGCGCGCGGCGAGACGCTTTTATCGGTCAAGAACTTGGGCAAGGAGCGAACATTCCAGGGGATCACCTTTGATGTGCATCGCGGCGAGGTGGTCGGATTGGCGGGTCTCGTGGGCGCGCGGCGCACGGATGTGGGCTTGGCGTTATTTGGTGTGGAACCGGCTGATGTGGGCGAGGTCGTCTTTGCGGGCAAACCCGTGCGTATAACCGCGCCGCAGCAGGCAATGAAAATCGGCATCGCTTATGCCAGCGAAGACCGTCGCGCGTTAGGGTTGGTCATGCCCATGTCTGTCACCGAAAACATCTCCCTGCCCATGCTCCGCGAATATCTTTACGGTCTGGGTCTCATCAACTTTGGCGCGGAAAAAAAGACCGCGATGCAGTTTCGCGAACGACTCGCCATTCGCACGCAGACAGTGGATGTGCCCGTCGCAAAACTTTCGGGCGGCAACCAGCAAAAAGTCATGTTGAGCAAATGGCTCAATGTCAAACCGCAACTGCTGATTCTCGATGAACCGACGCGCGGGATTGATGTGGGCGCCAAAGCCGAAGTGCACGCCATGATCAACGAGCTCGCAGAGCAGGGTCTTGGCATTATTCTGATTTCGTCCGACATGCCCGAAGTGATGGGCATGAGTGACCGCATTGTGGTCATGCGTGAGGGCCGGCAGATGGGCATCTTTACACGCGCCGAAGCGACGCAGGAAACTATACTTGCCGCGGCAATGGGACAGGGTTAGGTCAACGAGGAACCAAACCGAATGGGTCAAACGCTACGACGGCATTTTCGCCCCGAACAAATTCGCGAATTGAGTTTGGTATTTCTCATCCTGGGCGTGCTCGTATTTTTCAGCACGCAGATTCCAAACTATCTCAGCCCGCGTTTTTTTAATCGCATCGCGTCCGATGTGGCGATTATTGCGGTCGTTGCCATCGGTCAAACGCTCGTCATCTTGACCCGTAACGTGGACTTGTCAGTAGGTTCCATTGTCGGCGTCACGGCGTATGTGGTCGGCACTTTTCTGACGGGGAACCATGAACTGCACCCGGTGTTGGCTGTCGCAATGGCGATTGCTATCGGCGCCGTTTTGGGGACGATCAATGGGGTCCTCATCGCCTATGGGCGCGTGCCTGCCATCATCACGACCCTTGGAACTCTTGCTATCTATCGGGCGGCGCTAGTAGAGCTATCCGGCGCCAAGACGGTAGTGATAGATGCCATGCCTCGCTGGCTGCAAGAGTTGCCCGGCGTGACCCTCGCTTCCTTTGCGGGACTGGATGTGCGGCTGTTGGTGCTGATTGCCCTGGCGGCGGTAATTATCTTTCAGTTGGTCCTGTCGTTCACGAACCTGGGACGCAGACTTTACGCGGTCGGCTCGAATCCGGATGGCGCACGGTTTGCCGGGCTGCCCTCCGAGCAAGTCGTGTTTATTGCCTTTGTATTGTGCGGCGCGCTCTCGGGGCTGGCGGGATTCATGTTTCTGGCGCGATTCGGCAACATTACGGTAGTCGCGGCGCAGGGGATGGAACTACAGGTGATTGCCGCCGTCGTCGTGGGCGGGGTCGCCATCTTTGGCGGGCAGGGCACTATTATCGGTGCGCTGCTCGGCGCGCTCTTGATCAATATTCTGCAGCAAAGTTTGATTCGCTGGATTTCCATCAGCGCGTTTTGGATTGATGCACTGCTCGGCGCGCTCATCCTTGCGGCGGTGGCAGCGGATGCGCTCATTCTCGGACGCTTGCGCAATCTGTGGGCGCGTTCCGAGGTGCAAATGACCGAAGCGGATGAAAAGCGGGTTGTCGGCGCGGATGTGCCGAAATAAGGGCAGGGCGAATATGGCTCGAGTGATTCAACGACTCAAAAGTTGGGAAGGAATGCTGCTCATCCTGTTGATCGGAGTGATTGCGTTTAACGCGTGGCAGTCGCCCGTCTATCTTTCAGCCCAAAATTTTGTCAACCTGTTCCAACTTTCGATCGAAAAAATAATCGTCGCGCTGGTTATGACCTTTGTCATTATCAACGGCGAGATTGATTTGTCTGTCGCCTCCATGATGGGACTGGCTGCCTGCATGTTGGCTTTTTTATACAAAGCGGGGCAGCCGATGGTCCTCGCCATCGTCGTGGCTCTCTTTATCGGCTTGATTGGCGGCGCATTTAACGGCTTTTGGGTTGCGCGGGCAGGACTCCCGTCACTTGCCGTGACCCTGGCGACGTTGATCATGTTTCGGGGGCTGGCACGCGTGTTGCTCGAGGACCGTTCCATCGGCGATTTTCCTCAATGGTTCGATGATTTGGGACAGCAGACAGTGATCGGTCCGTTCACTCTTTCGTTTTTGATTTTTGCCGTCGGGTTAGTGGTCGCGATTGTGGTTTTGCATTATACAGGGTTTGGGCGCTATGTGCGCGTGATTGGCAACAGCAAAGATGTGGCGCGGTATTCGGGCGTGCAGGTGCCGCGCGTCAAGATGATTCTATATAGCGCGTCGGGGCTTGTAGCTGCGCTCGGCGGCGTCTTGCTCGCTGCCCGATTGGGCGCGGTGCGCGGCAGCACGGCAGAGGGATTTGAACTGGACATTATCACGATCGTGCTGCTTGGCGGAGTCAGTATCTTTGGCGGCACGGGCAGTATGTTTGGAGTTTTGCTTTCGATCTTGTTGATCTTGAATTTGCGCAACGGAATGGGTTTGCTCAACATCAGCGGCAATGCCCAGACCGGAGTGATCGGAGCGCTGTTGATCCTGTCCGTCCTTGTGCCCAACATTGCGTCGCGTTTGCGGCAGTCGTTCCGGACAAGACAGGCGGCACAGGCGCCTCCTCCCCCTGCGGTCGGCAAAGCTGTTTCGGCTGAATAAAAAACGCATTCTCACGTAGCGCACCGGACATGCAACTCGCGTGAGAATGCGTTGGAACCTCGACTCAAAATTCGTGACGAGAACGCCGTTCACGGCGGGTCGTCATTCCTTTTGCGTCAGTGGAGGTGAACCGCGCATCATTCTAAAACACAACCTATTCAATGGCAACCAACCGGTGATTACCTACATCTCAAAACCTTCGAGGTCGGGCGAACTCACTTCGCCATGAAACACTCGAAGGTTAGAGTACGTGTAATTGCCGGCAATCAAATGTGATCAAACCTCATGGAGGAGGAGATAGATGAAACGACTAATTCCGATTATCGGATTGCTTTTGCTGGCGTTGATAGTATTGGCTTGCGCTCCTGCGCCTGCCCCCGCGCCCGCGCCAACTGCAGCTCCAGCCACTCAGGCGCCGGCGCCCACTGCGGTTCCTGCGACCCAAGCCCCGGCGCCCACACAAGCGACACAACCGAGCGGCGCTCCCGTCACCGCAGACAAGGGACAAGCCGTCAAGATGGTGCTTTTGCCGAAATTCCTCGGCATCGCCGTCTTTGATCAGGCGAACGAGGGCGCGCAGGAAGCGGGCAAGGAGTTGGGCAACCCCGACGAACTGGTATTTACGGGACCGACTCCGGAAAACAGCGCCGCCGGTCAAATCGAAATCGTGACCAACCAGACCACGCAAGGCGTTCAGGCGATCATGCTTTCGAACAATGCAGGCGACCAGATCGCGCCTGCTGCTAAAGCGGCGATGGACAAGGGCATCAAAGTCGTGACCTGGGACTCGCCGATCCCGAGCGCCGAGGGCGAGCAGGTCTTTGTCGCACAGGTTGATTTTGCCGAAACCGGCAAGGTCATGGCGGACATGGCTCTGAATATCATCGGACCCGATGGCGGCGAGTTTGCCGTCTTGTCTGCCTCACCCGATGCCGCAAACCAGAATGCCTGGATCGCCGCCATGAACGAAGCGCTCAAGGACCCGAAATACGCCAAACTGAAATTGG
>JADZCJ010000044.1 GCA_020851635.1 Anaerolineae bacterium
GGGCTTGTTCGTAGGTCTTCCAGTTCCGAATGCGATATAATGACTTTTGGCATGAGCGTGTTTTCTTGTTTTGGTTTGGCATAACCCAAGATTATACGCTTATGCCACTTTCATGCACCAACGCCGAAACGAACGCATATTCGTTATAGACCATTCCGAGACTGATAATGTCGAACCAGGCGCGATTCACCTCCAGATCGCCGCCCGGACCTGAAAACTTCCACAGCAGGACAGGGAGCGCCGCGAGGACAAACAACCCCAACCCGCTCGCAATCTTGGACCAGCCGATTTTGCGCCATTCGATCAGGCAAACGAACAGAAACAGCCCGAGTGGAAAATTCGTGGAAAGCGCGTGCAGGTTGTACATCAAACCGAGCAGCAAAAACGCCAATAGGATGCGCCCCCGCAAAAAAAGAATGACCGCTGCGATCAAAAAAGGCAAGACGAACGTTCGATTGAGCAAACTCCATTCAAACAGGGGCCAGCCGCCAAACCCGATATGTGGGAGGACGAACGCCGGGACACAGAGGAGATTGGTCAACGGGTTGTGAAACAGCTCCTCACTCAGTTTCCAAAACATCCACACGGTCAGATACGTCGTGACAAGATGCAGGACGAATATCGTACTTTCCAGAATGCCGAACCGATAGAAAGGTTCCAAGAGCATCCAGAAATACGAATAGTGTTGAACTCGCAGGGCAAGATACGAATCGCCCGGATAGAGCGACGGGTCCGCAAAGCTTTTCAACGCGGGAATATGGAGCGCCTGGTCAAACGTGCCAATGCTATAGCCATACAAGAGGACGACCGTGAGCGTTGCCGCCACAAAGAGCGCATGTCTGGCTAGAGCGGATGTCTCGAAATATCTCGCCAGCCCGGGCAACCCGTCACTCCATCCCGGCGCTTGCCGGAGCGTGGGGTAATCTGCATGACGGTCCAGATTTAGATTTTTTGACATTCAGGGTCCCTCCGAATCTCAAGTTGGGCGGCTTCTTGGCGCAGGGCGCACAAATGCCGACGCACGGTGTCAAACGCGAGTTTCTTTTGCCCATTTCCGCTGTGGTCCGGCAAACGGACAATGCCAAAATGAGCGAGAAAGGGAAATGCCAGGTTACGCGGCTCGTCATAGAGCTGATACCAGGAGATCAGGCGCAGACTTTTGGCTTGGCGCGTTTGCCAGACCTGATTTTGTCGGCGGATTTCCGGCAACATGATGTTTGCCCATTCGAGTTGTTTTGTCTCATTTCGCAGAGGCGGCAAAAAAGTTGAAAAGCCGAATTCGACCAGCGCCGCCTGCTTGCCAAACCAAGAGTCCTGTGGGGCATTGACTCGCTCGAACAAGCGCTCCAAATCTCGAAATTCACTCCAACCCAGCGGCAGATACGAACTGCGGTAGAAATCCAAACCGATAATGTCGAATGTATCCGCCGCTTGGTGAATGCAGGCGGTGACAAAACGCTCCCAGTTCGGCAAATCGGTTGTGACGTTGATCAGAATCTCGAGCGGTTGGATGGCAGGGCGCATGACCCCGGCGGCGACGTAAAGCATGTCATGGAAAAAACCATGATTGAAAATTCCCACGTGCGCGTGGGCGCGTTCCGCAATTTGCAGGACCGGATTGTTTGGCTCATTCCAGACCTGGACGAACCGAACGCGTCCCCCCATGATATCCACCGCCCGATCGCAAAAAACGCGCCAGTGATGAATGAACGCCCGCCGGTCTTGGCGCAGCAGTTTTGCCGCCCAGGGCGGAGCGCCAGCCAGGTTTACAATCGGCTCAAGTCCGAACGAATCAACCATCAGCCGGACCAGGTCGCTGTACCACGCGATTTTACGGCTGTCCCAGAGACCCTGTTCGGGTTCGAGGTCAAACCAGGACATTTCAAAACGCGCGCCGTTTCCTCCAAGACCGCGGACCAACTCAAAGGCGTGCGCGGCGCGGACCGGTTCATAGCCAACATGATTCGAATGCAGGTGAAATGCGACCACCAGTTCCTCGTTTCCGGCGCTCCCTGACATTCCCATATGAATCTCCTCCATTCGGGTTATCCTGAATCCCCCCGCGAGCGATGGATTAAAAGAACGACGCCCGCCGGGTCGGTTGATGATGCATAGAGCCACACTAGCCCGTGCCGACCGCCATTCCCAGCTCCCGAGCTGCCAATCACCGCCAACATAACTGTGAAAAGGAGAAAAAACCGTGCGGGGGCAAAAAGAAACGCCGACCTGATGGATAGGTCGGCGTTTGTTTTACGCAATATTCCAGAGTTTTTTTGCCCCTCCGCGTTCGCGTGTCGCGCTAGCAGGTTGTCGGAGTGAAATCAAATAATAGCTATTTTTGAGATACTACGACGCGCGTTTATAGTTGCAAATGAGGTCTCTCCGACAACCTGCTAGTACGCGCTCTTGTCCCTAAAGAACTTGAGCGCGGTCAGGATGAGGATTTTGAAATCGAACCAGAGCGACCAATTTTCAATGTAATACAGGTCATATTTGGTGCGCTCTGAAATCGAAGTGTCGCCGCGCAAGCCGTTGATCTGCGCCCAACCGGTGATGCCCGCTTTTTCGCGGTGTCGTTCCATATAGCGCGGCACGAGCTCGCGGAATTGCTCGACAAAGGCGGGCTGTTCGGGGCGGGGTCCCACCAAACTCATGTGCCCGAGAAAGACGTTGATGAACTGGGGGAACTCGTCGAGCGACGTTTTCCGCAAAAGACGCCCGACGCGCGTGACGCGCGGGTCCGACGGCGTCGTCCAGCCGGGACCCTCTTTTTCGGCATCCGCCACCATGGAGCGAAACTTGAAAATCGGGAACGGTTTGGCGTCCAGACCCATCCGCACCTGGGTGAAAAGCACCGGACCCCGCGAGTCCAATTTCACCAGAATCGCAATGAGCATGTAAAGGGGCGACCACAAGACGAGCCAGATGGCGCTGAGAACCAGGTCAACCGCGCGTTTGAGCGTGAGCCGCCAGCCGCGCAGCGCCACATCGCGCATGGCGAGTAGCGGCAGTCCGGACAGGTCGCCAATGTTGATTTCGGCTGCCATGATTTGAAAGACGTCCGGGAACACTTTGATGCTCACGCCACCATCTTCGCACCTGCTGACGATTGAAAGAATCTGCTGGTGCGGCGCATCAGGCAAGGCGACGATCACTTCATCAATCTTCATCGCCCGCACGACGTCGCCCAAATCCTGGGTGTGCGCGACCACCGGCAAGCCGAGCACCTTGAGCCCCACCCGCTCATCGTCCAAAAACGCGACGGGGCGATAGCCCAGGCGCGGCGAGCCGCGGATTTTTTCGAGGATCATGTTTCCCGCTTCGCCCGCGCCCACAATCAAGACGCGCAGCTCGCCCCACCCGCGCGCGTACGCGAGCGAGCGCAGACCGCCGTGCACAAAACGACCCAACGCCACCAGGACCAGGGTAAAGACCCAGATAAAGACGAGCAGCAAGCGCGGGTATTCCAGACCGCGATAAAGCAGCGTCGTGACCGCCGTCGCCACAATGACGCCGATGGAGGTGGCGGGCACCAGCTTGTAAATTTCGTCAATGCGCGATTCGCCGCGCCGCTGGTGATACAACCGGTAGAAAAAATAGACGCTAATGAGCGAAATGACCGTGGACAAAATCATCGGCGCAAATTCGATCAAATCAGGCGTCGGACCCGTGCCCGGGCTCATCGCAAAGGTCGCGCGGTACGCCAGCACAAACGCCACGCTAATCAGCAAGGCGTCCAAAAGGAGCAGCGTTATCGCAAACACCAACTCGGCGCGACGGCGCATCAGCCCTTTGCCTCCTTTAGCTCGCGAACGCGGAAAAATTCGGGGGCGAGCGCCAGCCCGCCCTTGAGCGCGATGCCGCCCATGACAAGCCAATCCAGGTAAAACGGTGTGGTCGCGCGATAGTGCTTGGCATAAAAAATATACATGGCGCGATAAAATTCTACCTGCGCCTTTTTCGATTGTCTGGACGACTCGCGCTTGTAATGCATGATTTGCGCGCCGGGATAATAGTACGCGTTCCAACCCTTTTGTTTGATACGCAGCGCAAGGTCCAAGTCCTCGCCATACATGAAAAAAGTCTCGTCCAACAAGCCCGCCTGCTCCAGCGCCTGTGTCCGCATGAGCATCGCCGCGCCGACGACCGAATCCACCTGCGCGGTCTCGTTCTCGTCCAGATAGGTCAGATTGTAGCGCCCAAAGGTCCTGGATTTTGGAAACAATTTCGAGAGACCCAACATTCGATAGAACGAAATTTCCGGCGTGGGAAAGCTGCGGCGGCACGCCAGATCGAGCGAGCCATCGCGCAAGACGAGTTTGGGACCCACAATCCCCGCATCAGGATGGGCGTCGAGAAAATCCATCATCCGCGCGAGCGAATCGGGCGGCACGACCGTGTCGGTGTTGAGCAGCATGAGGGCGCGCGGGGGATTGGGGCGACTCAAAAATTCGCGCAGGGCGAGATTGTTGCCGAACGCATAGCCACCATTCGTCTCGCTCGCGATCAGACGCACATTCGGAAATTCGGCGCTCACCATCGCCACGCTGTTATCGGGCGAGGCATTGTCCACCACCGTGATATCGAGTTTGGGACCGCGCGTCGCCGCCAGGGAACGCAAACAATCGCGCAGCAAATTACGCGTGTTATAGTTGAGGACAATGATACCCAAATCCGCAGTGGGAGACCGGGGCTCCGGGACCAGAGTCTGAGGATTCGACATGGACGATGAAACCCTCATTATTCTTCAACCTTCATCTCGATGACGCGATCGAGACGGAAATTGCGCTCGGCGTCGCGGAGATGGCAAAAGGCGCGGACATAGATATATTCCTTTTGCGCGCGGACATCCACCACGCTCACCCAGCGTTCGCTTTTGCCCCCGTATTCGTCCACATAGCGCAAAAAGAGTTTGCGGCGACTCCGCAGCGCCTCTTCGAGCGCGGGCGGCAGGACCAACTCGTCTCGTACTGACGTATCCGCCCACGTCACTGTTCCATCCTGCATGGCAAGCAGCTCGCGGAGGGTGGCGGGAGCGAGTTTTTCGACAATATGCTCGAATACCTTGTGGGTGGTCAGCACGTCCGCCAGCGCGCGGTGCGTGGTCTCGCGTTCAATGCCGAAGGCATTGGCAACGTTGGCAAGCGAATTGGACCGAAAGCGAAAATTGCGCCGTAATAATTTGAGCGTGTCGAGGACGAGATTGGCGGGAGAATTGACCCGCGCACGCCGAAATTCGTGCGTCAGAAACCCGAGATCGAACGGGGCATTATGGGCGACGAGGACCGCATTTTCCATCTCATCCCGAATCGGTTTCGCAACGTCACGAAACAGCGGCGCGTCGGACACGTCGCGAGCGGTGATGCCGTGAATGCGCGACGCGCCCGGCGAAATCGAACATTCGGGGTTGAGCAGGGTGGTGTAGAAATTCTCCATCACACCGCCGCGAAAGCGAACGAGCGCGATTTCGAGCAGGCGGTCGCCAAAGCGCGGCGTCAGCCCCGTGGTTTCGGTATCGAGAAAGACGAGCGGAATTTCGTCGAGCGGCAGATCAAGCATAAGATGGATGCGCCCAATCAGAGAGGACAGGCGCAGCTGCCCCAAATAATACTGAAAAGCGGCAGATTATCCAAAAATTTCCCAGAGTTTTATATGCTACAATAACGGATGACTCTACCCCTATGGATATTTCCGACGCCGCCGCCGCACTGCGCGCCAACGTAGGACGCGTGATTGTGGGCAAGGATGAGATCGTCAACCTCGCATTCGTCGCCCTCTTGTGTGAAGGACACTTGCTGCTCGAGGATGTGCCGGGCATTGGCAAGACCACGCTCGCCAAAGCGCTCGCCAAATCGCTGGACTGTCAATTTCGCCGCGTCCAGTTTACGCCGGACTTGCTGCCGAGCGACCTGACCGGGCTGGCGATCTATAATCAAAAGACACAAGATTTCGAGTTTCGCCCCGGTCCCGTCCTGACCCAAATCCTGCTCGCCGACGAAATCAACCGCGCCACGCCGCGCACCCAGTCCGCGCTGCTCGAAGCGATGCAAGAGCGGCAGGTTACGGTGGACGGCAGCACGATGAAATTGCCCCGTCCGTTTTTTGTCATGGCGACGCAGAACCCGATCGAACTGGAAGGCACCTTTCCCTTGCCCGAGGCGCAGGTTGACCGCTTTTTCATGCGCGTCGAGCTGGGTTATCCGAGCGCGGCGCAAGAGAACGAAATCTTGAAGCGGTTCGAGCGCACCGAACCCTTGGACGAGCTCCAGCCGGTGCTCGACCACACCACCCTGTCCGCGATGCAGCGCGCGGCGCAAATGATTCGCGTGGAAGACAGCATTCGCGAATACATTGTCGAGATCGCCCGCGCCACCCGCACACATCCTGCCGTCGAACTGGGCGCAAGCCCCCGCGGGACGCTCTATCTGTATCATGCCGCGCAGGCATACGCGGCGACGCAGGGGCGCGAATTTGTTTTGCCCGACGACATCAAATATCTCGCGCCCCATGTCCTCACCCATCGCCTGATTCTGGGCGCCCAGACCCGCTTGCGCGGACGCACCCCACGCGACATTGTCGCGGAAATCGTGGACGCGGTCCCCGCGCCGGTGGAAAAACCGTAAATGAATAAGGGATGAACAATGAACTATGCAGATAGATTGTTCATTGTTCATGCTTTGTTGTCCATTCCCTTTTGGTAACTACCACCTGGTTCGAGTTTGCGCTGTTGATGGTTGTGCTGGCGGCGCTCTTGGGGCAAGAGGCGCTGCTTACGCTCGCGTCGCTGCTCGTCGTTTCAGTCCCATTCGGCTGGTTGTGGCAGCGCGTGGCGTTTTACGGGGTCTCGTATCAACGACATTTGACCGAAACGCGCGTCTTTGAGGGCGAAGCAGTGACGCTCACCCTGCGCGTGGCAAATCGCAAATGGCTGCCGCTGGCGTGGCTGCGCGTGGTGGACCAGATTCCCCTGGCGCTGCAACCGCTTGAAAAGGCGCTCACCCCTTCACATCTGCCCTTGACCGGGATGCTGGAAACGCGCGCGTCGCTGTTGTGGCACGAACGCGCTCGCTGGGAGTATCACATTCCGTGCAACAAGCGGGGTTATTATGCCATGGGTCCGGCTGTGCTTGCGTCGGGCGACCTGTTCGGCTTGTTTGAACGCGCGCTCGAATTCCCGCACAAGGAACGTTTGATTGTGTATCCGCGGATTGATCCGTTGGAGGACTGGGGACTGCCCCCGAAAGAACCCTTTGGCGATGCGCGCACGCGGCTGAATGTATTCCAGGACCCCACGCGCATACGCGGTTTGCGCGATTATCATCCCGAGGATGCGCCGAAACATATTCACTGGCGCGCGACAGCGCGGCACAATGCGCTCATGGTCAAGCAATACGACCCGACGATCAATTACAACTGGGTCTTGTTCTTGAATCTCGCGACCTACGATCACGCGTGGCAAGGCGTGGATACCGAACTGGCGGAACGCGCGATTCGCCTCACCGCCTCGCTGGCAAATTTTGCCGACGAAAACAAATACGCGTTCGGCTTGGTCGCCAACGGCACTTATCCCGATTCGGACCAGCGTCTGCGCATCATGCCCGGGCGCGACCCCGCACAGTTGCGTAACGTGCTCGAAGCGCTCGCCGCGCTTTCATATTTCGTCTCGGCGCCGATGGAAACGCTTCTCAAGCGCGAGAGTCCCAACTTGCCCTGGGGCTCGACGTTGATCGTGATCACCGCGCTCGTGACGGAGAATTTGCTGGCGGAAATCATGCGCCTGCATGACGTGGGTCGCCGAATTGCGCTCGTTTCGCTCGATGAGAAATGGCGCGGGCAGCTGCCGCCGGGGATCAACGTCCATCACGCGCACGCGCCCGCACAGTCAAAAACGACTGTCGTGATCGAGCAGCACGGCAGTCCGTCAAAGCCGGAGCCGGTTCTACAGTGACATTGACCCTCCCTTTTGCCCGTTCCATTCGCCTGCGCGCCGAACTGCGGCTCGCGCTGATCGCCGCGGGCGAAACGTGCTGGTTGTACGCGATCGGGCTGATGGTCGGCGCAATGGCGGGACATTTGCGCGAGGTATCCCCGCTCGGAATTTTTTTTGTCTACTGGGTCGGCTTGTTCACGGGTCGGCTCGTGCCGCAAATACGCCAATCGTGGCGGTCCTTGCAGCTTCTCACGGTCCTCATTGCTTTTGCCGCCATTGTCATCGCCATCCGCATCGGGCTTTATTGGGACGTGGTCCTTGCAGACGTGTCATGGCTGCCAAACTATTTCGGGCGAGTTCTGGGCTTTTTTGAGCGCATCACACCCGAAGTCGTCTCGACCCTCCTCCTCGCAGCGGCGTTTATACGCGCGCTAAACCTCGCGGCAAGACCCCTGACGTTGTGGGAGGTGGGGTTTGCGTTTCGGCTGGGGATCGTGATCTTTTTCGTAATTTCGGTCCTTGCCGGGTTTGCCGCGCCGGTAGACCTGGTCGGACCGATTTTCTTTTATTTTGCGTTCTTTTTGCCCGGTATTGCGTTGGCGCGGATCGAGGACGCGGGACAACCGGGCGCGCTCGGATGGCGTTGGGCGGCGGTCATGCTCACCATGCTTGCCGTCGTCCTGCTGGCGGGACTTGCGCTGACCCGGTTGGTGACGCTCGACACCGTCAACGCGTTTTTCGCATTCATTTCGCCTGTCTTGATCGTTGTACAAGCTATCGTGACGCTTGTGGCGGTCCCGCTCTTGCTCGTTCTCGAGTTCCTCATTCGACTGCTATTGCCGTTTTTGGAAATGATTGCCAAGGCGTTCTCGAACGCGTTTCCCCAACAAGCGCAGCTCGATCAGCCGCTCGGTCCCGCCCTCGAACAATTCTCCAATTCGTTCGCGTCGCTTGTGCCCTATCTGCGTCTGCTGGGCATCATCCTCATGGTGGCGTGGATCGCGTGGTTGATTGCCCGCGCGCTCAACAAGCGAATGAACCGGCTCGAAGGAGAATTGACAATCCACGAGCCGTTGAGTGATGCGGAAACCGCCGAAAAAGAAAAACGCCGTCGCGCCGCCGCGGCGCGGCGACCACACTATGACACCCGCGCCGAAACCGTGCGGCGCATTTATGCCGCGCTGCAGGCGCAAGCCGAAGCGCTAGAGCTAAAACGGCGCGAGGCAGAGACGCCGCTCGAATATCTGCCGCGTCTTGTCGAGCGCTTTCCCGGGTCCGCGCCTGCGCTAAAAACAATCACCGATTCGTATGTTGCGGTGCATTATGCCCAACAACCGGCGACCGAGGACGAGGTGCGCGAGCTGCGCCGCTTGTGGCAAACCACACGTGACCAGATGCGAGCGACAGAGGTCAGACGCAAAACGTAAAACGTCGTCCGTCTTTTGTCACGCTTAACATTATGAAACTGGTAAATTCTATCCAAATGCGCGAGTTGGAAAAACGCGCGGATGCGTCGGGCAACAGCTTTGCCCGGATGATGGAACGCGCGGGGACATTGAGCGCACAAGCGCTGCTCGACCAATATCCTGCCGCAGACGAGAGTTTTCTAGTGTTCGTCGGTCCCGGCAACAATGGCGGCGACGGGCTGGTGTGCGCGCGGGCGCTGCACGATGCGGGCGCGCGTGTGAAACTGTATCTGTGGAAACGCGTGCCGGATGAAAATGACTCGAATTGGAAGCTGGCGCAAGAGCGCGGGATTCCCTTTACTCGCGCCGAGACGGACGAGGGATTTGTCTTGCTCAGAAATCAGGTCGCGGAGGCGACGATTCTCGTTGATGCGCTGCTCGGCACGGGGGTTTCGAGACCCATTGAAGGGATATTAAAGGTTTTATTGGGAGTGGTGACGAGCGCATTGGACGAGTCAACCGCCGGTCTCGCCGGAATGCTGCCCACGTTCCTTGTGGAACGACCGCACGTGGTTGCAATTGATCTACCTTCGGGACTGGACCCGGACACGGGTGCGCTCGACCCCGCCACGCTGCCCGCGGACCTCACGATAACCTTTGCTTTTCCCAAGGTTGGACAGTTTACGTTTCCGGGCGCAAACGCGGTAGGCGAGCTTGTGGTGGCGGATATTGGAATTCCACAGGAATGGGCGGACAAGGGCGCTCTCGATGTGTCGGGGGCAAAGGAAATTGCGTCCTTGCTGCCCGCGCGCCCGCGTGATGGCAACAAGGGCACATTCGGCAAGGTGATGATTGCGAGTGGTTCGTTGAATTATTCGGGGGCGCCGGTGCTGGCGGCGCGCGCGGCGGGACGCATCGGCGCGGGACTGGTCACGCTCGCCGTGCCGCAGACGATTCACGCCATCGTCGCCAGCAGGATTGACCATGCCACGTTTCTGCCCCTGCCCGACCGTCTGGGAGATTGGCGACCGCGTGGCGCAAACGAACTGCTGGCGGCGCTGTGGGATGCAAATTATGACGCGCTGTTGGTCGGGTGTGGGCTGGGGCGCGCCGAAGGCACGCGCGAATTTCTGGAACGCCTGTTGGAGAATCTGCGCGCGCTGGAGAATCCGCCGCCGTTGATTCTGGACGCAGACGGCTTGAACCACCTGGCGAACATTCCCGAATGGTGGCGCCGCTTTGAATTTTCGGTCCCCCCCATTCTCACGCCGCATCCCGGCGAGATGGCGCGGCTGCTCGGCGTAACGACACAAGAGGTCCAACAGGACCGCGTGGGGGTTGCGCGCGCAGCCGCAGCAGAATGGAGTGCGGTGGTCGTTCTCAAGGGCGCATATACGGTCATTGCCGCACCCGACGGTTCAATAACGCTCAATCCGTTTGCGAACCCGGCGCTGGCGACGGCGGGCACGGGCGATGTTTTGGCAGGGGCGATTGCGGGGTTGGTCGCACAATATCGCGCCCAAGCCAAAAGAGACCCGAATACCGATTCTGCCCGCAGCGCGTATAATGCAGCCGTTGTCGGAGCATATTTACATGCCCTGGCAGGCGAACTTGTCTTTGATTCGAGTTTTTCGGCTGGAATCCTCGCGGGCGACGTGGCAGACCGTTTGCCCCAGGCGCGACAAGAGGTCACCCTTGCAAATTGACAGCCGGGGAGAATACGTTATAGAGTTGGCTGAAATGATTAAAATTATTGCTGCGACTGCGCGCGCATTGAACTTGCCGCTCGTAACCGCGGACCTGGCGATCGTCGAGTCCAATCTTGCACAGGTTATTTGGTAATGCGCCATCATCGCGCCCACAAGTTTTGTCGGCATTTTTTGTTAGGTCTGTTTGCGTTTGCTGTCTGTGTATTGACCGCCTGCATCCCCTCGCCCACGGCGACGCCGCCGCGACAAACGCCCTTTCCGACTCTTCCGCTCCTCAAAGGGACTCGGACGCCCGGTTTTCCGCCAACCGTCCGGGTCGGCACACCCCATGCGGTGACGCCGTTACCCAGCCCCGCAGCAACGAATGTGCCGATTCCCACCTTGAGCGCATTGAGCACCGATACGCTCCGCCCCGTCGTCCAAATCACCGTTCAAGACCCCGAACTCCCCGTATCACAGGGTCAGCAAGTCCCGATCAATGTGCTCGCGGCAGACAACAACATCATTGCGCGCCTCGAGCTCTATGACAATGACGAGCTCTATGCGCAAACCGCCGTGATCGTGCCATCCGCCGTATATATGAATCAGTTTGTATGGCAAGCTGACCGCGTTGGCACTCACTCTCTGCGCGCGGTCGTATACGACGCGCACGGCAACGCCAGTCAACCTTCCGAAATCGCGCTCTCGGTCATTACAAACAATCGCGCGCCCGTGGTGCAAATCACATCACCTTCGGGTCACAAAGATGCCGAGATTGGCGCGCCCATACTGATCCAGGGTGTGGCTACGGATGACGTGGCAGTGACGCGGATGGAACTGATCGTGGACAATCAGCTGGTGAGTTTTGCGGTGCCCGCCCCCCCGGACGGGACCACACCCTTTGCAGTCGCGATCCCCTGGACACCGATGACTACGGGGGCGCACAATATCGTCCTGCGAGCGTATGACAACCAGAACCAGAGCGACGATTCGCTGCGGTATTCGATCCGGGTCTTTGACAATCAAACGCCGGTCGTGAACGCGCAACCGGAACACGAACTGATACCGCCGGGTGAAGTGGCGGTCATAAAAGCGCTGGCGCTCGCCAACAACGGCATCACCCGCATCGAGCTGCTGGCGGACGGACGATTGGCGGACGCGGTCAACAGCGCGTCACCATCACAACAGACCCTAATGGAGGCGACACTGGGCGCCGCCGACCTCGGCATCGGCACACATACACTGTTGGTGCGCGCATACGATATGACGGGGCACGTTGTCGAAGCGCCGCCGATGACTGTCCAGGTCCGGGACGGCGCGCCGCGCATTTTCCGCGAAACGCTCGCGCCGGTCACGCGCACATCCGTGCCCCCCACGCGCACCTCGACTCCTGCGCTGGTTTTGCCCGGCGCGCCGACCGTCGAGCTCGAACTGGTAAACGCGCCCGTGATTCTGCCGCGCGCGGCGCAAATCCGCATCCGCGCCCGCGGCTCGGCGGAATTGGACCGCGTAGAGCTATGGGCGCGCTTGCCCGGTGAAACGACCGCACAGCTGTTGATGCACGAAGTGGTCAAAGGGGCTACCGACAAAGAGCTGATGTATGACTATAACCCGCCGCAAGCGGGTGTGGTAGAAATCTATGCGCGGGTATATGACAGTTTGCAGCAGACACAGTTATCATTGCCCCTCCGTTTCAGTGTCCTTGCGCCGCCCGCCCCCACCTCTGTGCCCGCCGTGTTTGATTTCGGGCGGTCGTGGTACGCCGAATCGCCCGCCGCGCGCTTTGAGGTCGAGTTTGTCCAGATCGGGCGCGCGCTGCGCGGCGAATTTCTGGAACAGAGCGCCGACGGCAAACTTTCGAGCGGAAATATTGTCAGCGGCGCGGCGAGCGACACGGGCGTTGTATTCGCCGTAGATTTTGCGGCAGATGCGACCGGCTCGCTTCACACACTAGAGTTTGACTGCTCGTTCAACGCGCGCCCGCCCGTCCTCACCTGCAACTATTCCACCGAAAAACGCGAACGCGGCAGCGCGGTGTTTCAGGCGTTGGGACCTTGATGCTCAAACAGGACCACAGATGCAAGTTTCGGATGCTGCACAGCAGCGGCTCACCTCACAGCCACGTGATAGACAAAAAATATTCCCGGTTCGCATGAATCGGGAATATTTTTTATGTCTACTTGAAACCGCTGGCGCCAAAGACGAGGTCGAGGATTGTGTTGGCTTGGTCGGGCGTCGCCCAGCGCGGCTGAACGTAATCGTAAAGCAGCGTGGGCAAGAGTTCAGTTTGAATCAGTTTGCCGTTGTGGATGGTGTGGCGCACGACCAGCCCCTGACGCACATTGTCGCTTTGCATCTGGTCGAAAAACAGATTGCCCAGCCCATACAAAATGATCTGCTTGCCGTCTGGGGAAAATTCCACCGCTTGCGGTTGGTGCGCCTGAACCCCCGTCACAACGTCCGCGCCCTTGGCAAGCGCATCGCGAAACATTTCGCGGTTGTTGCCATTCGGCTCGTATTGATACGTTTCGTCGCCTTGCATATCAAAAAAGACGACGTCGGCATTGGCGCGCGCCTCGGCAAGCTCTTGATGCAGAATGTCCTTGTCATATTGCTGCGCGCCCGGACGGTCGGCGGTCGCCCAAACGCTTTTGGGTCCAAAACTGTTCATGCCGAGAAAAGCGAGTTTGTTGCCGTGGTCCTCGACGACGAGGACGCGTTTCGCTTCGTCGCTGTTGCGCCCGCCGCCAAACACCTTGAACCCTTCTTGATCGAACAGGTCGAGCGTTTCGCGAAAGGCATCCAGCCCGAAATCGTTCATGTGATTGCCCGTCGAACTGATCAGGTCAACACCCGCCACCTTGAGCGTCTCGATATACGAGGGACGACTGCACAGTTGCAGCGTGCCGAGGACCGGCGTGCAAGACTCGGTAAAGGGCACTTCGTTGCTGACGTGCGTAATGTCCGCCGCCGCCAGCACATCGCCGACCGCGCGCGCGGGCAGCGCGGGGTCGCCCGCCGCATCAATCTTGAACGCGCTCGTGCGCGAAATTGCCGTGACGCCCGTCATGATCAATTCGGTCATGCGTTCGGGAACGCGATTCGTCACCGCGTTCTTTTTTGCAAACGCCGAGGTGAAACCCTTGACGAACGTATCGTCACCCGAAATGTAAAGACGCGTGACGAGCGGGTATGCGTCGCTCCGGGCATCGCGGTCAAGCAGGTTAATGTCGTCAATCCGCAGCGCCTTGACGCGCGGCACGAGTTGGTCAAAAGGCATGATCGCCAGCGCGGTCTTGTTGTTCCAGATCGCTTCGACCAGTTGGTCGGCGGGAACACTGACAATATTTTCACCCGGCGCGCCCCATAATGCCGTGAGCGCCGCGAGCGTTTCCGGCGCCATGAGCAGAGTGTCAATGGCCTCTGCCGTGGGATGCCCCTGCCACAAGTCCAAAAGTTCTTCCGAGCCGAGATTGGTAAACCGCGTCGGGAACCAGTCCACAACCGCGTAATATTCTTCCGCGAGGACCTGCGCGTTTGGAGAGCGTTGGGTCGAAATCACCACATCGGCGCTGGCTTTATTTTCTGCCGCATTGAGAGCAAGCAATTTTGCGGCGTCCATCAGGGCGACGCGCGCCGAGTCCGACAGTTCGGCGGGGACAAAAATCGTCGGCTGGCGCGGCGCGGTCGGGCTTGGCGGTGGGCGGGTGGCGGTCGGGACAGTCGTCGCGGGAGGACGTTCGGTCGGCGGCGGCGCGGTCGGTTCCTCCCCCGCGCAGCTCGCCAACAGCAATAGGCAAATCAAGATCAAAAATGTATTCCGTCTGTTCATAGTTTTCCGGGTTCGCGGACGAAAAAATTTGTACCACCGCGATAGCGTTGTGTCAAGAAATGGCTGCCGATGGATGCCCACATCTCTCCTGCCGCTCGTCAAGCCCCCGGGTGTTTCTGAAAACACATGCGGTCTTGAGGTGCCAGTAAATGGCTGATAGCTGGACGCTTGTCTATGCTATAATCGTCAACAGGGTTCGATCCGGATGGATTGTCCTCTTGCCAAGCTCTGGATGCGTGGGTCTGCGCGGGACTGTTTGCGTTTCCGTGGCGAGACGCCGCTTCCGGGCAAGGCCGAGGCGAAAGCAACATCCAATGATGGAGTAAACGATCTTGGCGCAGGCACAATTGTTCCTCTTGAACATTACGAGTGATATGCAGAACCTGGAGCGCGTCGCCAACTTTGTGGCGGACGCCGCCGCCAAAACCAACCTCACCGCACGCCAATTCGATGATTTGCAAATGGCGGTTGACGAAGCCGTCACGAATGTGATGGAACATGCCTATGCGGGCATGTCGGACGGCAACATTGCCATCAAACTGCGGATTGACGACAAATTGATCCTCGTCGAGATTCGTGACCAGGGCAAGCCGTTTGACCCGAAAAAGGTCAAAAAGCCAAACATCAAGGGACCCCTCTCTGAACGCGCGATCGGCGGGCTTGGGGTTTTTTTTATGAAAAAGCTGATGGACAAGGTCGAGTTTATGCGGGATGACGCGGGCAATGTCACTCGCATGACCAAAAAGCGCAAATGAGCGAAATCCAAATCATCCGACCGGAAGGTCGTCTCGATGCTCTGGGCGCTCGCAGCGTGTGGACCGACCTGGAGCCGATGACTCGACAGCCCGGCACACGCATGCTGCTGGACATGAGCGCTGCCAAGTATGTCAGTTCCGATGGCTTGCGGGTGTTGATGCGCGCCAGCAAAGCAGCCAAACAGAATGAAGGCAAGCTGGTGCTGTGCTGCTTGACCCCGCGCCTGAGCGAGATCATTTCGATGGCGGGTCTGGATCATATTCTTGAAATATATCCCACGCGCAGCGCGGCGCAGCGCGCCTTGGAAGCGCATCCAACCGCGCGAGACTAGCGCCCCGTCACACGTATGCCGCCATCACCTGAAGCTCTATCCGATGCGTTCACCTCTCCCCCGTTTGGTCTTTTCCTTTTCAGTCGCCTTTATCGGGCTGGCAGCGCTGGTCTATCTTACCGATTGGGCTGTCCTGCGGCATGACCTCCTGCCGCTTTTGTTTTTTATCATCCTCTCGTTCATTATCAAACGCGCGGGCGTCTATACCAACCCCGATACGCTGCACAGTCTGGTCGGCATTGTGGACCTGGCGGCGGTGTTTATTTTTGGACCCGTGCCCGGGGCGTGGGTCCCCGCCCTTTCATCATTGTTTTACATCCTGGTCAACAATCTCGAATACCGCCGCCGCGAATTTCTCATCCTGTTCGAATCGCCCCTTTTTAATGCGGGGCTAAAGGCGCTGATGGGGCTTGCCTGTGGCGGCGTCTTTGTCGCGCTCGGCGGCTCGCTGCCGCGTCCTGATTTTGGCATTGGCAACCTCATCCCCTCGGTCGCCGCCATGTTGTTGTGGTATCTGCTCGACAATCTCGGTTGGGGCTTGTGGGAGACGATTCGACTTGGGAGCAAGAACTTTGGCAGGATTTTCCGCGAAACGCTCGCCGCCTCGATTCTGGTCGAACTCATTCCCCTGCCCTTTTCGATGGTCATTGCGGTTGTGTATACGTCGTTTGGCGGGCTGACCAGCGTCGTCTTTCTGGTCCTCTCGGCGGGGCTGATTCAAGTCGCCTTTGTGATTCAACGCTATGCCATCAGCGAAGAGCGTCTCAACCGCCGCACTGCAGAGCTTGCCGTCCTGAACGAATTCAATCAGGCGGTCACACAGGCAGGATTCAATACCGACCGCGTGATCGAACTGCTGCTCGAATATGCGAGTCGCGTGCTGTATGCCCAATTAGTGCGCGTCGAACTTTACGGACCCGAGCGCGACGTCGTGACGGTGCGCGCAGAAATATGCGACAGCGAGATCGAGTGGGACCGGCAACTCGCGTCGCTGACCCCGGCGCTGGTGTTTATGCGCGACCATCCCGCCTCGCTGGCGGTGGATGATTTGCGCGAGCGCAGACTGCCGTTCGAATTTGCGGCGCAGACGCAAGGAGCGCACGCGCGAGCTGCCGTTTTTGTGCCGATGATTACGGGGGACACGGTGATCGGGCTGGTGACGGCGCTCAGCATCCAGCCCTATGCTTTGAGCATGGTCAACGCGCGAACGCTCAATGTCCTGGCGGGACAGGCGGCGGTGGCGCTGGAGAACGCGCGGCTCTATGCGGTAGAACGGCGGCGCGCGACCCAGCTGGCAATCGTGAGCGAAGTGGGCGCGCGTGTCGCGCAGCTTTCCGAACTGGACGAATTGCTGCCGCAGGTGGTGCACGAAATTCAGAATCGTTTTGGGTATAATCCCGTGCATGTGTTGTTGGAACAGGACAATCGCGACCTTTTGATTTTTGCGACCACGCATCCGCTGGGCGAACAATGGCGGCAGCGCGGCGAGCGGATGCGCCACGCCGAAGGCATTACCGGCTGGGTCGCCGCCAACGCCGAGCCGCTCGTCGTTTCGGATGTGCAGGAGGACTCGCGCTATGCGCCCGGACCTGATGCAGAGACGATCAATACGCGCTCGGAACTTGCCGTGCCGTTGATCGTGGGCGAACGCGTGGTGGGCGTGCTGGATGTGCAAAGCGAGCGCGTGAGCGCGTTCAGCGATGACGATTTGTTTGTCATCAAGACGCTCGGCGCGCAGCTCGCCATCGCCATCGAAAACGCGCGCCTGTATGAAGCACAGCAGATCGAAGCGTACTATTTGAATGCGCTGTTGAACGTCGCAGAGAACCTTGCGGAACAGGAATCGCTCGACGACGCCCTGGACACGATCGTGCGTTTGACGACTCTGCTCGTCGGCGTCAAGCGCGCATCCGTGTTTTTGTTCGAGCCCGCAGCGCGCGAATTTCGCGCCGCCAAAGCGTATGGGCTGACCCCCAAACTGGAAAGCCAGTTCCAACGCCTGCGCTTTCCGCTCGATGCGCCCATCCATGATGTCTTTACCGAGCTCTGGGAGTCTCGCGAACCCGTTCAGGTTGCCAACGCACAATCGTCCGAGCTGGTGCAGCCGAATCTCGCGACGTTATTTGAATTGGAATCCATTGTCCTGTTCCCGCTGATTGCGCGCGGCGAGATGGTGGGCGCGCTCGGCGTGGACCAGGGTGAAAGGGAGCATATTTTCAGCGACGAAGAGAATCGTGTGCTGTATGGGATCGCGAATCAAGCCGCCGTCGCCATCGAACGGGCGCGGCTCGACGAACAGGCGGAACTCAAAAAACGGCTCGATTACGAGTTGGGGCTGGCGCATCAAATCCAGACCTCTTTTTTGCCTGCGCGGCCCCCGCGTTTGCCCGAGTATGACATTGCCGCCGCATGGCACGCCGCGCGATCGGTCGGCGGCGATTTTTATGACATGATCCCGCTGCAGCACCAACGGCTCGGTTTCGTCATTGCCGATGTTTCGGACAAGGGACTCGCGGCGGCATTGTTCATGGCGCTCACGCGCACGGTGATTCGCACAATGGCAATCGGCAAACCGACGCCGCGCGAGGCGCTCGAACGCGCAAACGACGTCATTATTGCGGATGCCCAATCCGACATGTTTGTCACCGCCTTTTACGCGGTGCTCGAAAGCATGGATGGGGCCATTTCATTTGTGAATGCGGGGCATAACCCGCCGCTGGTCTATCACCATGCCACGCGCACCGTGACGCCGCTCAAAGAGCACGGCATCGCGCTCGGCATCATGTCCAATATTGAGCTGCCGCAAGGACATTTGCAGATGGAATGTGGCGATGTGCTCGTGCTGTATACCGATGGCGTCACCGATGCGCTCGACCAGAGCGGTGAAGATGAATTTGGCGCCAGTCGTCTGACCGAGGTAGTGCTGGAGCACGGCGCCAAATCCGCACAAGCGCTCACCGATGAAATTCTCGGCGCGGTCCGCGACTTTGTGCAGAGCGCGCCCCAGTTTGACGACCTGACCTTGCTGGTCGTCAAGCGAAACCCATAATCTCAGAAACGGATATTCTCAGACATGGCGATTGACCTGACGCACCAGTTGACTGAATCCAGCGAAGCGCTGACGCCGGATGAAGCGCGGCGAATCGCGCCCTATTTTTCAAACACCGACCGCTCGGTCGTCGCGCTCGTGAACCTGCCCGAAGTGGTCAAAGGCGCGCTCTTTTCGCGCTACAGCCGCTCCGCCAAAGGCGTGCGTCGCTTGTTTCTCGACGAATTCTTTGGCAAGAGCGAATTGGCGATTGATCGCCCGCTCGAGGGGACCGACTCGGCGCGCATCCTCGCGCAAACGAGCGAGGCGCGCGCCAAAGCGGAAGCGTTTTACACGCGCGTGCTGTCGGATTATGGCGATGATTCGGTCGGGGAACTGGGCGGCGCGCATCTGGCATTTCAGGAGATTTCACAGATTGCCGCCAAGACCATCGAAGACCATCGCATCGGGCTTGCCTTTCTCGAAAAATCGTCGCGCTATGTGCCTTTTGACGACAAGGTAAACGGACGCTATCGCTACTATCGCGACCGCACGCTCATCGGTTCAACATATCGGGATAGGGTGATTCAGCATCTCGACGGACTGTTTGATGCCTATGCCGAGATGCTGCCCCGCATGATCGCGCATCTGCAAGAGACGCACCCGATTGACGAGATCGAATTTGAGAACGCGATCACGGGCAAAATACAAAAATTCGCCAACATCACCGATCCGGAGTTTTCCGCGAGCGCGTCATTTGCGTACAAGTCCGCCGTGCGCGCGCAGGCATGTGACCTTTTGCGCTGTTTCCTGCCGATGGCGACCTTGACCAATGTGGGGGTCTGGGGCAACGGGCGCGCGCTGGAATATCTCTTGCTCCACCTTTACGCCGACCCTTTTGAGGAAAATCGCATCCTCGGACATGCCGGGGCGCATGAATTGGATGCCGTGATCGGACCGTTTATCAAACGCGCCGACGACGAAAAAGGCAAACGCCTTCAAGAGTATTTGCAGGGGCGGCGCGCGACGCAGCGCGAGCTGGTCAAGCAGTATCTGGGTGAGGTCCGGCGCGCGCAGGCGGCGTCGCCTGAACCGAAAGTAACCCTCACACGGTTTGATGCAGATGCGGTTGACGCCGTTGTGTCCGCGATTTTGTATGGGGCGACGGACACGCCCAAGAGAGATGTAAACGCGCGCGTGCGTGAATTGTCGGCAGCGCAAAAAACGGAAATTCTCCGCGCCTATGTGGGTCTTCGCGGCAACCGGCGGCACAAACCCGGGCGCGCGTTCGAACATGCGCGCTATGAATTTGATTTGCTGATCAACATCGGCGAATTTCGCGATCTGCAGCGGCATCGCCTCGTCACACCCGACCGCCAGCAGTATACGACCGCGCACGGATACGACACAAACGACCAAATCAACGCCGTGCCCGAGATTCGCGACGCGTACAATGCGCGGATGGAATGCGCCGACAAACTGTATCGCGAATTGGCAGACAAATATCCCAACCAGGCACAGTATCTGGTGCCTTTTGGGTACCGCGTGCGCTACAACATTGAATTAAACCTGCGAGAGCTGTATCATTGGTGCGAGCTGCGGACGGTGGAACAGGGACATCCCGATTACCGCCTGACGAGCCAGCAAATGTATTATGCCGTGCGCGAGGCACAGCCCGAATTGGTCGAGGGTATGACGTTTGTCAATCTGAACCCCAACCCGCCCATGAGCCGACTCCGCGCCGAGATGCGGAGCGCAAGAAAAAAAAAGAGTGGTGAGACCAAATCCTGAACGAACTATAGGTGAAACGCGAATGCCGCCAATCCCCCCCACCCCCGATCAATTTCCCTCTACGCTTTATGGCATTCATGATGTGCAAGGGTCGAGTTTTTTGCTGGAAAACAACTGTCGCGGTTGGCTCGTTCAGTCGGTCAAGGTGACCGCTGATCCGCCCGCCGATTACACCGCGCTGGTCAACGCAGGGTGCCGCGTCCTGGTGCGCTTGAATCATGGTTACGGCAGCGAAGGCACGATTCCGCTTCCGGAGGGTTATGAAACGTTCGCGCGGCAGTGCGCCGACTGGGTCGCGGCAAGCAGGGGCGCACAACTGTTTATCATCGGCAACGAAATGAACACAGCTGCCGAGCGCCCCCAGGGTCAGCCGATTCTGCCCGCAGATTACGCTCGCTGTTTCCTCAAATGCCGCGCGGCAATTCAAGCCAAGCCCGGATTCGCCGACGCCAATGTGATTCCCGGCGCGATCGGTCCCTACAATATCGAAACAACCTATCCCGCCAACCCGACGGGCGATTGGGTCAAATATTATGCCGATGTGATGGCGCTGCTGAAAAATCAGTGTGACGGTATCGCAATTCACTGCTATTCACGCGGGCAGAAACCGGCTGACATTGTCAACCAGGACAAATTCCCGCCGCCGTATCAGAATAATTATCGCGGCTTTTTGGCATACCAGAATTTTATGCGCGCGGTCCCCGCAAGCATGAATAAATTGCCCGTGTATATTACCGAGACTCAGCCGCTGATCAACGACGAGCCAAACTGGCTGAATCAAAACACGGGTTGGGTGACGGCGGCGTTTGCTGAAATCAACCGCTGGAACTCGATTTCGAGCAATCAACCGATTCAGGCGCTCACAATGTTTCGTTGGTTGAATACCGACGACAACTGGTGTTTCAGCACTCGCCCGAATGTGCTCGATGATTTTCGCAACGCCATCGCGCAAAATTTCCCGGTCCGGCTGCCCGGCGGGATGGTTCCGGGACAAACGCTGGAACAAGCGGTTATGACCGCCGTCAATCAGGTGCCGTGGATGCCCGTCAACAACACCGCCGCCTTGTGGAAATTCGCCAAAGCGAACGGACTGCAAGACCAGCAAACGGACGAGCTGCCCATGATATATGTGGGGGATAATTACATTGTGCAGGTGTTTAATCTGGGGATCGTGTATGTCAAGGTGGGAGACTGGGGCAACATCAGGGTAATACCGAAATAGCAAGAGTGGCAGCCAAAACCGGAACCGCGTCCTCAATCACCTGCCAGCGCGCCGAGCGTCTGTTTGTCCACTCGATAGATCGCAATGTCCCCCGCCACATCATTATAGAGTTCCACGAGCGCCCGCGCCTCGATCAACGGCGCGATAGTGGTCAGAAAACGAGTCATACGAGGGACCCGCAGTTTCCGGACCTCGATGACGGGCGCAGCGCCGAAAGGGGCGATCACATAACTCGCTTGATTGGCGATCAAATAATGGCGCAGTTCCGCCGTCCCGATGCGGGCGCGGGGGATTTTGACAAATCGCTGTGGCGAATAGAGAAAATCGGTCTCGGCGCGTGAACTGAGGACGATCGCGTCAGCGGGAATATGGCGCTCCAAGACCGCCGCGCGCGCCATCTGGTCGCCGGGCAAGAGCATCGTGCGCGTCAAACGCAGGTCCAACCAGACCCAACCGCCCAACCACAACAACACGACTGCAACCGACGCGATCGCCAAAAGACGCCGATCGTTTCCGGGCAGGCGCGCGGCGAGTCGGGACCCGACCGCATACAGCCCCAGCATGAGCGCGAGGAATAGTTGGGGCTGCACGGGATACATCAAGCGAGAACCGTTCCACCCCCATAGCATCAACATCAAAATATAGGGCGGCGCGACTATTATCAATAGAGTCGCGCCCGTCAGCCGCATCCAGACTATCGCGCCCAGAATGACCAGCGCCAACGCCCCCACTATCGGAACATAGCGCATAAACGGCGTGCCCATTTGGTCCGTCGCATCAATGACGGCGCGTTCCATCTGATACGGCAGCTTGTCGGCAATGTCCAGATGGTTGAGCAAGGTAACACTGCCTCTGGAAATGATCTCGAGCGACGCGTCTGCGAAACCCGGCACAGCCGGGTCTGCGGTCTCTGCGCCCGGACGCGTCCCGGATGGAATCGGGCTGCGGTAGAGGACCGAGAGCTGTGCCAGATATTCTTGCGGCAGCAAATCAACCGGACGCACCGTTGTAAGGGTCACAATCAATACCAAGAGCGCCGCCATCGTCGCGGCTGCCACCCCCAACTGTCGCCCGACCGTGCCGCGCAGTTTCCATATCAAATACGCCACGGCGGGCAACAAAAACGCCCAACCAACCGTGCGCGAATACACCGTGCCGACCGCGATGACGCCGAGCAAGACCCCCCACGCTCGCGGCGAGCGCTCGACAACATATTCGACCCACAGGACCAACAACAAGACAAACAACAAAAATACGGCTTCGGACATGACGGTCCGCCCGTGCAAGATCGTGACGGGTGACAATGCCAACACGGCGGTCAACGCAAGTCCCCACCAATACGACAGCCCGCCGCCAAACCATCCCCATCCCCAAAATAATACGGTCAAGAGGGCGAGGGTAGCCGCGAGCGACACGATGCGGAGGGCGTCCAGATTATCGGGGAACCACACGCGCAGAGGCGCAAGCAGCAGCGGATAAACAAAGGGGAATTGCGTCGGCTCGAACTCGGCAGGGTCGAGAAACATCCCATAATTGCCGTCATACAAGAGCGATTCGGTCGCCGCCACATACGACCCGTCATCGCCATACGTGCCGACCTGGTAACCCGACCAATCATACAGGAGCAAATACAGAGTGACCAGCATGAGCGCGCCCCATAGAATGATGTGGAGGCGCGTGGGAAACATGCGAGACTTGATCAGAGAATGAGACATCACCGTTTCTTGCGTTCGCCGGTATCCGGGCATGAGGCGCATCATAATCGAACCCATTCGGGCAAACAAGCGCGCCGAAAGGAATTGACGGTAAGGACCCAAAGCCGTTTTACCAGTCTTGTCGCCCGGTCCTTGCGCGCTTGACAAGCAATCGTTCACAGATAGAATACCCGCACGGCAACCAAGCCCGTGCCTCTGATCTATTTTTTTTTGCAGCAACAATGTCGTTGCGTTCCAATTCGCCATCACGGCAGGCGTGATCATTACAGATTGCGTGATCATCACACAATACGTGATCATCACACAATACGTGATCATCACACAATACGTGATCATCACACAATGCGTGATGACGAATTTTCCTTTGGACGAACATGCTGCAACAACCGTTGACTGCAATTGGACGAGTGTGCCGTCGGATTTCCGGCTCAGCGCGCGCGCGATTTCTGTATTGGTAGAGAGCCACGTCATGTGGCTCTCTCTTTTTTTTCCTCTTGCCGATGTCCGAATCGCCCATTCACTGCCTGGTGGTCTCGACCCGCGCAGAATCCAACGTGCCCGCCCTCGTCGCCGATGCGCACGCGCTCGGCGTGACCAATCTCGCACACATCGAAAAACACGACCTCTATTTCCTGCGCGGCGAACTGGAACCCGCTCAATTGAACCAATTGGCAGTTGAACTGCTCACCGACCCCGTCACCCATACATTTGTGTGGCGGAACGACGGTGACATGTCGGACGTTCAAGCTCTGGAGGTGGCGCTGCGCCCCGGTGTCACTGACCCGGTCGCCCACGAAATCGTCCGCGCGGCGCACGCGCTCGGCATCACAGCCGTCGAGGAGGCGGCGACGGGTCAACGGTATACATTTCGCGGCGCTCTCGCCAAGCCCCTTGCGACAGACGATCTGCTCACGCTGGCGCGGCGGCTGCTGGCGAACGACGTGATTCAGCGTTATGCCATCGGCGAAATCGAGCCGACCTTTCCACAGGATGCCCATGCTCTGGGCGTCGTCGAGACGATTCCACTCACCGAATTGACCGACGGCGAATTGCTCGCCCTCTCCCGCGACCGTCGTGCGGCGTTGGATTTGAACGAAATGCGCGCAATTCAGTCCTATTACCGTTCACGCGGGCGCCAAGCTACCGACGTCGAATTTGAAATGATTGCCCAGACCTGGAGCGAACATTGCGTCCACAAGACTTTTAAAGCCAACATCAGTCTCTCGTCTTTGGTCTCGAATCCTCCCACCGTCATCAACGGCATACTCAAGACCTACCTCCGCGCGGCAACCGACAAGATCAGCGCGCCCTGGGTGCGCTCGGCGTTCGTGGACAATGCGGGGATTCTGGATTTTGACGACGAGCATGAAATCTCGTTCAAGGTCGAAACGCACAACCATCCCTCCGCGATTGAACCCTTTGGCGGCGCAAACACGGGCGTCGGCGGAGTGATTCGGGATATTTTGGGCGTAAGCGCCAAGCCGATTGCCGCAACCGATGTGTTGTGCTTTGGTCCGCAAGAGCTGGACCCCGGGCAATTGCCCGAAAACGTGCTGCACCCGCGTCGGATTCGTTCGGGCGTCATCGCCGGTGTGCAGGACTATGGCAACAAGATCGGCATTCCGACGGTCAGCGGCGCGATCTATTATGACGAGGGCTATACCGCGAACCCACTCGTGTTTTGCGGCTGTGTGGGAATTGCGCCCAAAGACAAACACCCGCGCGCCCCACAGCCGGGCGACCGCATTATTGTGCTCGGCGGGCGAACGGGGCGTGATGGCTTGCGCGGCGCGACTTTTTCTTCCATGACCATGGACGCGCAGACAGCTCAGATAGCGGGCGCATCGGTGCAGATCGGCGACCCGATTACGGAAAAAGGGCTGATCGAGGTCATTACGCGCGCGCGGGATGCGGAGCTTTATACCGCGATCACCGATTGCGGCGCGGGTGGTCTTTCATCGGCAGTGGGCGAAATGGCAAGCGACACGGGCGCGGAGGTGGCGCTGGACGACGTGCGACTCAAATATCCCGGTCTCGCGCCGTGGGAGATCTGGCTTTCGGAAGCGCAAGAGCGCATGGTGCTGGCAGTGCCTCCCCAATCGGTGAACGCCCTCAACGCGTTGTGTGATACATATTCTGTTGAGCTGACCGATATTGGCGCGTTCAACGACAGCGGGCACACCCGTGTCCATTACGGCAGTCGTCAGGTCCTGGATTTGGAAAATCATTTTCTCCATCATGGGATTCCCCAACGTCACCTCACGGCGACACCCCCCCCTCCCTCGAACGCGCGGCAGGCAGCCCCCGCCAATTTTGAGCAGCGCCTGCTCGACCTCTTGTCGCATCCCAACATTGCTTCCAAATCGGATGTGATTCGCCTTTACGATCACGAAGTGCAGGGGGGCACGGTGGTAAAACCGCTGACCGGCGCACAAAACGACGGTCCCTCCGATGCGGTGGCGTTAAAACCCATCGGCACGCAGGGGGCGCGCGGCATTGTGCTGTCGTGCGGGCTAAATCCCGAATACGGCAAACACGATGCCTACGGGATGGCGTTGAGCGTGATTGACGAGGCGGTCCGCAACGCGGTCGCCGTGGGGGCAGACCCGTCGCGCATCGCGCTGCTGGACAATTTTTGTTGGGGCGACCCGAAACGTCCCGAGACGCTCGGCGCTTTGGTCGAGGCGGCGCGCGGGTGTCATGACGGCGCGTTGTTGTTTGGCGCCCCATTCGTTTCGGGCAAAGACTCGCTAAACAACGAATATCTCGGCGCGGACGGAGCGCGCCATGCCATCCCGCCGACGCTGTTGATTTCCGCCATCGGTTACCTGGACAATGTCGGCGATGCGGTGACGATGGACCTGAAACGGGCGGGCAATCTCGTCTATCGAGTGGGAATCTTGTCGGAATCAGACGCCATCGTGCCGCCGCTCGCGCCGGAAACGCCGCGCGTGTATCGGGCGCTCCATCAAGCGATGCGCGCGGGGCTTGTGCGCGCGTGCCACGATTCGAGCGAGGGCGGGCTTGCGGTCAGCGCGGCGGAAATGTGCATCGGCGGACGACTGGGCATGTCCATCGAGCTCGAATCGCCCGCCGCCCTGTTTCGCGAGACCAACGGCACGCTGCTCGTCGAAATCGAACCGCAAAACGCGGCCGCCTTTGAGGAACATTTTCGAACGCTTCTGCAAGCGCTCGCCAATCTCGGGAGCGTGACCGACCATCCCAAACTGGAAATACGCGCGAACGGCAAAACACTCGTCTCGCACACGCTCGATTCACTCGTCAGCGCATGGAACCGCGGACCGGGACGGTATCCCGAAACGTAGGGGCAGTGGGCTGCGGCTCTCCCGGCCCGGAACATCAATCAAAAGTCAAAAACCAGAAATCAGCAATCATAAATCAGCAATTACAGACCAGTCTCCAATCTCTATGCTGCCAAAAGCCCTCATCCTCCACGCGACCGGCACAAATCGCGACCACGACGCCGCCCGCGCGCTCGATCTGGCAGGCGCGCAGCCCGAAATCGTGCCGCTTTTACATCTGCGCGCGGGCAGCCGTCGCTGGCGTGATTATCAGATGCTCGTCCTGCCCGGGGGGTTTGCGTATGCGGACGCATTGGGGGCGGGCAAACTCTTGGCGCTCGATTTGAATTTGTATTTTGCCGACGCAGTGAACGATTTTGTGGCGGCGGGCAAACCCGTGCTCGGCATTTGCAACGGGTTTCAGGCGCTCGTCAAAGCAGGTCTGCTCCCGTCCCCCGACGGGACGCCGGAACGCGACCCGGGACGGGCGACGCTGACGTTCAACGCTAAAGGTCACTTTGAATGTCGCTGGGTGACGCTTCGAGCCGCGTCGCAAAAATGTATCTGGACCCGGGGCATGAACGAAACGATCTATTGCCCCATCGCGCACGGCGAGGGCAATTTTCAACTGGCGGATTCTAGAGACCTGGAACGTCTGCGCGCCCGGGACCAGATTGCCCTGCGCTATGCACGCGGGGATGGCGCGGCGGCGGCGGGCGCGTACCCCTTGAATCCGAACGGCTCGCTGGACGATATTGCGGGTGTTTGCAACCCACAGGGCAATGTGTTGGGGTTGATGCCTCATCCCGAAGACCATATTTTCAATTATCAACACCCGCGCCACACACGCGGGGAATGTGGGCAGTCGGGGCTGCCACTCTTTGTCAATGGCGTGCAATACGCCGCGCAGATTTAGCTCCTCATGCCGTCTTTCGACCAAATCCGCGCGGCGCTGCCCCTCGCGCTCGCCGAAACAAATCTGCCTCTGCCCGGCAAGCGCGCGGGCAAGGTGCGCGACGCGTATCCGCTAGACGGGGAACGCGTCCTGTTTGTGACAACGGACCGGCTCTCTGCGTTTGACCGCATCCTCGCCGCCGTGCCGTTCAAGGGACAGGTGTTGAATCAACTGGCGGCATGGTGGTTCGAACAAACGCGCGACATTATTCCGAATCACGCGCTCGCCGTGCCGGACCCCAACGCGCTCGTCGCGCGTGCGGCGCAGCCATTTCGGGTCGAAGTGATCGTGCGCGGATTCATCACGGGGGTCACGACAACCGCGCTGTGGTATCGTTATGCCCTCGGCGAACGCGAAATTTACGGACATCATTTTCCCGAGGGATTGCGGAAAAACCAGGCGCTGCCGTCGCCCATCGTCACCCCCACGACCAAAGGCGACGCGGGCGCGCATGATGAACGACTCACGTCGGCGCAGGTTGTGAGCGCCGGCTATCTGGATGCAAAAGCGTGGGACACCGTGCAGAGCGCGGCGCTGGAGCTGTTTGCGCGCGGGCAAAAGATTGCAAGACAGACGGGGCTGATTCTGGTGGATACCAAATACGAATTTGGGCGCGCGCCGGACGGCACGATCCTGTTGATTGACGAAATGCACACGCCCGACTCGTCGCGGTTCTGGCAAGCTGATACCTACGCCGCACGTTTTGAGCAAGGGGACGAGCCGGAGAATTTCGACAAAGAGTTTGTGCGGCTGGCGTATGCGAAACAAAATTATCGCGGCGACGGCGAACCTCCAACGATGCCCGACGACCTCTGGCTGCAGACGGCGGAACGGTATATCACGATCTATGAAATGCTGACGGGGAAAACATTCGCGCCGGGCGCGTATCCTGTCGAGCCGCGACTGGTCAAGAATTTCACGGCGTGGCTGAAAGATCAATCAAAAATCGAAATTTGAAAACCGAAAAGCGGAAATCATGAATCCAATGCCCTCTCCTCTCGTTTCCGTCATTATGGGTTCGCGGTCTGATTGGGAAACCATGCAGCATGCCGCGCAGACTCTCGACACGCTCGGGATCCCGCACGAAACGCGCGTCGTTTCCGCCCACCGCACGGCGGACTTGATGTTTGATTTTGCCGAAAAGGCAGAGGCGCGCGGGATCCGGGTCATTATCGCGGGAGCGGGCGGCGCGGCACACCTGCCGGGCATGGTCGCATCGAAAACCCTTGTGCCCGTCCTCGGGGTGCCAGTCCAGTCCAAAACGCTAAACGGGCTGGATTCGCTGCTTTCCATCGTCCAGATGCCCGCGGGTGTTCCCGTCGCCACGTTCGCCATCGGACGCGCGGGCGCGATCAACTCCGCGCTTTTTGCGGCTGAATTGTTGGGGCTGACGCATCCCGAGATTCGTGCGGCGCTGCGCGCCTATCGAGCCGCGCAGACGCAAGCCGTGCTGGACCATCCCGACCCGTCCATAGATCAAACCACATGACAATCATCGGCATTGTCGGCGGGGGACAATTGGGGCGCATGTTGGCGCTGGCGGCGTATCCGCTCGGCGCGCGGGTTGCCTTTTTGGACCCCGCGCCCGATGCGCCCATGAGCTATCTGGCGCAGCAAATCACGGGCGCTTACGACGACGAGCTCGCGCTCGACATGCTCGCCCAGGTGTCAGATGTGGTTACGTATGAATTTGAAAATGTCCCCGTCACCTCCGCCGAGCGCATTGCACAGCACGTCCGCGTGTATCCGCCGCCCGCCGCGCTCGGCGTCTCGCAGGACCGGGTGGAGGAAAAGAGTTTTTTTCGAGCGCTCGAAATTCCGACGCCGCAGTTTGTAGAGATAGATTCCCTCTGGGACCTGGAAGCGGGCGTGGCGCAGTTGGGATTGCCCGCCGTACTCAAGACGCGACGGCTCTGTTATGACGGCAAAGGACAGTTCGTCCTTCGTCGTCCCGACCAGCTCGAAAACGCTTTTCGTGCGCTCCCGAACACGCGATTGATTCTCGAACCTTTTGTCTTGTTTGACCGTGAATTGTCCATCCTCGCGGTGCGGGGAGCAGACGGCGATAGCGCGTGCTATCCGCTCGTCGAAAATCATCACCGCGAGGGCATCCTGCGGAAATCTATCGCGCCCGCGCCCGATATCGCGCCTCAACTCCAAGACCTGGCGCAGGACTATGTCCGGCGCGTGCTGGATGCGTTAGGGTATGTCGGAGTGCTCGCCATCGAATTGTTCCAGGTCAGAGACCAGCTGCTCGCCAACGAAATCGCGCCGCGCGTGCACAACTCGGGACATTGGACCATCGAGGGCGCGGCGACAAGCCAGTTTGAGAATCACGCCCGCGCAATTCTCGGCTTGCCGCTCGGTTCCGCCGACGCGCGCTTTCACAGCGTCATGTTGAATTTTATCGGCGCCCTGCCCGACACGAGCGCGCTTTTGCAGATTCCCGATGCGCGCCTGCACCTGTATGACAAGGCGCCGCGCGCGGGACGGAAACTGGGGCACGTGACTCTTGTCGCCAATGACGCACAGACCTTGCTCGAACGCGCGGACCGGGCAGCCCGGATCATTTCGCTGGAACACACAACTTTCAGCCGCTGATTTTCGGTCGGGTGACGCAAAACCACCTCCGCAAAATACGCGGCGTCTAAACCTGATGAATGAACTCGACAAACCCAAAGAAGAATGTGGCGTGATCGGCGTCTTTGCTCCGAATGAAAATGTCGCCCGCATGATCTTTTTTGGACTGTATGCGTTACAGCATCGCGGGCAAGAGGCGGCGGGCATCGCCGTGTCGGACGGCAGCTCGATGCGCCTGCACAAAGACGTGGGGCTTGTCGCCCAAGTCTTTACAGCCGAAAATCTGGCGCAGCTCGAGGGGCATTATGCGGTCGGACACAATCGCTATTCCACGACGGGTTCCTCGCACCGCCGCAACGCGGGTCCGTTCATGATCGAGACGTTTCACGGACCGCTCGCCGTCGCTCACAACGGCAACCTGGTGAATGCGATGGAACTGCGTCAAAAAATCCTCCAGCGCGGCGTCGGGCTTTCGTCGTCATCCGACAGCGAAGTCATGACCATGATGCTCGGCGGCGCCGAAGGCGATACGTGGGAAGAACGCATCGCCAACGTCATGCCGCAGTGGCACGGCGCGTACTCGCTCGTCATTCTCACGCGCAATCAGGTCCTGGCTGTGCGCGATCCGTGGGGTTTTCGCCCGTTGAGCGTGGGGCGCTTGCCGGGCGGTGGGCACGCCGCCGCCTCAGAGACCGGCGCACTCCGCACGCTGGGCTGCCAGGAAATTCGCGAAGTGAAACCGGGCGAAATCGTCACCCTGAGCAACACCGTGCTGCGAATTCGACAGGGCATGTCCGCCAAACCCTTGCTCGCGCGCTGTATTTTCGAGCACATTTATTTTTCGCGTCCCGATGCGTTCTGGGACGGGATGCGCGTGCATCAGGTGCGCCAAAAACTCGGTCAGGAGCTGGCGCGCGAGGCGCCCATCGAAGCGGACGTCGTCGTGCCGGTGCCCGATTCGTCCCTGCCCGCCGCCATCGGCTATGCGCGCCAGTCCGGGATCCCCTATAACGAGGGATTTACCAAAAACAGATACATTGCCCGCACCTTTATTCAGCCCACCGATTCTCTGCGAAAACAGGGAATTGCGCTCAAGTTCAACGCGCTCGAAGAGAACCTGCGCGGGCAGCGCGTGGTGATGATTGACGACAGCATCGTGCGCGGCAATACATCGGGTCCGCTCGTCAAACTCTTGCGTAACGCGGGCGCGCGTGAGGTGCATGTGCGAATCACCTGCCCGCCCATCGCGCATCCTTGCTTTATGGGCGTGGACATGGGCACGTATGAAGAAATGATCGCGCACAAACACACGCTCGAAGAGATTCGCGACTATATCGGCGCGGACTCGCTCAGCTTTTTGTCGGTCGAAGGCATGATGCGCGCGCTCGATCGCCGCGAGGGGTATTGCAACGCCTGCTTTACGGGCGTCTACCCGCTGGAAATTGACCGCGCACATGTCAAGACGGGGTTCGAGCGGGCGTTGGACGCAAAATAGGGACTGGAGACTGGTGACTGGAGAACTGGAGAACTGGAGACTGGATGTATGCCAACAGAACTTGAAGAATTGAGGGTTTTGCAGAGCGCGGAGCAATTTTCGGATGAGGTGTGGCGAATTGTGGCCGCCTGGGAGCCGTTTGCGCGCGATGTAGTTGGAAAGCAAATCACACGTGCTGCCGATTCCATCGGGGCGAATATTGCAGAGGCGTACGGTCGGTTTCATTACGGAGAGAAAATCAATCTCTTGTATTATTCGCGCGGTAGTGTTTACGAAACCAAATACTGGCTGAACCGCTGCCATGCTCGTAACCTGATGAACGATGCCATATCGCAAGAAATGATCCAGCGTCTCGTCGAGGTCACGCGCCAAATCAATTCATTCGTCGCAAATCTCAAGTCACAGCGCAGTCAACACAAGCCCAAATCCTTGCGCGAAGATAGCGCGGAATACAACACTAACAAAATTGATGCAGTTGAAATCTTTACCGCTAGCGATTTAGCTTGGCTCTTGTCTGACGACCCTGCGCAAGAGCCGCCACTAGAATTCGAGACCGCAGTCTCCAGTCTCTAGTCTCCAGTTACTATTACATTGATGAACATTCTACTGATTGGCTCCGGCGCTCGCGAACACGCCATCGCATGGAAACTCGAACAATCGCCGCGCGTCAACAAAATCTTTGTCGCCCCCGGCAACGCCGGCACCGCGCTCGCCGCGACCAATGTTGACCTGCCTTTTCCGGTCTCTGGTCTTTATTCCCTGGTCAACACTCTCCAAGTCTCGCTCGTCATCATCGGTCCCGAAGCTCCCCTCGCCGAGGGAATGGCAGATGCACTGCGCGCGGCGAATATTCCTGTGTTTGGTCCAAACAAGAATGCGGCAGAAATAGAATCGTCCAAAGCGTTTGCCAAAGCGTTCATGGCGCGGCACAATATCCCCACCGCGCGTTATGCGTCGTTCACCGATTTTGATGCAGCTATGCGCCATCTCGAATCGGTGGAGTATGAGATTGTGCTCAAGGCGTCGGGGCTGGCGGGGGGCAAGGGGGTGATTCTGCCAAACTCTTTCGAGGAGGCGTGCGATGCGCTTTATCAAATCATGGTCGCGCGCGAGTTTGGCGCGGCGGGCGACGAGGTGGTGATCGAAGAACGATTGCGGGGCGAGGAAGTGTCAGTGCTTGCATTCAGCGATGGGACGCACGTTCGGGTAATGCCGCCCGCGCAAGACCACAAGCGGCTGCTCGACGGCGACCTGGGACCGAATACCGGCGGGATGGGCGCATACGCGCCCGTGAATTTGCCGGGAGGATTGATGGACAAAATCACGCATAGCATTGTCCAGCCCGCGATTGACGGTCTGCGCGCCGAGGGGCGTCCGTTCGTCGGCGTGCTGTATCCCGGGCTGATGCTCACGGACGACGGACCGCGTGTGCTGGAATTCAACTGTCGTTTTGGCGACCCCGAAACCGAGGTGGTCCTTTCGCTGTTGGAAACCGATTTGTTGGACGTGGTGGAAGCGTGTCTCGACGGCACGTTGGACCGGATCGAGGTGAAATGGAAGCGCGGCGCGGCGGCGTGCGTGGTGCTTGCGTCGGGCGGCTATCCGGGCAAATATGCGACGCAGCTGCCGATAGATGGGCTGGACTGCGCGCCGGGTCCCAACGCGACCATTTTTCATGCGGGCACGACGTTAAAGGACCAAAGGGTCGTCACAAACGGCGGGCGCGTGCTGGCGGTCACGGGCTGGGGCGAAACGCTCGGCGATGCGCTCGACGCGGCGTATGATGCTCTGCGTCCGATTCGTTTCGAGGGGATGCAGTTCCGCCGCGATATTGCACAAAAAGGATTGACCACCCCATGAGTTCCGCGTATACCGCAAGCGGCGTCAACATTGATGCGGGCAATCGCGCGGTCGCGTTGATGCGCGAGGCGGTGCAAGCGACCTACAACGCAAACGTGCTGGCGGGCATCGGCGCGTTTGGCGGGTTGTTTGATGCGCGCCACATTCAAAAGATGCGCGCCCCCGTGCTCGTCGCCTCGACCGACGGCGTCGGCACCAAAGTCAAAATCGCCGCGCAGACGAATCGCTATGAAAACATCGGACGCGATCTGGTCAATCACTGTATCAACGATATTCTGGTGCAGGGCGCGCGCCCGCTGTTTTTTCTGGATTATATCGCCGCGTCAAAAACAATCCCCGAGCGGGTCGCAGCCATCGTCACAAGCATGGCGGAAGCATGTCGCGAGGCAAACATGGCGCTGCTCGGCGGCGAAACGGCGGAAATGCCGGACGTGTATCACGAGCAAGAGTTTGATGTGGCGGGGACAATTGTCGGCGTGGTGGAGCGCGACAATGTCCTCCCGCGCTCTGATTTGCGCGCGGGCGATGTGCTGATCGGACTCGGTTCGACGGGACCCCACACGAACGGGTATTCGCTCCTCCGCAAGATTTTTGCGGACGTGCCGCTCGACACGGTGTTTCCCGAAATCGGCGTGCCGCTCGCGGATGCGCTGCTCGCGCCGCATCGCTCCTATTTGTCCGCCCTCGAACATTTTGTCGCGCAGCCGTCACCCATCAAGGCGCTCGCGCACATCACGGGCGGCGGCATCATTGAAAATCTGCCGCGCGTTCTGCCCGACCACCTCTCCGCCGACATTCATATCGGTTCCTGGGACGTGCCGCCGCTCTTTGCTCTCACCCAACAGCGCGGCGATATTCCCACCGCCGAAATGTTTCGCGTATTCAACATGGGGATCGGGATGATCGTCGTCGTCTCCAAAAACCATGCCGCAGAATTTCAGCGCAATTTGGGGCACGAATCGTTTGTCATTGGCGAGTTGATCGAGGCGGACAGACGAGTGGTCCTGACGTCCGACGATAAAGTCAAGCGTGAAACGTCAATCGGCAGTCGCGGCTAGGCAGCGTCAATCGAAAATCGAAACTCGAAAATCACAAATCAGCAATCACAAATCAACAATCCCATGCCCCGTCTCGTTGTCCTCATTTCCGGTAACGGCTCGAACTTGCAGGCGATTTTGGACGCGTGCGCGAGCAAATCTCTTGATGCGCGGGTCGTCGCGGTGGTCTCGAACAATCCCGATGCGTTCGGGTTGACGCGGGCGCGCCGTGCGGGTGTGCACGCGGTGCTAAAAACTCGCGACAGGGCACAGGACCGCCGCGCGTATGATGCGGAACTCGCCGCGCTGGTGGCGTCGTACGAACCCGATTATGTCGTGCTCGCGGGGTGGATGCGAATTCTGTCGTCTGCGTTTCTGGACCGCTTTCCGAATCGCGTCCTCAACCTCCACCCTGCTCTGCCCGGCGCGTTCCCCGGCGTCCATGCCATCGAGCGCGCGTTTGACGCTTATCAACGCGGCGAAATCACGCAAACGGGCGTGATGGTCCACCTCGTCCCCGACGAAGGCGTGGATTCCGGTCCCGTGCTCGCGCAAGAGAGCGTTCCCATTGAGCCCAACGACACGATCGAGGCATTGCAAGCGCGCATCCATCAGGTCGAACATCGCTTGCTGGTGGATACGCTGAGAGGATTGCTGACGGCGGACCGCTGACGACAGACGGCGAACGTCAAACCTGAAACGCAAGTATGTTCCAATCGAAAATCGAGTTTTGAAAATCAAAAATCATCAATCAGAAATCAGAAAGCCACACCATGCCAAAAGCCATTCTTTCCGTCCACGACAAAACAAACCTCATTCCGCTCGCCCGCGGGCTGTCCGGGCTCGGTTGGACGCTGATTGCGTCGGGCGGGACAGCAAAAGCGGTCCGAGACAACAACATTCCTGTCACCGAGGTCGCGGAGTATACCCATTCGCCCGAGATTTTGGGCGGGCGCGTCAAAACGCTCCATCCCGCCATCCACGGCGGTCTCCTCGCGCGCGACACGGCAGGCGACCTCGCCGAATTACAGGCGCTGCATTGGGACTATATTGACCTCGTCGCGGTCAACCTTTATCCGTTCGAGGAAACGATTGCCAAACCGGAGGTGACGCTCGATCAAGCGATTGAAAACATTGACATTGGCGGCGTCGCGCTGATTCGCGCGGCTGCCAAGAACTATCGGCGCGTCACGCTGCTCTCTGACCCCGCCGATTATGAGGGCGCGCTGGATGAACTGCGCGCGGGCGGCATTTCCGAAACCACGCGCCGCGCGTTCGCCCTCAAGGGTTTTGCGCTCACAGCGCGCTATGACACCGCGATCCACGCCTATTTGACCGATTCTGCCGCCGGCGCGCCTCTGCAGTTGACCGCGTATCCCATCCAGGACCTGCGCTATGGCGAAAACCCGCACCAGCGCGCGACCGTGTATTCGTTTGCGCCCGGTGCGGGCGCGCTCGGCGGGCGCGTCCTGCAGGGCAAGGAACTCTCGTACAACAACATTCTCGACCTCGATGCGGCGTGGCGCGGCGCAGTCTCTTTTCCGGAAACCGCCATCGTCATTGTCAAACACCTTTCGCCCTGTGGCATCGCGACGGCGGAAACTCTGCGCGATGCGTTCCAACACGCGTTGGCATCCGACCCGGTCTCGGCGTTTGGCGGCGTGATTGCGGCGAATCGCCCGTTCGACGCCGACACGGCGAACGCGTTGGGCGAGCTCTTTGTCGAGTGCATCGCCGCGCCGGAATTTTCGGACGCGGCGCGCGAGACACTGGCGAAACGGAAAAATTTGCGGCTCGTCGAAATGCCCGACCCGAAAATCACCCCCCCCTATGAACTGCGGACAATCACGCGCGGGCTGGTCAAGCAAGACATTGATTTTGGCGACCCGGCGGGCACGGAATGGAAGGTGGTTTCCAAACGTCAGCCGACCCCCGGCGAGCTGCGCGCGCTGCGATTTGCATGGAAAGCGTGCCAGCACGTGAAATCTAACTCGATTGTGTTTGCGCGCGCGTTTGCGAACGCCGCGGCGACCGTCGGCATCGGCGGCGGACAGCCGAACCGCGTGGATTGTGTCAAGATTGCGATGGAACGCGCGGGCGAAAAATCTCGAGGCGCGGTGATGGCGTCCGACGCGTTTTTCCCGTTTCCCGATTCCGTCGAACTTGCCGCCCGCGCGGGCATCACCGCCATCGTCCATCCCGGCGGCAGCGTGCGCGATGCCGAATCTCTCGCCGTCGCCGATGCGAATGCTATTGCGATGATCACAACCGGAGTGAGACACTTTCGCCACTAATTTAATCTGGGACCGCCAATCTCCTGATTGGCACGCGCGCGCCAATCAGGAGATTGGCGCGCCCAATTCCACCAATCGGGAGATTGGTGGTCCCAGTTCCAGAAATGAGGAAACATGAACGACCAGCTATTTGAACAACTCGACGCGTTGACATTTGATGATTTGTTGATCGTCCCCGGCTATACACAGGTCCTGCCCGACCAGACACAGGTGCAAACGCAACTGACCCCGACCCTCCGGCTCAACATTCCCCTGCTCTCTGCCGCGATGGACACGGTCACCGAAGCGCGCATGGCAATCGCCCTCGCGCGCGAAGGGGGGCTTGGCATCTTGCACCGCAACCTGTCGCCCGAAGCACAGGCGGATGAAGTGGAAAAAGTGAAACGCAGCGAGTCGGGCATGATCGTTGACCCGATCACCCTTTCGCCCGACGCCACGCTCAAACAAGCCGAAGAGCTGATGGCGCGCTATCGCATCAGCGGCGTGCCCATCACCGACGGCAACAAACTCGTCGGCATTCTCACGAATCGCGACACGCGCTTTGTGGAGCCGTCCGACCTGGCGCGCCCCGTCCGCGAGTTCATGACGCACGAAAAACTCGTCACGGGTCCCGTCGGCACCACGCTCGACCAGGCAAAAGCTATTCTTCAGAAACATCGCATTGAAAAACTGCCGCTCGTGGATGAGGACGGCGTCCTCAAGGGACTCATCACGGTCAAGGACATTCAAAAGAAACGCGATTATCCCAATGCGGCGACGGATGCGCGCGGGCGTTTGCTCGCAGGCGCGGCAGTCGGCGTCGGGTCCGATCTGGAAACGCGCGTCGAGCTGCTGGTGGACAAGGGCGTGGATGTGATCGTCGTGGACACGGCGCACGGGCACTCGGCGGGCGTGGTCAATGCCATCAAGCGCATCAAAGCCAACTGGCGCGAGGTGCCCGTGATTGCGGGGAATGTCGTAACCAAAGAGGGGGCGAACTTGCTGCTGGACGCGGGCGCGGATGTGTTAAAAGTGGGCGTCGGCGCGGGGTCCATCTGCACCACGCGCGTGATTTCGGGCGCGGGGATGCCGCAAATGACCGCCATCTGGGAATGTGCCCGCGCGGCGCACGCCCGCGGCGCGACGATCATTGCCGACGGCGGCGTCAAATACAGCGGCGACATTGTCAAGGCGATCGTCGCGGGTGCGGACGCGGTCATGCTCGGCAGTCTGCTGGCGGGGCTGGACGAATCGCCCGGCGACCTGATTCTCTACGAAGGTCGGCAGTTCAAAATGTATCGCGGGATGGGTTCCATCGGCGCGATGGCGGGACGCTATGCCGCCGACCGTTACGCGACCGGACAAAACGGTTCGGGCAAACTCGTGCCCGAAGGCATCGAAGGTATCATCCCGTATCGCGGCACGGCGCACGAATACATTTATCAACTCGTCGGGGGTTTGCGTTCGGGGATGGGGTATGCGGGTGCGGCGACGCTGGCAGACCTGCAAACAAGAACGAGACTGCGCCGCATCACAAATGCGGGGCTGATCGAGTCGCATCCGCACGATGTGACGATCACGCGCGAAGCGCCAAATTATCAGTCGAGGGGTGGAAACTAATTTCTAGAGTCGCGCAGACAAAAGAACAAGAAATTGATCGGGAGATACAACCGAGAGCTCGGCGCCCACATAATCACCGGTATTCCGTGTGACAACCAGATCCAATGACATGACTCTGGCGCTGGCAACTTGTACCGCATCCTCATAATCCTGCAGATTGAGGTCCAAAGCCTGTTGCAGCGCCGAGTGATCGGTAGTTGCGATCCGGCATACAGCCAGCAGACCGCGAACTGCTCTGCGCGCCGCGACATCTCCCTTTAGTTTGCGAGCAACATAGTAGAGATTGACCGGCGTAATCGCCGATACAAACGCCTCAAATTCGCCCTTTATCGCTGCTTGCCAGATTTCACTTGCGGCATGCACGAATGGCTCGCGGGAGAGGAGATAATCCAGGACGATATCAGTATCCAGCAGTGCGCGCATTATTTATACTTTTGGATCAGATAATTGATATAGTCGTCTTGCAGCTCCTCATCCGATGGAATTCGCTCTTCGGGTCGAAGCATTCCCCTGGTCAACGAATCCGCCATAACCGGTTCCGAAACCTGCGCCAATTCCTGGCGCACCGATTCGGCAATAATTTCAACCAGCGCAAGCCGAGTGAGCAACGGGAGTTGTCTTATTTCGAGAACGAGCGAATCGAGCATCATAAGTCACCTCATCATCTCATTCTACCATAAGGTTTTTGCTGCCGCACACAGCCGTATGCAGAGATTTTTGACCTAAATCGCTATGTCTGCCTCCACCAGCCACGCAACCTCAAAAGCTCCCAGTTCCAACGCATCCTCCGGGGAACGCGCCCCGTCCCCCAAAATATCGCGCCAGTTTTTGGATCCTCCGGGCTTTGGAATCGTGACGCGCACGTTCTGGTCGGTCACATTATGCGCGCACAGCACCCGACTCGCCGGGTCTTGTGACTCGCGCAAAACTACCATGACGCGCGAGTCCGTATCAAGCACCGTCTGCGCCGCTTTGGGATGAAACGCCGCGTGCGCCCGGCGCGCCCGCACGAGCCGGCGCATCCCCCCAAAAATCTGCGCGCGGCGTGAGGAGGGGTCCGCCAACTCGCGCTCTAGCACCGCGCGCTCCAATTTCTCGCGGTTGATCCGGCGCGGAATGCCGCTCGCATCCGCCCCCGCCCGGTCGCCGCGTGAACCAAACAAAGAATGAAAATAAATCCCCGGCACGCCCGCGAGCGAGAGCAGGATCGCATGCGCGCACAACATGCGCGCGGTCGAATGGTCGGTCGGCTCGTTCGGGACGGTCAGCGCATCGAGATAATTGATATTCATCTCGTACGGACTGCGTGACCCGTCCGGATTGTTTTTATAGCTCACCAACCCGCCCCGCCCTAACGTGCGCGTCACCAGCGCCTCGATCTCTGTCTCGGTCAAAATGCCTCGCGCGGGATTCAAGCCGACCCCATCATGCGACGCGAGAAAATTGAAAAAAGCCGTGTCGTCGGATGGCGTCGCCAGCGTCTGTGCCCAATGGGTGAGCCGGGTCGTGTCGCCCGTTTGCAGCGTGTGCAGGGTGAGCGGCGGCAGGGCAAAGTTATAGACCCAATGCGCCTCGTTCGTGCCATCGCCAAAATAGGATATGTTGTCCGCGTGCGGCACATTGGTCTCGGTGATCAAAATCACGTGCGGCGCAGCCCGTTCCATCACCGCGCGCACGAGTTGAATCAACGCGTGCGTCTGCGGCAGGTGCAGGCACGTCGTCCCGATCTCTTTCCACATAAAGGCGATGGCGTCGAGACGGATGAACCGCGCCCCTTGCGCGACATAAAACAGCAGAATATCCAGCACGCGCAATGCGAGTTCGGGATCCTTGTAGTTGAGGTCAATCTGGTCGGCGCTGAATGTGGTCCACACCTTTTTTTCGCCCGAAGGGGTTTGAAAGGTCGTCAACAGCGGCAGGGCGCGCGGGCGCACCACCTGCGACAGGTCGGGGTTGCCCTCAACCACGACAAAATAATCGCGGGTCGCGGGGTCGTCACGCAAGAAACCCTGAAACCATTCGCCCTGCGCCGAGACGTGATTGATGACCGCATCAAACATCAAGTCAAAATGTTCGCCCACGCGCGCCACATCGTCCCAGGTGCCCAGGCGCTCGTCCACGGCGTAATACTCCTTGACCGAGAACCCGTCATCCGAAGAAAACGGGTAAAACGGCAAAATGTGAACACCGCTGAGAATGTCGCGCGCTTGTGCATCGAGAAATTCGCCCAGAGTCCGCAGGGGTGTCGCGTTTTCGCTCGTGACCTGGTCGCCGTAGGTGATGAGCAGTGCCGTTTTCTGGTCAATCGGCGGGGGGGGGTGTTTCCGCACCGCATCTTGAATACGCGGCGCATATTCCCGCAGCAGGGCATCAATGCGCGGTTCCAGCTCCTCTGCCGCCGCTCCGCCGTAGAGCAGGTTCAATAACTCTTTCATGAAACGAATATAAACCAAAAGAGGGCAATCAAAAAACCTTCGAGGATTTCGAATCCTCGAAGGTTTTGCGCGCCCCATTGCGTTTGCGCCCGTTTTCGATAGAATTTCCGCAATGGACCTTATCTCTGCGCTGGTGTGTTTGGTGGGACTCGCGGCGCTGCTCCTCGCCCTGCTCGCGCCGCTCGAATCCCTGCGCTGGTGGGCGGGTTGGACAAAGGACGCGCCGCCGGAAGCTCCTCTGGCGACGCGCCCCACGGATGGGTCGAGCGCGCCGTTATACGTCGTCTATCTGTCGGGCGTGGCTGCCATTGACCCCAATCAGATGCACCACAAAGAGTCCGGCTTTTTGGACCTGGTCGCAGAAAAAATCCGACCCGCCGTCCTCGTCCGCGACGTCTTTCCCTACTCGGTCACCAACAACCCCCTGACCGGCGATCGTCCTCTGCGCGGACTTTACGAGCGCGTCAGCCGGGTCTCGAACAAACGCAGCAAATCCTTCGCCGACTGGGGCTCGCTGGGGCTGGTCATTCTGCGCAATCTCTTGCAAATCCTCGTCTCTGCCGACCCGCGCTATGGTCCGCCGACGAGTTTTGGAGTCGCCAAAGAAATCGCCGAGGCGCTACTGGCAAAAGGATACCGCCTCGACAGCGGCGCGCCCGTCATGCTGCTCGGTTATTCGGGCGGCGGGCAGGTGTCCGTCGGCTGTGCGCCGTATCTCAAACAGATTTTGCAGTGTCCCGTCTATGTCATCGGCATCGGCGGGGTGTATTCGGATGACCCGGGAATCCTGTCCGTCGAGCATCTCTACCAGTTGGCGGGGAGCAAGGACTATACGCGCAGTGTGGGCGATTTGCTCTTTCCCGGACACTGGTTTCTTTTCCCCAACTCGGCATGGCATCGAGCCAAACGCGCGGGCAAACTGACCACGCTCGACATGGGCCCCATGAAACACACGCTCAAGGGCGACTATTTTTCGCGTTCGAGCAAATTGCCCGACGGCGCGTCTCACGCCGAAAAAACGGCGGCCGCGATTGGCGAGTTGGTCGCCGCTCATTTGCCCGCGACGCCCGCGCAGGAAACGTAAATGGACATCCTCCAATTTCTCCGCGACCTGTGGTCCTGCATCACCGCCGCGCTCACGCTCGACACAACCGCGCTGTCCACGCTTTTGTTAGCGTCCAATGCGAGATTGTTGGCATTGTGCGTGGCGCTCCTCGCAGGCGTTTCGAAACTGGCGGGTGACAGCATCGCGCTGTTTGTGAATCGCGTGTCGCCGCGTCGCTTTGTGCTGGCGCTGTTGGGCGGAGCCGTCACCTTTGCGCTCGAGCTCTTGCTATGGGCGACCAGCATCTGGGTGATCGCAACGCTCTTGTTTCCATTCGACAAAACGCTCACGGCGATGTGGGTCCTCGTTGCGGTTGCGAGCGCGCCGTGGGTCTTTGGCTTTTTGGTCTTTGTGCCGACCTTTGGCGCATTGATTCGTTGGGTCCTGCGCATCTGGAGTTGGCTGATTGTGTTGGTCCTCCTGCGCGACGCGTCCGGTCTATCTCTCGCCGCATCGTTCGTAGCAGCGACCGTCGGCTGGCTCGCCCTCCGCGCGCTCGGTATATTGTTCGCGCGACGCTCAGGTGCGTTCCACGCGCGCCTCTGGAAACGCCTGACCGGAGTTCAAGCCGAACTGACCTTTGAGGAACAAGCACAGGCGCTGGCAAAACGACTGAGGACGTGACATGAACAATTCTTCTGGGAACGCCCCTGGGAACGCCAATCTCCCGATTGGCGAAGGGCCGTCAACTAACAACGCCAATGTGGAAATTGGCGGTCCCAGCGGCAATGCCAATCAGGAGATTGGCGGTCCCAGGGACGGTCCCAGGGACGGTCCCGGGGAGTATTGGCACAGTCGCGGGTATTTGCCACATTTTGAAAGCCCGGACGTGATTCAGCATGTCACGTGGCATCTGGCGGACAGTATGCCAAAATCAGCCCTGGATCGTATGACTGACGAGCTCAAACACCTGCCGCCCGACAAGCAGCGCGCCGAACGACGCATCCGCATCGAGGCGTGGCTGGACGCCGGTCACGGCGCATGCATTCTCCGCGAACCCTCGCTCGCCCAAATGACTCAAGCTTGCCTCCTCCATTTTGACGGCGCGCGCTATCGCATGTTGGCATGGGTCGTAATGCCGAACCACGTGCACACCCTGTTCCAACCCCTCAACGGCTGGACGGTCGCCAAAATCGTCGCATCATGGAAAAAATTCACCGCCCGCCAAATCTCCTCTGGGAACGCCCCTGGGATCGCCAATCTCCCGATTGGCGCTCTTTGGCACCGCGAGTATTATGACCGCTTTATCCGCGACGAACGACACTTTCACACCGCGCGGAATTACATTCACCAGAACCCGGTCAAGGCGGGATTGTGCGCGCGGGAAGAGGATTGGGTTTGGAGCAGCGCGTATGCGGGGGGGAAGGACGCCAATCGGGAGATTGGCGGTCCCAGGGGCAAGTGACTTTGTTGGGTATGCGCATTGACGCTCGCTTGGCGTCGTGCTAGAATTTTTTGATAAAGAATATCTCAAAGATGACTGACTTGTCTTATCGGCAGAAATAGCAAGACCTTTGATTGCAGTCTGAGGTTATCTCATGCCCTCTCGCAAATCCTCTCCCAAAAAGAAAACGTCAACAGCAAAACATAAATCAGCGCCCGCGCGCGTGACGCGCAACGTGATCGGCGGACACAGTCACGTCGCGTGCGCGGACTTTGTCGGCGGCGACAAGCGCACGATCAATTACGGTTTTACCCCCAGAGACGTCGAGCGGCTGATTGTCAAGGTGCTTGCCTTTTTGGAACGCGGCGCGGCGTTTCTGCCGGACGAACGCCAGCGTGAGGTATTGCGCGCACAGGTGGATGGTGAGACGCTCACTTTTCATGCGGGCGCGGCGCTGAAATTGTGGGGCCGGCGAGATGAACGCTCCTATCTCCTCTCCCTGACGGTGCGGCGCGAGTACCAGATGTGGGCGACCAAGTTCATTCCACTTGCCGCGCGGGTAGACGCCAAGCGGGATATTCAGGCACTGGATATGCCGGTGCAGTTTAGCGAATTTCGCGTGCCGCGCGGAGGTTCCGACGCATTGGCGCAAGTCACATTTGAGCCGCTCCCCGACATTACCGAGGCGCTGGACCGGCACAGCGCCTTTGTGATTCTGGGGGAGCCGGGCGCAGGCAAGACCACGACGCTGCAAAAGATCGCTTTCGAAGCCGCGCGCCGTCTGCTGGCAACGGGTGATGGGCGCGTGCCGTTGTTTGTGCGGTTGAGCGAGCAAAGCAATCGTGAGCCGTTCGAATTTTTGCGCGACGAATGGGAACGCCACACCGGTTCCGATTTCGCCGATGCATTGGCGGCGGGGCGTGTGTTGGTCCTTGCGGATGGAATCAACGAGCTGCCGCGCGAAGGACGCCTCAAGGCCTGGCGCCTGTTTGCCCTGGACCAAGCCGAAGCGAATCGAATCGTCTTTACGGGTCGCGAACGCGATTATGACCGCCAACTTTATTTGCCGCGCGTGCGTGTCGAACCGCTCGACGAGGCGCGCATCGCAGACTATTTGGAACGGAACGATGCCGGAGGGCTGGCGGCGCTGCTCGACGATCCAAACACGCGTCTGCGCGAGATGGCGGGCAATCCGTTCAATCTCGCCCTGCTGGTGGCTGCGTATCGAGATAATCAGCGCGACATGGCGAATCGCGGGCGTCTCATGGAATGGTTTGTGGACGAATTATTCAAGCGCGAAGAAAAGTTAGAGCACCGCGACTGGCTGCATCGCGACGTGCAGACGCGTGCCCTCGCCCAACTCGCGTATGCGATGCAGGAACAGGGGGAGGGCACGACTCTATGGCTCCGCACCGCGCCGGCGCTCTTGCCGCAATCGGTGGAACACGCCGGCCAGGACGTGCCCGTCAAACCGGCTGACCTGTTTCGTTGCGCCCGCGCGGCGACGCTGCTTGACCCCGCGACCGACCCGAAGGACATTCGCTTTTATCATCACCTGTTGCAGGAATACTTTGCCGCTCTCGACCTCTTGCGGCGATATGATAAAGGGGAGGACTTGTCCGGCTTGTGGCGCGCCAAACGACTCGCCGACGAGATGCCGCCCGCTGACGTTGGGGAATGGGATGCCCTGCCTGAACCGCCCGCGACGGGTTGGGAGGTCACGACCATCCTTGCGTGTGGGCTGGCAAAGGACCCCGCGCGGTTGATCGAGACCATCCGTCCCCTCAATTCCGTCCTCGCGGGTCGCTGTCTGGACGAGAGTGGGATTGACAAGCCAATCGCGGTCACCAACAGCGTGCGCGCCGACCTGTTGTCAGACCTCAACAACCCGGCAATTCATCTGCGCGCGCGCTTGCAGGCGGGCTATACGCTCGGGCGAATTGACGACCCGCGTTTTGTTCCACAACTCTTTAACGGCGTCAAGGTGATTGTGCCGGTGATGGCGCCTGTGCCGCCGGGCGAGTATCACATCGGCAGCGCGGACGATGATCAAAACGCTGATGACGACGAAAAACCACAACACACGGTTTCCATCCCGGCTTTTGAAATCGGACGCTATCCCGTGACGAACGCAGAATTTGCCTGTTTTATTAAAGCGGACGGATACAAACAAGACAAATATTGGGAGACCGATTTGGCAAAGCGTTGGCTACAGGGTGAAGATGTCACCGGGGGGCAATTCGGGGCATGGCTCGATGAATGGCGCTGGATGCAAGATACTTTTGATTGGAAAGAACGACACGAACGAAGCGGGAATTATTCGCCCGACGAAATCAAGACGTTGGAATATATCGCAAGCTTGAGTGAAGACGAATTGAGACGGGTTGTGACATCTCAACTCGGCCAAAAATCGCGCGAGCACCCGCACTATTGGGACGACGCGCAGTACAATAACGCGTCCCAACCCGTCGTCGGCATCACGTGGTTTGAGGCGCGCGCCTACTGCGCGTGGCTCACCGAGATGACGGGCAAGTGGTATCGCCTGCCGACCGAAGCGGAATGGGAAGCGGCGGCGCGTGGGAAACAAGCTCACATATACGCGTGGGGCGACGACTGGGACGCGACGAAAGCAAACACGATTGAAGGGCGCGTGTTGAAACCTTCGCCCGTCGGCGTGTATGATGCGGTGGCTCCAAGTCCTTTTGGGACGTCTGACCAAACCGGGAATGTTTGGGATTGGACGAGCACGCTCCATCAGCCGTATCCGTATGCCATAGATGACCGTGAGGATGAAAATGCGGGTGGTGAACGCGTCGTGCGCGGCGGGTCGTTCCCCGATTTTCGTATCTATGCTCGCTGTGCGAATCGTGGCAGGGACGCACCCGTCAATTTCTACTACAATTTGTGTTTTCGGGTGTTGTCCCCTGGCTCATAGTCCTGCTTTCTGGCTCCTGAACTCTGGTTTCTGCAGTTCTGCAATCCTGCGGGGGGTGCAGGGGGGCTGTGCCCCCCTGCCGAACGCGCGAAAAATTTTTTACAGGAGGTGACGACCATCAAGACGTTCAAACATTTGTATCCTCAAATCACCGCGTTCGAGAACCTGTATCGCGCGTTCAGGGGCGCAGCGCGCGGCAAGCGCAGTCATCCCGATGTGGCAGCGTTCGAGTATGACCTGGAACAAAATCTGGTGCGCCTGCAAATGGAACTGCAAGCGCAATCCTATCGCCCCGGCGCGTATCACAATTTCCAGATTCAAGACCCCAAGCCCCGACTCATTTCTGCCGCTCCTTTCCGCGACCGCGTCGTCCACCATGCGCTGTGCCAAATCATCGAACCGATTTTCGAACGGCGTTTTATCTCGGATTCGTATGCGTGCCGCAAGCGCAAGGGCACGCATGCCGCGGTCAACCGCGCCCAGCAGTTTGCGCGCCGGTATCGCTATGTCCTGAAATGCGACATCGAGCACTTTTTCCCCCGCATTGACCATGCGATATTGCGCGCCGAAATCGCCCGCCGGATTGCGGATGGGGATGCGATGAACATGGTTGACCTGATCCTCGCAAGCGGGCAGTCGGTGCACCGCGACGAGCCGCCCGTCTGGTTCGAGGGCGACGACCTGTTTGCCGCGCTCCGCCCGCGCGGTCTGCCCATCGGCAATCTCACTTCCCAGTTTTGGGCGAATGTATATCTCAATCCGCTCGACCAATTTATCAAGCGCGAACTGAAATGTCACGGCTATGTGCGCTATGTGGATGATTTCCTGCTCTTTTCCGACGACAAGGCGACTCTGCACGAATGGCGCGCCAGGGTGATTGCGTTTGCGGCGGCGCTTCGTCAGCGTCTGCATGAAAATGAATCGGTTGTGTTTCCCACCCGGACAGGAATTCCCTTTCTCGGCTGGCGCGTGTATCCCGACCACCGGCGGCTGAAGCGGCGCAACGGCGTCCGGTTTGCGCGGCGGCTCGCGCTCTTGTGCGGGCAGTTGGAACGCGGCGAGATTCCGCTCGAAAGGGTTGCCGTTTCGGTGAATGGCTGGCTCGCGCATGTCCGGCATGGCGACACGTGGGGCTTGCGGCGCGCGCTCTTGTCACGCGTGGTCATGCCGCGTCCTATCCCGGTCAAAAGCGAGACATCATGAACCAATCACCGATTTTCTCCAAGACCTATGATTTCGTCGCGTGGCTCATCCCGCTGACGTGCAAATTCCCACGGCAGCACCGCTTTGTCATGGCAGCCGCGTTACAGCGCGATACTCTGCGCTTTCAGGAACTGCTCAAAGCCAAATATCAAACCCGACCCATTCCCTCCGGTAGTTTCCTTCCTCCAATAAAGGCGGGAATCGAACGTTGGAATGGGTCGCTTCTCTCTTGATCCCCCTGCACCACATTTTTAATGTTACAAACCCCTGACACGTATTGACGCGCCCGCGCTTTTCCTTTAGGATTAGAACAGACGTTCTAATCCTAAAATGGTCCTCGATTCCTCGCTCGTCATCATTGCGCTGCTCGTCCTCGTCCTGCTCGTCGTGCTCTGGCAAGCCAAATCGGACGCCCGGCGGCGCGACAAACCCCCGGCGCAAAATTCGGACGCGCCGCAGTTTCACGCGAGCGGCGTCACCCCGCGCCCCGAAAACAACGCGCCCGCCTCCCTGCGCGCCCTCACCCGCCGCGAGCGCGATATCGTGCGTCTCGTCCGGCGCGACCTGAGCAACGACGAGATTGCGCGCGAACTCGACATCAGCAAGCGCACCGTCGAAAAACATCTCGAAAATATTTTCCGCAAACTCGAAATTCGTTCGCGCGCCGACCTCGTGGCGGGTCCGCCCGACGACGATGAAAATTGAGCATAAAAAGCCAAGCCTCGGTATTTCCGGGTCTTGCTTTTTTTGCGCCCACCCCCCTCACGTATTCCACACGTATTCCACACGAATTTCTCGCGCGTCTACGTGAAAAATCCGTGCAAACTACGTGCGACACGTATTTACATTCTAGAACCCTTGTTCTAAATTATTCGCATCCATTCGATTTCCGATGGATGCGAATAATTTTTTGAGGAGGGAACATGCAGTCCAAAACAACTTTTGCGGACCTCTTTCGCGAGAGCGTGATTTTTCAGGGGTTGATCGCCGTCCTGTGCATCGTCGGCACCTTCGCCCTGCTCTTGCTCGAGCGTCCGATTCCCGATTTTGTCTGGATGATTGACGCGACGGCGGTCGGTTTCTTTTTTGGCGCGCGCAACCTGATGACGGCGCGCAACGGCGCCAAAGAAATGGCGGAAGTGGCGACCAAATTGGCGGTCGAGAACGGGCGCATCGTCCAGGCGCTCTCCACCATGGGCTTGAGCGGACCGCTGGGGAGCGGCGTGCGCGGCGCGGTCAGTCAAGAACATTCCTACGGTGAACGAAAGGGAGACCGGGGATGAGCGAACAGCATGAACCCACGACCCGACCAAATGGTCGCGAAATTTTGCGCCTGCGCGAACTGATGGATGTCCAGGTGACCGATGCCATGTGGGCTGCGATTATCCGCGAACTGGTCCAGGTGGCGACCGGCGGCGAAAAGGGCGCTGTCCAGGCGGCAAAACTCCTCTTTTCCTACCAGTTTGGGCTGCCCAATCAGAAATTGGGACCAAACCAGGCGCCCCCCATCCAGATTCGAACGATCACAGCATTGCTAAATGAACGAAAAACAACTCGCCACGATTCATCCGGAACTGGACGGCTGGGGAATGACGCTGGACCTGCACCCGGGACAGACGCAGGCGTGGAAGTCGAACAAGCGCTTTGTCCTGGTGATGGCGGGGACACAGGGGGGTAAGACCTCTTTTGGTCCCTACTGGCTCTATCGCGAAATCATCACCTGCGGACCCGGCGATTACCTCATTGTCACGCCGACCTTTCAACTCCTCGAACGAAAACTGCTCGGCGAGTTTCGGCGGGTCTTTGAAAAGGTTCTCGACGTTGGACGCTACCGGGCATCCCCAATGCGAGTGTTTGAATTCTCCGACGATGGCGAGCGCCGCACGCACCGGGACCGCTACGACCCCAATGTGCGCACCCGCGTCCAGTTTGGCTATGCCGAGGATTCGGACTCGCTCGAAAGCATGACCGCCCTTGCCTGCTGGTGCGACGAGGCGGGGCAAAAGAAATTCCGGCTCGATTCGTGGCAGGCCATTCTGCGGCGGCTGTCACTGACCAAAGGCCGCGTGCTCGTGACCACCAGCGTGTATTCGCTCCATTGGCTCAAGGGTCTCATCGAAAAAGCGAACGCGGGCGACAAATCCATCGAGGTCGTGCGATTCGACAGCACCGAGAACCCGACCTTTCCCGCAGAGGAATTCGAACGCGCCCGCCGCGATCTCCCTGCTTGGAAATTCAACATGCTCTATCGCGGCATGTTCGACCGCCCGGCGGGTCTCATCTATGACTGTATTGATGAATCGGTCCAGCGCGTCCCGCGCTTTACGATTCCTCCCGAATGGAAACGCTGCCTGGGTCTCGATTTTGGCACGGTCAATACGGCGGGCGTCTATGTCGCCGAGGAGCCCGAAACAAAGCGGCTCTACATCCATCAGACCTATCACCACGGTGGCGAATCGGCGCAGGGACACGTTCGGCGGTTGCTGCAGAGCCAATACGGCATTCCCTACGCGGTCGGCGGGTCTTGGAGCGAGGACGACTGGCGCACCGAGTTTCGCAAAGCCGGTCTCCCCGTCCGCAAGCCCAAAATTCGCGATGTCGAAGTGGGCATCACTCGCACCTACGGCGCATGGCAGCGCGGCGAACTCTACGCCTTTGATGATTTGGATGAATTCTGGGATGAGGTGAATACCTACAGCCGCGCCCTCGATGAGAACGGCGAGCCGACCGACAAGATCGAGGACGCGCACGCGTTTCACCTGATGGATGCCCAACGCTACATCATCAGCGATTTGCGCGGCGGCGCGGCGGACTATGCGCCGATTGTGATTCCGGCGGCGGACCCGTTGGCAGCGATGGATCGGGCGGGATTTTGACGACGCAAGAGGAAGGATAAAAGACGGATGGAGCGCAAAACCTTTTCCCGCGAATAAACGCGAATTTACACGAATCAGGAATAATCATTAGCGAAAATTCGCGCAGATTCGCGGGAATAATTTCGCGGGAAAGATTTGTGGGGTGACGAGGAATTTTACATGAACATTTTTGAGCGCATGACCAATCGCGTTTTCGGTTCCCGCATCCAAGCGTTGGTGAGCGCGCGGGTCAATCTCGCGGTGGCGGCGCGCGACGATCTGCGCGACCGACAGTGGGGCGCGAACCCGACACGCCAGGACCGCTATGCGTGGAAACGCGCCGACGTGCTGCGCGATGCGTTCACCGCCTGGCGCGAGAACCCGTTGGCGCGGCGCATCGTGGGCTTGACGAGTCAATACGTGGTCGGCGGCGGGCTGGCGGTCTCGTCGGACGACGCGGCGACGAATGATTTTTTGCAGGAATGGTGGACGCACCGTCTGAACCGCATGACGATTCGCGCGTTCGAATGGTGCGACGAACTCACGCGGGCGGGCGAATTGTTTGTCGTGATTTCGACGGACGCGGGCGGGATGTCGTATGTGCGGGCGATTCCGGCGAGCGAGATCCAAGAGATCGAGACCGCGCCGAATGATATCGAGCAGGAACAAGCCTTTATTCAAAAGCCACAAGCGGGCGACCGGGACCCGACGCGCTGGCACGCGTATGACGAGCTGAGCGATGGGAGCGCCAATCTCCCGATTGGCGGAAGCGATGGGAGCGCCAATCTCCCGATTGGCGGAAGCGATGGGAGCGCCAATCTCCCGATTGGCGGACCCGGCTTGGGCGACGTGATGCTGCATTACGCCATCAATCGGCCGGTGGGCGCGAAATTTGGCGAAAGCGACCTTGCCCCGCTCTTGAAATGGCTGGCGCGCTATGGGGCGTGGCTGGAAGACCGGGCGCGGCTCAACAAGTATCGCCAAACTTTTCTCTATTGGGTCAAAAAACCGTTCCGCGACAGCGCCGAACGTCTGGCGCGCCAGAGCGAGCTGAACGCCAACCCGCCCAATCCCGGCACCATTTTTGTGACCAACGACGACGAGGAATGGTCGGTCATACACCCCAAACTCGACTCGTTCGAGGCGGGCGAGGACGGGCTGGCGATGAAAAAGACGATTGCGGCGGGCGCGGGCGTGCCCCTGCATTTTCTCGCCGAGCCCGAATCGTCCACGCGCACCACCGCCGAACAGGCGGGCGGTCCCACCTTTCGCCATTTCGAACAGCGCCAGATCTTTTTTCTCTGGATGCTGACCGACCTCGCGCGCATCGTCGTGCGCCGCGCCGCCGCCGCGGGACGGCAGGGAATTTCCGTTGACTCGGACCTCAAGGCGCGCGGCACGGACATTTTCTCGCGCGACAACGCAAACCTCGCGGCTTCCGCCTCCGCCATCATCGAGGGCTTTGGAATGCTGCGCGACCGCGGGCTGATTGACGACGCCGAATACGTGCGGCTCGCCTATCGCTTTGCAGGTGAGGTGGTGGACGTGGCAAAAATCCTCGCGGATGGAAAAAAAGCGGGCGCGACGACCACCGGCAAAAAAATCGGCAAGATTGGCGCGGACAGCGCGGCAACCGTGCCGACGGCGGGTGAGATCGCCAGGAGAGACGGGTGACGAATGACGAGCGACCAAGGACGCTTGACGTTTGACAAATGCTTTCTGCGATACGCAAGGAGGAACGATGGAGGAGCGAACACAATTGCGCGCGAACGCGACGCCGAACGCGCAGGGTTTGTTTGAGGTGGTGCTGATTACGGCGGGGCAAGGCAACGGGTGGAATTTTTCGGCGCAGGTGCTCGAGGATTCCGTCAAGCTGTGGGACGGGTGCGAGTGTTTTGTGGACCACGCTGGCGCGATGCAGGGCGGGCAGTCGCTGCGAAACCTGTGCGGCGTGTTTTATGACGTGACGTTTGACGAACAGGTCGGCGGCGTCAGGGCGAAACTCAAAACACTCGGTCCGTCGGGTCCGCTGGCGGCGCAGTTGGGCAAGGAATGGCTCGCCGAGCAAGAGCCGCGTCCCGCGGTGGGTTTTTCGGCGGACATTGGATTTATTGCGTCGAGTACGACGCCGTCGAATACGACGCACGCGCAGGGGCGCGAGGTGCTCCAGATCACGCGCGTGTACTCGTGCGACATGGTGTTTGAACCCGCGCGCGGCGGGACGTTCGTCCGCGCGCTGAATGGCACCCCTGGGATCGCCGTTCTCCCGAACGGCACTCTCTCCGGAACCACCATTCAGCACAAACCAAACGGCGGCGCAAGCTGCCACGATTCACAGGAGGCAAACATGGACCCAAAACCACTGCGCCAGCTTGGGCCTGACGCAGATCAAAGCATTGGAAAAGGCGCGAACGCGACAGAGCAAACCCCGCTCGCGTACAGCGCAGAGCAAGCGCACAAGATGCGCGCACAAATGTGCGCCTATCTGTTGGATGCGGGCTTGAACGCATCCGCGCTGCCGCAAGCGGTGCAGGAACGCATCCGCAAACAGTTCGCGGGGCAGGTTTTTGAACCGCAAGCGCTTCAAAGCGAAATTGACGATGCGCGGGCGATGGTGAGCCAGCTGACGGGCGGCGCGGCAGTCGCGGGGTTGCGCACGGCGGTTGCGGGCATGTTCAATTCGGACGATCAACTGCGGCTGGCGGTGGAAGATTTGCTCGGGGTCGAGCGGGACGAAAAGGAAAAGGGGCTCAAGGTCGCGCGGCTGAGCGGCATCAAAGAGCTCTACATGGGCATGCAGGGCGATTTTGACCTGTATGGCGGTTTCTATCCCGAACGGGCGCGCTTTCAGCACACGACTACCACGTTTGCGGGTCTGGTCAAAAACGCGCTCAACAAGGCGGTTGTGCGCCATTGGAACCAGCTCGGACGCGCCGGCTATGACTGGTGGACCAAGATCGCGCACGTCGAACATTTCGAGTCCATCAACCAGATCACCTGGGTGATTTTCGGCACGATTGCCTCGCTCCCCACAGTCGCCGAGGGCGGCGAATACACCGAACTCAAAATCGCCGACTCGCCGGAAACGTCCAGCTTTACCAAATACGGCGGCTATGTGGGCATCACGCTCGAAGCGATTGACCGCGATGATACGCGCAAATTACGCATGGTGCCGCGTGAACTGGCGAGCGCGGGGATTCGCAACATCTCGTCGCTGGTCGCCGCCCTCTTTACCTCCAATTCAGGCGTGGGTCCGACCCTGGCGGACGGCGGCGCGCTTTTCAACAACACGGCGGTCACGACGGCGGGGGGTCACGCAAACCTGTTGACAACGGCGCTCGGCACCGATTACACGGCGTGGGATGCGGCAGCCAAAGCCATGTTCAATCAGCCGCTGTTGGTGGCGAATGAATCGGGCTATTACGGGGCGGGCAGCAAAATGGCGCTTGACCCGAAATACTGTCTCGTCCCGCGCGCCCTCAAAGCGCAAGCGGAAGCGTTGTTCATGCCGCGCTGGGCTTCGAGCGTGGACAGCATCGCGAGCGCGGGCGGTCCCACCTATGGCGGACACGTCGTCCCCATCACCGTCCCCGAATGGACCGACGCAAACGACTGGGCGGCGGTGGCGGACCCGCTGTTGGCGCCGGGTGTGTGCATCGGCGAGCGTTTTGGGCTGCTCCCCGAAGTCTTTATCGCGGGCGACGAGACCGACCCTGCCATGTTGGCGAATGACGAGTCGCGCATCAAGGTGCGGCATTTTATCGCCGTCGGCGTCGCCGATTTTCGACCGCTCCACAAATCCAACGTCACATAATTTTGCGACACGCATTATTTCGCGACACGCATAGCAAAACGCAGAGCACAGAATACAGAGCTTTTCTGTCATCTGTTATCCGCACAAGGAATGAATCTCAATGAACGAATCTCTTTTGAGCGGCGTGTTTCTCACCGTCGCATCGCTTGTCGGTCTTTTGGTCTTGGTCGTCATCGTCCCGCAGTGGGAACAGGTCCGCAACTGGGCGCGTTCGCTTGCAGGCGAGACCGGCGGTTACGTTCACGACACCGGCGCGAGCCAATGGATTGACCCCGCCCTGATCGCCAAAAGCGCAGGCACCTGGACACCCACCTACTCGACCAACAAAATTTTTCATCGGCGCACGGCGGGCGATGCGACCTTCAACCTGTTTATTCCCGTGGTCGTCAAATCCAACAGCTCATCGCAAAAAGGCGCTTATCTCAAGAGCATTGATGTTTTTTACAACGTCACCAACGCGCTCGATGACCTCGCCACCGTTGAACTAAACAAGCAATCGCTCTCATCCGTCGGCGCGCACACGGCGGGGGCTGTCACGACTACGCTTGACAGCGGGCACGACTCGGCCGCCGAACGCAAAGCTGCGGGCGAGCACAAGATGACCGTCACCCTCGCTACCCCCGCCTGGGTGGACGACGACGAATCTTACGTGCTCTATATGGTGTGCGACGCTGCCGCAACCAGCGTATTTGATCTCGTCGGCGCGCGGGCAAACTACACCCTGCGGGTGTAACACGCGGCGGGAGGTCACAGGCAGATGTTCGCGCTTGTCATGTGACCTCTCGCCCCACATAAACGATGGAGATTTCTGCAACCGAAATGGCGTGTTTTATCTATCACGTTTCGCAAAACGAAATTCTCGCGGCGACGCTGTGTCCGGATGGCGGTTTGGCGGTGGTGATTGACCGGGGCATTCAGAGCGCGCCAAAATATGCGCTGACACGAGATGAAACAGAACAAGCGATGGCGCGCTATTCTGCGCGCGCCGCGCGATGGCGCGCTATTCTGCGCGCGCCGCGCGCCGTGAACTGGCGGCAGCGACGGACAAAACACAACCCGCGACCGGGACGCGGGCAAGCAGAACAAAAAAAGGAGCATGAGCCATGCCGCTGACGCTGGCACAATACGAAACACAAATATCCGCGCTCTTGATGGACCCGACCAACGCGGTGTTTTCGACCGCGGTGATTGATGCGGCGGTCCGTCAGGCGTTGGGCGATTACACCCAGGCGAATCCGCTGACGACCGAAACCGTGATCGCGCTGCCGGGAGTCGGTCGCGAGATTGCGCTAAACGGAGTGAGCGGACTGATTCAGGTGACCGATGTGTGGTGGCCCTATGATTCGAGCGCAGCATCAGAAACCTGGCCCCGCAATGATCCGCTTGGGTTTCGGCTCTGGTGGGATGACGGCGCGCCGGTCCTGTTTCTGAATTCGCGCGAGGGGGCGCAACCGCAGCAAAATGACGAAATTCGCGTTTTCTATGCCAAAGCGCACACGATTCAGGACCTGGACCGGGCCGCGGCGACAACGCCCCTGCCCGCCCACGAATACATGCTTGTGCGCGGCGCGGCAGGGCTGGCATGTATCGGGCGCGCGGCTGATTTGAACGAAACTTCTTCGAACATGGCGGTCTCGACGCCCAACTATGCGGCATTGGGCAAGCTCTTTTTGTTCGGAGACGAATTTGATCTGGGGTTTTACCCCTGGCTCGCGCTCTTGAGAACGCAGGGACAGGTGCGAGGGGATGCATTTCCGCGAGCGGGCTGGAAGTTGGACAAATACGATGCGCTGACAGGGTGGGCAAGTTAAATGTCGCGCAACTTGAAACGCCCCTCGCGCGACGCTCGCCGCCGAAAAACGACGGACGATTTTGTGCGCGTCTCGCGGGCGACCATCGGTCTCGTCCACGCTTACATCATCAAGGTCGGCACGGCAATCCTCGGCGGCGACCTAACCGGCAACGCACGCGGTCAATATGCGATTGACATCCAAACCGACCGTCTACCGGACGCGGGCGGCGAAACGCAGGTCGCAAGCGGCGATTATGCCGTGCAGCTCGGCGCGCTCAACACGGTGACGGGCGACTATGGCGTCCGGGTGGGTTACGGCGGCGCGGTCTCGGGTTTGTCGGGTGTCGGCATCGGCAGCAACGCAAATGCAGAGGGTGAAGCGGCGGTCTCCATCGGACTGAATGCTTATGCCGGCGCGCAAGATTCGATTGCAATCGGCGGCGCGACAGTTTTCACAGAGGGCGCATTGGGCATCGGGGCGACTGCGAAACTGCTAAACGCGGGATATGTCCTCAATACCGGCGTCGCGCCCATCGTCAAACGCGCGGCAGGTCTGGCGGCAGAGGCGAACTGGTCCCGCCATCTCGCGGGAGCATTGTCCGTTTTCACCAGTGGACTGATTGACCTGACAAGCACGGGGTTATACACGCTGGCTCTGCCCGCCGGGTGCAAAATCTGGCTCGCGGCGCTCGGTATCGTCGCCGTGAGCTGGGACAATGTGACCGTCCAACCGACTGTGCGATTCGGCGCAACCTTTGACGATACAAAATACGTCGCCGACCGCATCACCACACAACTAACGACTGCAGCCAAGCGCGAGCACTATCTGCCCGAAACGCTCAGCGATTTCGAGACCAGTCCAAATTTCACGGTTGTCACCGGCGCAACCGCAACCACCATGACCGCGCGCGTCTATTGGGTTGGGTTGTTGTTGGAGGATGAGTAATGTTTTCACCTACGGTGAAAACATTCGTTTTGCTCCGCAAAACAAATAATGTCAAACTTCAAACTCGCCGACAATGTGAACGTCCTCACCGATTTCACCGACGGCTATACCGTCTATGACGCGCGCTACGCCCTCGCATCACATACCCACACCGCGCCGGATCACGGCGCGCTGTCCGGTCTCACGGACGACGACCATTCACAATACGCCCTACTCGCCGGACGTTCGGGCGGGCAAACTCTCATCGGCGGCACCGCGTCGGGCGATGACCTCACCCTGCAATCCACAAACCACGCGACCAAAGGTTCAATTTTCTTTGGCGCGGCGGGCAACAGTTTTTATGATGAGGTCAACGACCGATGGGGGTTGGGACATTCGTCCGTTGGCTCGGGGTATGCCGTGCGCGCGTCGCAGAGCATCATGGTAGATTCATCTACCAACAATTCGGGTTTTGTCGCGCGTTTTACGGGATCATCGAGTTCGGGCGTCGGACCGCAAAACGGGTTTGTGACGAACGACGGTGCGGCGATGGCAAGCGCAGACCGCATCGGCGCATTTCTGTTCAACGGCTATGACGGTTCGGCGGAAGTCCTCGGCGCCGCAATGCTCGTACAGACCACGCAGGCGTGGAGCACGACGGCGCGCGGCACAAAAATCACGTTCTACACCACGCCCAACAGCACAACCACACTCACCGCCGGACTCGTCCTCGAACAGGATGGCACCGCCACCATCACCAACAATGCCAACGTCGGGGGCGAATACCGCGTGGACAATACGCGCGTCGTCACCAACCGCGTGACCGGCTGGGCCGCCGCAAGCGGCACCGCATCCCGCGCCACGTTCGCCACCGGCACCGTGACGACCGCACAGCTCGCCCAGCGCGTCAAAGCATTGATCGACGACCTGATGACGCACGGACTCATCGGAACCTAACACCCTGGGACCGCAAATTTCCCAATTTGCGCCATTTCCCAATTTGCGCCCTTGACACCCATGCAAACCGACACCCTCACCCTTGAACTCACCCCCGAAGAGCTCCAAGCCCTAAAATTCTGGCTCTCGGTCATTCAATTCCAAGGCACCCGCGAGCAGGTGCGAAAGCCGCTGGAAGTGTATGACGCGGTGGTGGGCAAGATCGAGAAACAGATTGATTCATGCCCAACAAATGACATGGTTCCGGCGGTCGCTCGCAAACCGCAGAATGAGCAGCCGTTCAAAAAACAAACACCGCAAGTCAATTGACTTGCGGTGTTTGTTTCGCTCTGCACGTCGAGATGCAGGTCTGATTCGATTGTTGCGAGGGTGCTGCATCTGACGATGCGAGCGGAAGTGACGGGGCTCGAACCCGCGATCTCGGCCTTGACAGGGCCGCGTGTTAACCGGCTACACCACACCTCCAAAATTTCGCGCCCTGATTTCGGGCGCGGGACAATATAACATGCCAAAACACGCGTGTCAAATTTTCCGTCGGGTTGCGCCCGACCTCTGCCGTCGCCGTTTACTCGGCAGATTTTTGACGCTATCCTTGTGCTTGTTCGGACTCGCCGATCTCTTGAGCGCCCTGCGCCATATCTTCCAGACCGTCCAGCGCGATCTCGCGGCTCACTCGAGTCATGCCCTCGGCAGCTGCCAGCTCTGCCAGACCCTCGGCGATTTTTTCCTGCCCCGATTGCGCCGCCAGATCGCTCGCGTCCGCCGCGATTGCCGCCGCCGCCATCGCCTCCATGCCGTCCCGCACTTCGCCTCTGCCAAACTCGGCGACTTGCTGCCCGCTCGAATTGATCGAACGCGCCAGCTGCCGCGTGCCGCGGGCGCGCACCAGGTCGCCGACCGCAAATGCTTTCATCCTCAAACTCATATCATCAAGAAACGCGCTCAGCGCATCCATTCCCATCCCGCTGACCACCTGGGCGACCACACCCATCTGCCCCGACATACCCGCCATCTCCATGCCGCGCGCCAGGTCCCCTACGCTTATGGCGCCGACGATCGCGCTCATCCCCTCGATCCGCTGCGATACGTCAAGCATCCCCGCCCCTTGCGTCACATCGCGCAGTGCATCCGCGGCTTCGGCATCGCTCAACGCCGCCATCTGCGTCGCAATCTGCATCTCATCCAGTCCGCTCGACACATTTGCCGCGCCGCTGGCTGCCGCATCCTTGCTCGCGCGGTTCAGCTCGCTGGCTGCCAGCAGAGAATCCTCACCGCGTGACATTTTTGCCGCGCCCGCCATTGCCTTGCCCGCCGCTTGCAGCTGCGCCTCTTTTTTCGGCGACGTTTTCGCCGCGTTCGTCTTTTTGCCCTTTGGCTTTGCCATGCCTCGCTCCTTTGGGAATGTTGTTGCTCTATGCGTGTCCAATCGTAAATTGAAAACCGAAAATGGCAACCCTTTTTACCGCGCAAATCTCCAATTCATAAATCTCGTCCTTGCCAACCCAGCTCTCTCAGCGCTTGCCTGTCTTCTTCCGTCAAGACGGCCCGCGCAAGCAGATCGGGACGCCGTTCCAACGTGCGCCGCAAAGACTCGTTGCGCCGCCAGCGTTCAATTTTTGCATGATGACCCGAAAGCAAAATCTCGGGGACCGCCATCCCGCGAAATTCCGGCGGGCGCGTATAGTGCGGATGCTCCAGCAGACCCGTCGCATGCGAGTCCCGGTGCGGCGCGCCCGGGTCGCCCACCACGCCCGGCACAAACCGCGATACGGCATCCACGACCACCATCGCGGGAATTTCGCCGCCCGTCAGCACATAATCCCCAATCGAAATCTCGTCCGTCACCAGCGCGCGCACCCGCTCGTCAATCCCCTCGTACCGCCCGCAAATCAGCGCCAACCGCGGCAGTTGAGAAAACTCACGCGCAATCTGTGTCGTCAGGATCCGTCCCTGCGGAGTCAACAAGACGACGGGCGGACGCGTCGCGGGGTCCGTCCCGAGGACCGATTCAACCGCTTCGAAAATCGGCTCGGGTTTCATGATCATTCCGCCCCCGCCGCCATAGCCCGTCTCGTCCGTCACATGATGCTTGTCATGTGTATAGGCGCGGATGTCATGCAGAAAAATCTCGATGCGTCCCGTTTCGCGCGCGCGCCGCAAAATACTCTCGTCAAACGCCCCCGCAAAGATGCCGGGAAACAACGTAAAAATATCAAACCGCATCGCGCGCTATTCTAGCACAAAACAGATAAAAAAAACCTTCGGGACGCTTGCCCGAAGGTTTTAGAGTTTATTGAATCCTGGTGCAGGCATATCCCGTCGTGCCTGTCGCCTTGGGGTTGGCATAGGGGTCTATCACCGATACGACCAGATTTGGTTTTCCGCCGCCCTTGGCAAACACCGTCGTCATCCCCTGGTAATTTGTCCCCGCCGAGGCAAACGCCGCATCCGAAAACAACACCGTCTTACTCGCGTTTGGCGCAATCGTCACTTTGGCTTGCGCGACCTTGGCGCCCGTTTCTTTGTCAAACAACCGCACAACCGCTTTGGTCGTCGCTGTATCACTCGTATTCAAGATCGCCAGCTGCGTGTTGTTGGTCCCGTTCCGCGCCGTGTCCCCGCACACATATCTGGCGCTCGCCGCGCTGTTTGCAAGCGCATTGACGCTATAGAGCCGCTTGCCCTTGTTCATAGCTTGCAGGTTTGTCGCCGTCAACGGCTCCCCACCGGACCGAATTTTTACCCAGCCGTTGAATTTCGCCCCGAGCGGGTCAAACGCCGCATCCTTTAATAGGAATTGGGCAGTCCCGTTCGGCGGCACAGCTGAGGCGCTCGCCGAATGGACCAGCGCGCCACTTGTCGAGTAAAAATCGAGCATCACATCGGTTGCGCTGCCGCCGTTGTTCCGCACAAAGATCTCGGACCAGTTGACCGCAACACCCGTGAATTTGATTTTGCGCGCGGCTTGGCTCAAAAAGAGCGTCGTGTCCGCCTCGTCCGGCGACAGCCCTTCAAACGCCGCCGTATCTTTGAAATACAGCGTTTGCGCCGCCACAGCTACGTTCTGGCTCGCGTTCACCCGCGCACTGCCGACGAATGTGCCGCCCGTAAAAATGTCGTCTGTATTCAGATACGCGCTCTGATGTCCCGCAATCTGCAAATTCTGCGAGTTTGCCGTCGAACCGTCCAAATTGTAAAACGTCACCGTAACATCAGCTTGTGTCCCTGTCGTATTCTGGACCGCCAACGTGGTGCGTTGAGTGTTTGCCGTCAAATGACGCACCAACGGCAGCGTCACTTGACCCGCGGGCGCGGTGGCGCCCCGATATGCATCACGCGCTGTCTTGTTATCGTTGGCGGCGACCACGATCGCTTCGACGTTCTTGTCCGAGGAAATCTGCGCGCCGCCCTGGAAATTCGTGCCCAGCGAACCGGGCAGCCCCACGAGTTTGGCGCCGTTCGCGCTCACATTCACGGTGGTGGAATACGCCACCGCGCCCGAGCCATCATAAATATCCACCTGCACCGTCGCGGCGCCGGACGTATCGGGATTGAAAATCAGGATGCTCGACGACATCGGACCCGGCGCGGTCGGCGCAAGCTCCGACGCCTCGACAGCCCGCGCTATCGGCGGCACAGCAGAGGGTTCTGCCGGAGCCGCCGGTTGAGCTGCCGGTTGAGCTGCGGGCTGAGCTGCTGCCGCAGGCACTTCAGTCGGCACAGCTGTAGCTTCGGGCGTAAGCGTTGCCAACGGGGGCAGCCCGCGCGTCGCGCGGCGGGTTGCCCGTCGGTCCGGGTCCCGCGTGGGACGCGGGGTTTCCGTCGCCGATTCCTGCATCGGCGGCGCGGCGTTCGCCCAATTATTTGCGAGAAACAATGCAAGCAGCAATGCGCCCAGAGTTACAAAAACAAGAATTTGTCTCGGCATGATTCCTAACTTTCCTGAACTTGAGCGGACCCCTCCGTCCGCCGCTTGGTTGTATCCTCGTTCACCTGACGTGTGTGGTGTGCGGCGCGCTGCGGCGAGCGTGCCCTACACGCAATCAAAAATATGACTCACACCACGACGAGTGTAGCATGGGGGCAAAGAATCAACAAATGGTATAATTTGCCTATTACAGCGTAAAATTCACTGTATTTTTGGCGCCCGGCGCTCGCGCACGCCGCATGTCACGGGCGAAACGCTCGCACACAGGAAACGTATGAAACTTGCCGTTGGTTCCGACGAAAAAAACCATTTTACCGATATGCTCGTCGCCGAGCTCGAAAAACGCGGGCATCAGGTGACCCTGCTGGGTCCCCTGCGCGGCGACGCGCTGAATTGGACGCAGGTTGCGCAGGCGGCTGCCGAACGCGTGGCAGAGCAGCAGAGCGATGAAGGCATCCTGTGCTGTTGGACGGGCACGGGCGTATGTCTTGCCGCCAACAAAGTTCCGGGCATCCGCGCCGCCCTTTGTCACGACGCCGAGACCGCCAGGGGCGCGCGGCTTTGGAATCATGCCAATGTCCTCTGTCTCAGTCTGCGCAGCACCTCCGAAACAGTGGCGCGCGAAATTCTCGACGCCTGGTTCGACACGCCTGTCGGGACCGACCCGGCAGACGTGCTCGCGGTCGAGCAGGTCGCGCTCCTTGAAAACAAATACGCGCGCGTCCGGCATCCCGCCGGGTAATGGCGCCGACGGACTCGCCCACCCGGACACCCCTCCGCGCTCTCGTCCGTCGGGGGTTGGACCTGCTCTATACCCATTTCGCGTTTGCCTACGACCTCGTCAGCGCGCTGGTCTCGCGCGGCGAATGGCGCGCCTGGACGCGCGCCTGCATCCCCTTCATTCAAGGCACGCGCATCCTCGAAATCGCGCACGGCTCTGGCAACCTGCACCTCGATCTAGACGCGGCGGGTTTCAAACCCACCGGCATTGACCTTTCGCCTCAAATGGGCGCGCTCACACACAAAAAATTCCGCGCCCATTCGCTTCCCCTGCCCCGTCTCGTCCGCGCGCGCGTGCAAACGCTCCCCTTTCCCGCCGCGTCCTTTTCCACCCTCATCATGACGTTTCCGCCCGGGTTTGTTTACGATCTCGACGCGATGCGCGAGTTGTGGCGCGTTCTGGAACCGCGCGGGACGCTCTTGTGGGTGGACGCGCCGGTCATTTACCCGCGCGACGTGTGGTCGCGATTTTTGAATTGGATGTTTCTTGTCACGGGCGGCTGCGCCAACCCCGAGAGGGATGAAATCGGGCGCCTCGTGAGCGAATCGCACGATGGCGCGCTGTGGCAGATGTGGACATGGCGGGTAGAACGGGTAGAATCAAAATACAGCGCCGTGCATGTGTTTGTGGGCATCAAGAATGAGGATTAAAATCAACAACAGTATTGATATTGACGATTCCCGCCCCGCTTTTCGCCCGGAAAGAATACTAATGCAAGAACACTATATCGAAATAAACGGCTGGCGCACGCGCTATGTCACGGCAGGCAGGCGCGGTCCCGCCGTTATCCTCCTACACGGGCTGGGCGCGTCCCTCGAATCCTGGCATCTGAATGTGGACGCGCTCGGCGAATCCTGTCGCGTCTTTGCGCCGGATATTGTCTATTTTGGCAAGAGCGCCAAGCCGGAACGTGATCCCGAATACAAAGACTTTGTTGATTTCTGCCGATATTTTATGGACGCGTTCGACCTCGAGCGCGCGCTCCTGGTCGGCAACTCGATGGGCGGCATGATCGCCGCCAAAGCGGCGATGCTCTATCCCGAACGCGTGGCGGGCGTCGCGCTCGTCAATTCGGCGGGGTTTGGCAGGGACCTGGCATGGTGGCTTCGCATCCGCACGCTCATTGACGTGCGCTCGGGCGGAGCGCCCCCCACATGGCTCGCCCGCATCGGCTTGCGCGCCATCTTTGACGATCCCGCACGCGTTTCGGACCAGGTTATCGAGACGCTCGTGAAAGTTGAATTGGACCCCGATTCCATGCGTACGGCGCGCCGCGTGCTCAATATCGGCGTTGACTGGCGCGGACTCAAACCCTACGTGATGCAAGAGATTCACGATTCCGCAGACCGGATTCAAGCGCCCACGCTTATCATTTGGGGCAAACAAGACCGCGTGCTTCCGTTGCACCATGCTTTTGCCGCCCGCAAAAAGATTCCGCACGCCCGCCTGCACCTCTTTGAGCGGTGCGGGCATACGCCCCAGCTCGAATATCCAAAACAGTTCAACGCGTTGATTCAAGAATTTGCGCAAGAGGTCCTGGCGTAGCGCGCGCCGGTCGTTCGTCCAAAAAAGAGACCCGTTCCTGCGAACGGGTCTCTTATTTGCGCCACAACTCCATTCCTTTCGGGATGCGATAAAAGCCCAACTCTTGGAGCAGCCCTTCGCCCGGCGTGCCCAACACATTGCCCTCATTCCATTCCCTCACCATCACATGCCGCGGCGCATTCGCCCGCATAAAAAACTCGCGCAGCGCGGCGCGCACCTCTGCCGGCTCGGTCTCGGGCGGGACCGTCAGCCGTTCGCCGTTCTCGTGCGCGATCAAGACCGGCGCTCCTGCCGCCAAAACAATGTGCGTCGAGGGAACGCGCGCAAATCCCAAGCCGCTCCCCTCGCCGCCAAATACATTTGCCGGGTCGGTCGCGTTCAGCGTATACAGCGCGCGCTTGGCGTCCGCCCCGCGCGGCAGCGCGCGCAGTTGTTCCACCGCATCGGGCAGCGCGTATTGCAGACCCAACATCCCCTGCACAAAGACGCCGCGTCGCACCTGCCCGCGCCATTCCATCCTCTGCCATTCGGCATACACCAGCTCCGGATCGGGCGTCTCTTGACGGTCAAGCGCCAAACGCGTCACGACGCCATATCTTTGCAGCAAGAGCCGCGCCCACTTTTCGGCGCGCTCTTCTTTCGTCAACGGCGCGCCCAAAATGCCCGCGCGGTGCGTCAGCGTCCAGCGCCCCTTCCACGGTGTCGCCTGCTGCGCAATCGAGCGTTGAATCCGGTCCATCGTCCGCCGTTTCGCCTCGCGATAACGCGTCATTTTCATCGGACGCGGTCCGAGACGCTCGTTCAAGTCCGTTTCCAATCCACTCGACAGCTTGCGCGGCGGCGCGTCCAACTTGCCGGTTCGCACGACCGCCCCGTGCTCGACCAGATTTCGCAGCGTCGCGATTTGGTCGTTGGTCACCAACCCGCGCAGCGTCAGCTCCACCAGCGCGTGCGCCAGTTCCTCACCCTTGAGCCGGGTCCCGCTCTGTATATCGGTCGCAAACGACGCCCCTTCCTCTTTCAAAAACTCGTATGCCGTGTTCGCGCTCGCGCCCAAGTCCTCCGTGCGGGGTTCGGACATGAATAGCGCGCCTTTGCCGCGCGCAAAAAACCGGACCCGCATTCGTTTCGGGTCGTTCCCCTCGGCGACCCAGACCCATCCGCCGTTCTCGGTCGCCGCATCCAGGTCTTGCGACGCATAATTCGCCACGCGCGCCGGCAAAATATCACGCTCCCACACCGCGCCGCCCAACGCCGCGCCGCGCAGCTGTGCGAGCACCGTTTCCGTCGCATCCTCATCACGCAAACGCGTCTCGGGATGCAAATGCTGCCAGCGCGCGACAAAATCCGCATACGCATACAACGAAACGGGCTGCACCTCGCCGCGCAGAACGCTCAAGGTGCGCCGATGGATCTGCTCCAGCAAATGCGTTTCCAGATACTCGTCGCGTTCCCGCACCGTAAAATGCCCCTGCGCGAGTTCGCCCGTCCGCACCAGGCGCGTCAGCGTTTCATCCAGCCATCCTTCCGCAAACCCATATCGCGCCAGAATTTCATCCCGCGTCACCGGCGCGCTCGTATTCAAGAACCGCCGCAGCACATCCGTCTCGCGCGCCACATCCGCATACTCGTCGCGCAGCTCCACCGGCACAAGTCGCCCCCCCGCCTCGACGATTCTCCCCTCACGCGCCAGCTCGTCAATCCACACATTCCCATCGCCCGCGCTCCGCGCCAGCAATTCCTCGCGCGTCAGGTCGCCCGCTTCGCGCAAATAAATCGCCAGTTCTTCCTTGCTCCGCGCCTGATAACCGAACGCCGTATGCTGTGCTCGCGCAATCACCTGCGCGACCGCTTCGGGCTTGAGCAGTTCGCTCCACTCGACGCCCTGCATCACATCTTGCAGCGCCTGACGCGGCGCCGCCAACATTTGCAGACTGCGCTCTGCTTTGGGGGCGTCCCATTCATACAGATAAGTGCTGACAAAATTAAACATCAGCGCCGCTGCCACGGGGGACGGCGTCACCGATTCGTGCGTCACCACGCGAATCTCGCCTGACGCGATCCGGTTCAATACCAGTTCCAGATGCGGCAGATCAAACACATCGCTCAGCACATCGCGATAGGTCTCGATCACGATTGGAAAATCAGGGAAACTTTTTACATATGCCAGCAGGTCTTTGGCTCTGAGTCGTTGTAACCAGAACGGGGTTCGTTTGCCTGCGCGCGGTTTGCTGAGCAGCAGGGCGCGACCCGCATTCATGCGAAACTGTGCGCCAAACGTCGCGGATTCGGGCAGCTCGCGCAAGATCCGTTCGCGCGCCTCGGCGGCGCTCAGCTGCGTAATCATCGCCGACGGCGCGTCGCCTTGAAACTCTTGCAAGCGCAAGATGATGCCATCGTCGTTCGTCATGACCTCGGGCGTAACGCCCAACTGTTCGCGCAACGCGCTCGTCAGCGCGACCGCCCAGGCGCCGTTCACGCGCCCGCCATAGGGCGAATGAATGACCACGTGCGGGTCGCCGACAGTGTTTTGACAAGTCTCGACAATGATCGTCCTGTCCGACGAAATCGCGCCCAACGACTGCACCTGTGACGCGACATAATCCGCGAGATTGACCGCCGACCGCCGGTCCAACGCATATTCGGTCTCCAGCCATTCCAGCACGCGCGCATCGGCGGGCACAGCTTGGCGGCTTGCGCCGACGCCAACACCCCCTCCGGCGCTGTGCTCGATCCGCTCTTGAACCTCGCGGCGGAATTTGCCGATGCGTTCGCCCAATTCAAACGGACGCCACGGCGCATCCCCGCGCCAGAACGGCATGCGCGGCACCGACCCCGCCGCGTCGCTCACAATCACGCGGTCGTCTTTGATTTCCAGCGCGCGCCAGACCTGCGACCCCAGCAAAAAGTTGTCTCCGGGACGCGTCTCAAGCACAAACTCTTCGTCCAGCTCGCCGATCCGCGTCTTGTTGTCCGCCAGATAGACCTTGTATTGACCTGTGTCAGGAATCGTGCCCACGTTGGAAATCGCCAAAAGCCGCGACCCCGGCAGCGCGCTCAGCCGGTTGTGAACGCGATCCCACGCGATCTTGGGACGCAGCGCCGAAACGACACGCGCGCCCGGCTCGTCCAAAAAATACTTGCCCGTCAGCATCTCCAGGACCGAATCATATGCGGCATGTGAAAGGGCATGATACGGATATGCGCCTCGCGCCAGGTTGAACAATTCGTCCGCATCCCAATCTTGCATCGCCACGCACGCCACAATTTGTTGCGCCAGCACGTCGAGGGCGTTTTGCGGTGTGTGGGTCGGTTCAACATCGCCCTCCAACATCCCGCGCACAATCGCCGCCGCTTCCGCGAGGTCTTCGCGGAATGTGGCATAGATCTTGCCCCGACTCGTCTGCCCCACCAGATGCCCCGAACGTCCCACGCGCTGCAAGCCCTGCGCCACGCTCTTGGGCGACTGGAGCTGCACCACCAGGCCTATCGAACCGATATCAATGCCCAATTCCAGCGAGCTCGTCCCCACCAGCGCGGGCAGTTCGCCTTGCTTGAGTTGCTCTTCCATCTCGTGCCGCGCCTGGCGGGACATACTCCCGTGATGCGCGCGAATCGGTCCCTGCGCCCCGATGGCAAAAATCCCGCGGTCACGCATCTTGCCGCCGGGCGCAAGGATGGCGGGACTGCCGGGTTCGACCTCTTCGGTCAGTTCGGCTTCCAGCTGCGCGTTCAAGCGGTCGGCGGTGCGCTCTGCCAGTCTGCGGCTGTTGGCAAAGACCAGGGTCGTGTCATGCGTGCGGATATCATTCAACACTTGCGGCACGACATGGGGCCAGATCGAGTCCGTTCCGCCCAGCTGCCGAAAATCATCCACCACCGTCACGACCTGCAAGTCCAGGTCCTTTTTGTATCGCGCATCCACGACGGTCACAGGACGCGGCTCACCGTTTTTATACCCTCCCAAAAACCGCGCGACCTCATCCAGCGGCTTGATGGTTGCCGAAAGCCCGATCCTCTGAACCGGCTGCTGCGCGACCTCGCACATGCGCTCCAGCGTCAGCGCCAGATGCGCCCCGCGCTTGTTGCCCGCGAGGGTGTGAATCTCGTCCACGATGACCGTGCGCGTCGCGCGAAACAATTCGCGGGCGCGCGGGCTGGTCAGCATCAGATAAAGCGATTCGGGGGTTGTGATCAGAATATGCGGAGGATGTTTCAACATGTCGGCGCGTGTTTTGGCGGGTGTGTCACCGGTCCGGACCGCCGCGCGAATCTGCGGCAGCGCGACCCGTTCACCCGACTCGGTCGTCAATCCCGCCGGCATTGCCCGCGTCGCATACTCCCAAAGCCCTTCCAGCGGCACGCGCAAATTTCGCTCGACATCATTATTCAACGCCTTGAGCGGCGATACATACACCAACTGCACGCCCTCATTCTCACCCCGGGACTTGGACTTTGTCCTTTTCTTGTCCGGCTTGGAACCTGTTTCTGTGTTTCCTTGTTGTCCGGTTTCCTCCTGCGCTTTTGTCGTCTGTCCTTTGTCATTCGCCATTCGCCCGTCATCGCCCGTCGCCCGGCGATACAGTTCATCAATTCCCCACAGAAACGCCGCAAGCGTTTTGCCCGAGCCGGTGGGCGCGAGAATCAACGTGTGTTCGCCGCGTTGAATCGGCAGCCAGCCCTGCGCCTGCGGGGGTGTTGGTTCGCCAAATGTCGCGCGAAACCAGGCGCGCGTAAGGGGTGAGAATTGTTCCAGTGCGTCGCTCATTTTGTTTTCGGGACCACGAACGGAGGGCGGATTGCCTGAACCCGGCTCTGCCAGGACGGCATCAATTTGTCTCGGCATCCGCGGTCTCTGTTGCTCCAATTTTACTACAAGGTGCGAGTGCCACAGAACAAAAAATGCGACGGCACGCGCGGGCGCCGTCGCATCTCGTTCTGTTGGGCTGACGGGACTCAATCGTCGTCCATGTCAACATGATACTTGAATGACACCGTCACCCGTGCCCGATACGCCAATATCTTGCCTTCCTCGATCTGCATGTCCAGCTTGCTCACCTCGGCGATGCGAATGTCCTTGAGCGATTTCATCGCCGTTTCTACCGCATTGCGCGCCGCCTGTTCCCACGACTCGCTGCTCGTCCCGACTAGTTCGATGAGCTTGTAAACACTGTCTGCCATAATGCTCCTTTCGTCATTGAATTTGCAAACTCTGCAGCTGCAAGCATCTTGGATGCGCGCATCATGGATGCGCGCGTCGCTGCTCGGCTAAATTGTCGCGCAGTCCCCTGAGGAACGCAAGCCCAAATCCGCTGGTAGTGCAACAACATGAGATTGCGGGGTTGAGCGTCGAGTTTTGCAACTCGCGTGCCATCTCTTGACTCGGCAATTTCATCATGTTGTTGCGCTAGTCCTTGCCGCGCGCCGACGATTTGTGTTACACTCTTGCCACCTGGCTGACAAAGGAGCAACGTATGATTATCCCGAGCATGCTGCTCAAAAAATTGTATACTCTGGGCAGTCTGAAAAACGCGCAAGACGGCGTCCAATTTGCCGTCAAAAATCGTCTGAGTGATGTGGAACTCGTTGGATTGCGAAAAATTGCGGTGGACGGCAAGGAGGCGCCTTTGGATTCGCTCCGGCTCACGCTTGGGGACGGTCGCGTGCTCACCCCCTCCCAGATCACCTCCGCCGCGCCGCTTGCCTTTCCTCTGCGTTCCAGCATCACCGTCCAGACAAAACTCTCACCTCTCGCCAAAGGCAAACACGAACTCGAAATCGCCTTTGAAGCAAAAGGGTTTGGCAAAATCCAGTTCAAAGTCGAGGACTCGATCAGCGACCAGGTCAAGGGCGGCGTTCGCATTCCGCGCGACGAAAACGACGATTATGCCCCCGGCGTGATCAAACAGCGCCAGCAGCTGGTCGAATCCTTTGCCGGGGTCAAACTCGACCACCTTGCCAAATATTCGTTCGACCCGCACATTGGCAAAGGCAACATCGAACACTTTGTCGGCGTGGCGCAAATTCCCATCGGGCTGGCGGGACCCGTCCGCATCAACGGAGAGCACGCTCAGGGCGATTTTCTCATTCCCCTCGCCACCACCGAAGGCACGCTTGTCGCCTCGTACAATCGCGGCATCAAAATCATGAACCTTTCGGGCGGCATTACGACGACCATCGTCGGCGATGCGATGCAGCGCGCGCCCGTGTTTGTCTTTGGCAACGCCCGCCAGGCGCGCGAATTTGTCGCGTGGGTCAACGACAACTTTGCCGTCATCAAAGAACAGGCGGACGGCACCTCGTCCGTCGCGCGCTTGCAGGATATTGATTCATATCTGTCCAACAAGTTCGCGTTTCTCCGTTTCAACTATAAAACGGGGGATGCCGCAGGACAAAACATGGTCGGGCGCGCCACCTTTGCCGCGTGCAGCTGGATCATTGACAATTACGCGGGCATCACCAACTTTTATCTCGAATCCAATTTCGCCACCGACAAAAAAGCATCGTGGATCAATATCGCGCGCACGCGCGGCAAGCGCGTCACCGCCGAAGCCACCGTCAAGCGCGACGTGCTGATCGAGCATATGCGCGTCGAACCCGAAAAACTCTTTTACCATTACGGCGTCGCCAACATTGGCGGGTTTATGTCCGGCGTCAACAACAACGGCGCCCATTCCGCCAATGGCATTACTGCCATGTTCATCGCAACCGGGCAGGACGTCGCAAATGTGTCCGAATCCTCCGCGGGCATGGTGTACTGCGAACTCACCAAGGACGGCGACCTGTATATGTCAATCACCATTCCCTCGTTGATTGTTGCGACATACGGTGGCGGCACGGGACTGGCGACGCAAAAGGAATGTCTGAGCATTCTCGACTGTGTGGGCAAGGGCAAGGTCAACAAACTCGCGGAAATTGTCGCCGCGGTCGCGTTAGCGGGCGAAATCTCGCTGGCGGCGGCGATCTCGTCCAGTGACTGGGTCTCGTCGCACGAAAAATACGGGCGGAATCGTTAACGCTGGCTGCGCACAGAGACGCCAGATGCAAATCGAGCCATGCGGCGCTGCCGCATGGCTCGATTTATCGGCTCAGCGCCCGCGCCGCCCAGCCCGCGAGCTCTCGAAAGAGAGCTTCGCCCCGCGATTCCATCTCGTCCTGCTCCAGCGCCAGCAGCGCGTTCACACGCGCTTGCAAATCGCGCACCTCGTTGGCGTCCCCGTGTTCCCCCAATTCGCTAAACAAGCGCTCATGCGCCCGCTTGCGTTTCATCACCTCCAGCGCATCCAGAATTTGACGATGCGGCGCGCCTTCCCAAATCCCCAGAATCATGCTCTCGCGCAGCAGCCGTTCGACGGGAAATTCATCCAACACTCCCGCGCTGCCATGAACTTCTATCGCCCACTTGCTCGTCTGCGCCGCAAATTCCGCCGTGTGATATTTGGCGAGATGTGCCACCAGTCGAAACAGGTGATACCTTTCCGAATACGGCGGCTTTTCCAAATACACCTCGTTCAATAGCTCCACAGCGTGCCAAGCTAACCCAAACGCGCCCTTGAGCGCGCGCGTCCGCTCCTCCAATTGCGCGCGCAGCAGCGGCTGCTCGATCAACGGCTTGCCAAACACCACCCGCCCGCGCGCAAAATGGACCGCCTCTGCCAGCGCGCGCTGTGCCACCGCCACACTGCCAACGCTGTTGGCAACGCGCGAGAGATTTAGCGCTTCGAGAATCAGATAAATGCCCGCTTCAGTTGTGCCCAAAAGATACGCTTCGCTCGCGCGCAGCTCTACTTCGCCGGTCGGCACCGAACGCGTCGCGTTTTTTGGTTTCAGCCGCCGCACGTGATAGTTGAGCGTCCCGTCCTCTCGCAGTCGCGGCGTCAGAAACAACGCCAACCCGCGCACGCCGCTCGCCGCGCCCTCGGGGCGCGCGGCAACGACCGCCAACTCGGCGCCCACATTACTGCAAAAGAATTTGTCGCCGTCCAGATACCAGCGCTCGCCCTCGCGACGGGCGACGGTTTCCACATTCGCGCCCAGATCGCTGCCGCCGCGCGCCTCGGTCATCCACGTCGCGCCCTGCCACACACCCGCATCGCGCGCCATCATGCGCGGCAAAAAACGCGCACACACATCCCGCGCGCCGTATTTGAACAGCGGAATCGCGGTGGACATGGAAACGGTATACGGACAATACAGCCCCGAATCAAAGAACGAAGTCACATACCCGATTTGATACGAGGACCGGAGCGAACGTTCCTCAAAAATCCGCCATATCACACCGGCGGAATATCCCTGCTGCAGCATCGTCCAATATTCGGGCGGATACAAAATCTCGTCCACCCGCGCGCCAAAACGATCGAACATGCGGAGCGGCGGCGTGCCCGCGCGGTCCACGGACTCGGAAATCGCCTGTCCCGTTTCACGCCACCACGCTTCATACGCCTCCAGCTCGGCGCGGAGCGCTCCGTCCGCCCCAATTTCCAGACCCAGCTCGCCGCCCCATTCTCGGAGCAGCCGTGTCGGTGAATCCATTTCTGCCATCTGTTGCTCCAGCAGTTTGTCAGAGTGAAATCAAATGATAGTTATCTTTGAGTTGCTGCGATACGCGTTTTTGGTTTCAAACGAGGTCTCTTGGACAATCTATGCCGCCTCGCCCATGACGCGCGCGACCCCCACAACAATCAGCACGATCACTGCCAGCACGATCAGAGAATTGTTTCGCAGCGCCGTGTTGTCATCGCGCTTGCCCCAACGCGAGGTCAAATGCGCCAGGACGACTGCCACCACCATGATAACGGCGTGTTCGAGAGCCACACGCAGCGGAACATTGTTGATTGCATACAACACCAGCAGGACCACGCCCAAAAGCGCCTGCACGTCGAGCACCGAAACAAACCCAAGCCGCAAGCGTCCATCGAGCGTATCGGGGCTTTTTTTTCGGAGCCAGCCCCATCCAAATTTCACCAGCGCCACTAATGCGACCACAACCACCACCCACCGCCACAACGAATGTAACATCAACACGAATTCCATCTCATGCTCCCAATTGATTTTTTTGACGTCTGACGTTTGACACTTGGCGTGTGCCGTTCGTCATTTGTCGCTCTATCCGACTTTTTTTCTCTGCATCATCATAAATCAAAAACCGAAAATCAAAAATTAGCAAGGAGCGAACGCTGTTTCGTTCCCCGCCCGGCGCCCTGCGAAAGCGTGCCGCGCGCATAATCAAGAATATAACGCACACCCCACCCCTTGACGCCGCGTATGGACAGTCTATACTTGTATTCTGATGCCCGGATGAATGACGGGACCCTGCTGCGCCGCGGCGTAAATATCGGCACGACCATGCATCAAAAAGTGAACGTCTTTTTTTTTTCTCGACCGCTCTGACGCAATCCCTCAACCCGACGACACTGTGGAGGATAACCCATGAGTGGCAAAACCATTGCCGTGCTGGCGACGCTGGACACCAAAGGCACTGAAGCCCGATACCTGCGCGCACAGATCGAATCACTCGGCGACAGCGCCCTGCTCATTGACACAGGCGTAACCGGTGCCCCCGCCGAGCGCGCCGACATTACGCGCGAACAGGTCGCCCAGGCGGGCGGCACACCGCTCGCCACCCTCCTCGAACATCCCGACCGCGAGATTGCCGCGCCCGTCATGGCGAGCGGCGCGACCAAAATCGTCGGCGACCTCCAGCGCGAGGGTAAAATTCACGCCATTCTCGGGATAGGCGGCACACAGGGCACCACGCTCGCGACCAAAGCCATGCGCGCCCTGCCCTACGGATTCCCAAAGGTGATGGTCTCCACCATGGCATCGGGCAACGTCGCGCCCTGGGTGGATATTCGCGATATAACCATGATGTTCTCGGTCACGGATATTCTTGGGCTGAATCCGGTGATGCGAAAAATCCTCGCCAATGCCGCCGCCGCCGCTTGCGGCATGGCAAACTCGCCCGTCGTGATAGAACGGCGCGACAAACCACTCGTCGGCATCACCACCGTCGGCATTACGACCAGGGGCGCGATGAAAGCGATCGAGGTGCTTGAGCGCGCGGGATACGAGACGATTGTCTTTCACGCCATCGGTCCGGGCGGACGCGCGATGGAGCAGTTGATGCGCGAAGGGGTCATCGGCGCGGTGTTGGACTATTCGACCATCGAGGTCTCTAACGAAATGCACCACGCGCTGCTCGCGGGGGGTCCCGACCGTCTCACCACGGCGGGCAAATTGGGTTTGCCACAAGTGCTGGCGCCGGGCGCAATCGAAGTGCTGGTTTTTAACGAGCCGGAGACCGTGCCGCCGCCGTTCAACACGCGCAAGCTCATTCGCCACAGCCCGCAAATCACGGATGTGCGGCTCAATCGTGAGGAGATGGCGGCGGTGGGGCGCGAAGTGGCAAAGCGACTCGAGCACACCACCACCGATGCGGTCTTTATGATTCCCACGAGCGGCTATGACTCGTATGCAGTCGAGGGTGAAGGATTCCACGACCCCGAGGCGGACAAGGCGTTCGTACAAGAACTGAAAAAGAATCTTGCGCCCAACATCCGGGTGGTCGAACGCGCCACGCACATTGACGACCCCGCCTTTGCGACCGAGGCAGCACACACATTGATTCAAATGATCGAGGCGCGCTCGTGACAGTGATTCTCACTGTCACGACGCCTCCCAAACAGAGGCGGTCACCGTGACCGAAACTATCAACACCCTCATCATCGGCGGCGGGCAGGCGGGTCTCGCCCTCAGTTACCTTTTATTGCAAAAGGGACACCCCCATCTCATCATCGAACAAGCGGCACAGCCCGCCGAAGCGTGGCGCAAGCAGCGTTGGGACACGTTCACTTTTGTAACGCCCAACTGGTCAATCCAAATGCCGGGGGGCGAGTATGACGGTCCCGACCCCGACGGTTTTTTGCCGCGCGGCGAAATTGTTGCCTATTTCGAAAACTATGTCCGACGTCACAACCTGCCCATCCGCTATAATGTGCGCGCGACCGGGCTTGGCAAAACGGACGATACGTTCCGCGTCGAAACCACGACGGACACGTTCGAGGCGAAAAATGTCGTCATTGCGACGGGTCTCTTTCAGAAACCAAAACTGCCCGCGTTCAGCAAAAACATCGCCCCGTCTATCCGACAACTGCACTCGGGCGAATACCGCAATTCGGCTGCGCTTGCGCCGGGCGCCGTTTTGGTCATTGGCAGCGGACAGTCGGGCTGTCAGATTGCAGAAGAGTTGTATCAGAGCGGGCGCAAAGTGTTCATGAGCACAGGCAAGGCGCCGCGCGTGCCGCGCCGCTACCGGGGCAAGGACATTGTGGCATGGCTCGATTTGATCGGCTTTCTCAGTGTGACCGCTGACCAACTCCCTTCGCCTCGCGCCAAATTCGCCGCGAACCCACAAGCCACAGGCAAAGACGGCGGACATGATATCAACCTGCATCAGTTCGTGCGCGATGGGGTCAATTTGTTCGGACACATCCGAGACGCCTCGGAAACGCGCGTCTCTTTTGCTCCGGACCTGTACGAAAACCTCAAGAGCAATGACAATTCCGAGCGTGAAATTGTCAAAATGATTGATGACTATATTATCCGTACGGGGTTGACTGTGTCGCCGGAAACCCATCTCGAGCCGCTGACCGATGGGTATCAAGTCCCACTCGCCACCGAATTGGATTTGGGCGCGCACAACATCACAACCATCATCTGGTCAAATGGCTATACTTTTGATTTTTCGTGGCTGTCTTTTCCAATCTTTGATCAGGAGGGTTATCCGGTCCAAACGCGCGGCGTTACCGCCGTGCGGGGGCTTTATTTTCTCGGATTGCATTTTCTCCACAACCGCAAATCCGCCACCTTGCTGGGCATCGGCGAGGACGCGACCTATTTGGCTGAACAGATGGAAAAATCCTGATGGCAAAACGTTACATCCGCCGGGAATTTCTTGACCGCCTCCGCTCCGAAATCGCGCGCGGCAAGCCGCTCGTCATGACGGGCGCGGGCAACGGCATCGCCGCGAAATTTATCGAACGCGGCGGCGTGGACATTCTCGGCGTTTACAACACGGGCTATTTTCGGATGCAGGGCTATGGCTCGCTCGCGGGGATGCTGCCGATGGCGGATGCCAACGAAATGGTCTATAACATGGGTCGGCGCCAAGTGCTGCCGCAAGTGCAAGAGACGCCCGTGATTGCGGGGCTGAACGGCGTGGACGTTTTGCGCGACATGCGGTTGTTCCTGGACGACTGCAAGCGCATCGGTTTTTCCGGCGTCCACAATTTCCCCACCGTCGCCTGGTTCGACGGCGATTTTCGCAAAACGCTCGAAGCGACCGGACTTGGCTATCAGCACGAAATCAATATGCTCAATCACGCGCGCGAACTCGACCTGCTCACCATCGGGTATGCGTTCAACGAGACCGACGCCGAGTTTCTGATGAAAAATGCTGCCCCCGACATTTTCATTTATCATGCGGGCATCACGCGCGGCGGCTCGACGGGCTATAGCGCGAGCCGGTCCCTGCAGGACATGGCAGCGCGTTCGCAAGCGCATTACGACCTCGCCAAACGCATCAAACCCGACGTCATTCTGCTCGCGCACGGCGCGGCATTGGTCAATCCCGACGACGCCCAATACATGCTCGACCACACCGAATGTCACGGCATCCAGCTCGGGTCCAGCATCGAGCGCATGGCGATCGAAGAACCTCTGCAAGCGCGCGCTGCGGCGTTCAAGAAAATTGCATTTTCAAAATGAAAGAGTGTGCGAGGTAAAGCCCGCGCGCGGGTTTTGTCTCGCACATCCCACTCTCTATGTGCCGATCCATTAAACAACTGCGCTATGCAAGCGCAGAGCCAACCGAACAAGAGCTATACGACGCTGCCCTGCAGTTTGTCCGCAAAGTCAGCGGCTTGCGCAAGCCATCCCGGCGCAACCAGAAAGCATTCGACCTCGCCGTGCAGGAAATCGCCGCATCAACGCTCAAACTGCTCGACAACCTCGTCGTTCTGCCGGCTCCTGTTCGCGCAAAAAACTCTGGCTTGCCCGCGCGCGAGGAGCAAGGCCGACGAGCCGGGGAGGTCAAACGATGACCCAAGCGCATCCGTTGGAACGATGGCATCAGTTGGTGGAGAATCGCTCGTTCAAAGAACTGGACGAGTTGTTGGCAGATGATGTGGTGTTTTACTCGCCGATTCTGTTCAAGCCACAAAACGGCAAGACGCTCACTATGTTTTACCTGGCGGGCGCGCTCCAGGTACTGGGGAACGACCAGTTTCGATATGTGCGTGAAATTGTGGGCGCGCACGATGCGGTATTGGAATTTGAAACCGAGGTGGACGGTTTGTATATCAACGGCGTGGACCTGCTGCGGTGGAATGACTCGGGGCAGGTGACAGAATTCAAAGTGATGCTGCGCCCCCTCAAGGCGATTCAGATCGTGCAGGTGAAAATGGCGGAATTGCTGGCGCACGTGTCGGATAACAATAAAGAATCCAATTCTATGATCGAGGAGCACAAGAATGAACAAGGTCCGCTGGGGACAAATTAGCACTGCCGCAATTGGCACCGTCAAAGTCTTGCCGGGCATGAAAAAGAGCGCAAACGCCGAAATCGTCGCCATTTGTTCGCGCGACCTGAAATCCGCCCAGACCGCCGCCCGCGCGCTTGGAATTCCAAAAGCATACGGCTCATACGAGGAGCTTTTGCGCGACCCCGAGGTTGACGCGGTCTATAATCCTCTGCCCAATCACCTGCACGTGCCGTGGTCAATCAAGGCGCTCGAAGCGGGCAAGCACGTGCTGTGTGAGAAACCGATCGCAATGAACGCCGCCGAAGCGCAAACGCTTTTGGACGCGTCCAAACGCTTTCCGCATCTCAAGATTATGGAAGCGTTCATGTATCGCCATCATCCGCAGTGGAAAAAGGCAAAACAGCTCGTGGATGACGGCAAGATCGGCGAGCTGCGGACGATCCATTCGTTCTTTTCATACTATAACAATGACCCCAAAAACATCCGCAACCAGGCGGATATCGGCGGCGGCGGGTTGATGGACATTGGCTGTTACAACATATCCCTCTCGCGCTTTATTTTCGGCGCCGAGCCGGGGCGCGTGGTCAGCGTGGTGGAATACGACCCCACGCTCCACACAGACCGCCTCGTTTCGGGCATCCTGGACTTTGGGCGCGGCACCTCGACCTTTACCTGCTCCACCCAGCTCAGCTCGTATCAACGCGTCAACATTTACGGCACCACCGGGCGTATCGAAATCGAAATTCCTTTTAACGCTCCGCCCGACCGTCCGTGCAAAATATGGCATCAGGCGGATGGCAAGCTTGAGGAAATTGTGTTTGACATTGCCGACCAGTACGGTTTGCAGGGACAAGCCATGTCTCTCGCAATTCTCAATGACACGCCCGTCCCCACCCCGCTCGAGGACGCCGTCGCCAATATGCGCGTCATTGATGCCATCCTCGCCAGCGGGCGCAGCAGCGCCTGGGTCACGCTCTAACAGAGTTATCGTTGGGATAGAGTTTTTGCGGAGAGACCTGGCACAAAAATTCCATCCCAACGGACTCGATCCATGCCCATCCAACCTTTTCGCGCAATGATGCGGGATGCGGCGCAGCAAAAATATGCCGTCGGCTATTTCGAATCGTGGGGTCTCGAATCCCTGCTCGCTGTCGCAGACGCTGCCACAGCGACCCGCGCCCCCGTGCTCCTCGGATTCAGCGGCATCTATCTACCGCACCCCCGCCGCCGCACCCGCGAACATCTCACGGACTATATTGCGCTCGCCCAAGCTGTCGCCGCGCGCCTGACCGTCCCGACCTGTCTCGTATTTAACGAGTCGCCGCACCTCGATTGGGTCGAACGAGCTATCGAGCTCGGCTTTGGTCTCGTCATGTATTCGCCCGACGCGTCCCAATCAAATCTCACAAATCACAAATCGGAAATCGAAGAGCTCCAAGCCCTCATCTCGAGGGTCCGCCTTGCGAATCTCCGGTCTCTATGCTGCGTCGAAGCCGAAATTGCCCCCCTCCCCGGCGTAGGCGGCGAAATTGGCTCTGTGCCCGAGGACCGCTGTTTGACCGACCCGGATGCCGCGCGCGCATTTGTCGCCCGGGCCCGCATTGACGCCCTCGCCGTCAACCTTGGACAGGTCCACCTGCACGGGCGCGGTGAGGTGCGGCTGGATCTGGAGCGGTTGCGCGCCATCCGCGCCGCTGTGGACGTGCCGCTCGTCTTGCACGGCGCGACCTCGGTGAATCGCGACGATTTGCGCGCCGCTATCGCCATCGGCGTTCAAAAGATCAACGTCGGCAGCGCGCTCAAACGCGTCTATTTCGAATCGCTGCGCGCGGCGTGCGGTCAAATCGGCGCGGCGTATAATCCATATGATGTGATGGGGTCAGGGCTGGACGCCGATGTGCTCACCACGGCGCGGCTCGCGTTGCAACACGAGATCGAGGATTGGATGCAGTTATTCAACAGCGCAGGACGCGCACCATGATTTCAGAAATCATCATTCCCAAACTCGGCGCAACGGGCGGAGACGTTACGCTTGACGAATGGCTCGTCCCCATCGGCGCCTTTGTCAACGCGGGCGCGCCGATTGCCACGCTCACCACCGACAAGGCGACCGTCGAACTCGAGGCGTTTCGCGGCGGCTATCTCCGCGCCATTCTCGCCCGCCCCGGCGACACGGTCCCCATCGCCACCCCCATCGCCCTGCTCGCCGACTCTTCGGACGAACCCCTCGGCGAGTATGCCGCCCGCGCCATCACGAACCTCAAAGAAACAACCACACTCTTGACAGCCAACACCGACGCTGTTGAATCCCAAATCAGCAATCAGAAATCAGCAATCGAAAATCGAAAACCCCAGCCCCCTCCTCAAGCTCCAATCGCGAGCTCTTCTATCGCGCCGCTCCTCCAGCTCCCTTTTTTGCTCGCGCTTTTTCGCTCCATGTCCCTTATCCGTCGCTTTGAAGACACGCTCTATCAACTCTTTTTGCAGGGACTCGTGCCCGGGACCCTGCACCAGTATCAGGGACAAGAGGCGGTGGCAGTCGGGGTCAGCGCGGCGCTGAACAAGGACGATGTGATATTCAGCACCCACCGCCCCGTGGGGCACTTGCTTGCCAAAGGCAGTTCCGCGCGAGGGGTCGCCGCCGAGATTTGGGGCAAGGCGGCGGGCTGTGCGGGCGGCAAGGGCGGTCAAATGCACCTGTGCGACATCACCATCGGCGCGCCGCCGTCTAACGCCATCGTCGGCGCAAACATTCCGATTGCCACCGGCGCGGCGCTCGCCTTTCAATTGCGCGGCGAGCCGCGCGTGGCGGTCAGCTATTTTGGCGACGGCGCGACCAACATCGGCGCGTTTCATGAAGGCATCAACCTGGCGGCGGTGAAAAACGCGCCCGTGCTTTTTGTTTGCGAAAACAACGGGTATGCCGCGTCAACTCATATTTCGCTCACGTCTCGCGTGCCCGACCTCGCCGTCCGCGCCGAAGCGTATGGGATCCCCGGCGTGATTGTGGATGGCATGGACGTGCTCGCCGTTTATGACGCGGCACAGCAGGCGGTCTCCCGCGCCCGTCGCGGCGACGGACCGACATTGCTCGAATGCAAGACGTATCGTTATATGGGACACTCGCGAGGCGATCCCGGCGGCTATCGCACACAACACGAGCTCGCCGAATGGCGAGCTCGTGACCCGATCGAACGTTTGCGTCTGCTGCTTGTTGCGCAGCATAACGTCAGTCCCGATACCCTCACCGCCATCGAAATCGAAACGCAAGCACAAGTTGACGACGCAGTCGCCTTTGCGCAAGCGGCGCCCGAACCTGAACCCTCTTTACTAGAGACACACATATATGCCTGATTCGAATAGTCCCCGGGCTTGGGACTCGGGACTTGCCACTCGAATGCGCGAGCTCTCATTTTCCAAAGCGCTCCGCGAAGCTATTCAGCTTGCAATGCGCCGCGATCCTAACGTATTTGTGTTGGGGGAGGATGTGGGAATTTCCGGCGGGTTTGGCGGCGGTTTTACCGTCACGCTCGGTTTGTCCGACGAGTTTGGTCACGCCCGCATCATGGACACACCCATTTCGGAAATCGCCATTGTGGGCGCGGCGGTCGGTGCTGCCATGATGGGGATGCGCCCCATCGCCGAAATGCAGTACGGCGACTTTGTGTTTTGCGCGATGGACCAGGTTATCAATCAAGCCGCCAAGATGTGTTACATGAGCAACGGACAGGTGAGCGTCCCCCTCGTTTTGCGCCTGCCAGTCGGCGCAACCACGCGCGGCGCGCAGCACGCCCAGTCCACCGAAGCATATTTCATGCACACACCCGGTCTAAAGGTAGTGTGCCCCTCGAATCCGTATGATGCCAAGGGGCTGTTGTTGAGCGCGGTCTGGGACAACAACCCTGTGATTTTTCTAGAGCACAAACTGTTGTATGGCGCAGGGGGCGGACGCAAAGAAAAAACATCGCTCGACCTTTATACGCACGTGCCCGAACAAGAATACACCCTCCCGCTTGGTTCGGTGGCGGTCAAACGCGCGGGCACGGACGTGACCATTCTTGCCAATATGCTGATGGTTCATCGCGCGCTGCAAGCGGCGCAGGAATTGGCGAGCATGGGGATTGACGCCGGCGTGATTGATGTGCGCTGTCTCGCCCCACTGGACATAGAAACGCTTGCGGATTCTGCGCGCAAGACCCACCGAGTCATGATTGTCGAAGAGGACAATCAGAGCGGCGGCTGGGGCGCAGAGGTCGCGGCGCGCTTGACCGAAATGTGCTTTGACGATCTGGATGCGCCCGTTCTCCGCGTCGCCGCTCCCGACACGCCCGTGCCGTGCGCGCCCGCGCTCGAAAAATTATATGTGCCCGATGTGCCGCGCATCTTGCAAGCTGCGCGCCAATTGTGCCAAAGTTCTCGAGAAAATGATTTGGACTAGTAGTGACGACTTGTTTGCGTTTTTATCCTGTTCGCCCGCGTCGCATAGATCAGCTGACCGGAGGCGGTTCTATCTCGAAGCGGGATGTAATCGCCGCGCTTTTGCGGAGCATCGCGCCCACACCACAATAGGTTGATTCCGCCAGCTCGATCGCCTTTTTGATCGAATGTGGGTTCACTTCCCCGCGCACATGATAGGTCATAGCTATCTCGGTATAGACGCGCGGATGTTCCGTCGCGCGGGCAGCTTGAATCGAAACGCGCAGTCCCTGCACCGGCTCGCGCTTTTTCTGGAGAATGGTCAACACATCCATCGCCGCACAGCCCGCCAGCGCCGTGAGCAAGAGCTCCATAGGTCGCGCCCCGCGGTCGTCGCCGGTCGGCGGCGGCGCATCCAGCGCCAACGCATGTCCGCTGTTTGTCGTCGCGTCAAAGGTCATCCGCTCGCGCCATTCTACCGTCGTCACTTGATTCATCATCGAGCTATCTCCTCGTAAAACTGGATTGTGCTGCGTCAAAAGCGTAACCGCAAAGCGTAAAACAAGCAAAACCCTCATGAACGGGTTGAGCATCCAAATCGCAAAATAATGAACCCATCAGGAGAAGGTGAGTTCTATTATGTCGCATCAAGGAGACACATGTCACCCATTGTGCCACAATTCGAAGTGCACGATCCAACCATCCTCGCGCATGCGCGCGAGATTCTCGACGCGTGCCGCACCGGACGGGAAATGCAGGATGCGGTCATCGCCGCCGTAAAACGCAATGAGGAATGGCGCGGACAGCAGTGCATCAATTTGCTCGCGCCCGAAGCCCCGACCAGTCCGACTGTGCGCGCCCTGCTCGCGTCTGAGGTCGGCACCCGCGCGGCGGAAGGACACATCGGCAAGGTCAATCGCTGGTTCGCAGGGACGAAATATATTGACGAGATCGAATCCCTCTGCGTCGAGTTATTGAAAAAATGCTTTCGCGCCAACTATGCCGACCATCGTTTGGTTGCCAGCATGATCGGCAACCTGACCGTGTATACCGCGCTGACGCAGCCCGGCGATATTGTCATGACCATCGCGCAGCCCTTTGGCGGACACTCGAGCAATCGCCCCGACGGTCCCGCAGGCGTGCGCGGACTAAAAATCGTGGATGTGCCGATGGACCCGGTCGAGCTGGAGATTGACCTGGACCTGTTCCGCAAGGTGGCGCCGCTCGTCAAACCAAAAGTGGTCGCGCTCGGGGCAAGTATGACCTTGTTCCCTTTTCCGCTAAAAAAAATGAGCGAGGTCGTGGCGGAATGGGGCGGCAAAATCTTTTTTGATGGCGCACATCAACTCGGCCTCGTCGCGGGCGGACAGTTTCAAGACCCCTTGCGTGAGGGCGCCGCCGTCATGACCGGCTCGGCAGGAAAAACGTTCAGTGGTCCGCAAAGCGGGATCATTGTTTGGAATGACCCTGCGTTGACGGAACCTTTTACCACGGCAATTTTTCCCGTCCTCGTGGCGACCCATCAGGTGAATCGAGTCGCCGCGCTCGCCGTCTCCGCCGCCGAGATGCTCGAATTTGGCAACGCCTATATGGCGCAGATCGTCAAGAACGCGCAGGCGTTGGGCGCATCGCTCGAAAAACGCGGGATTCGCGTGCTGGGCGCGCACAAGGGCTATACGCGCACCCAACAGGTCATCGCGGATGTAAAACCATTCGGCGGCGGGTTGGAAACCGCGTGGACGTTAGCGCGCGCCAATCTGGTCGCCAACAAGAACCTGATTCCCGGCGACACCCCCGCCGATTGGGACACGCCGAGCGGTCTGCGGATGGGAACCATCGAAGTGACGCGTCTTGGAATGCGCGAAAAGGAGATGGACCAAATCGCCGAATTTATCGCGCAGATACTGGTCGAAAAGCGCGCGCCCGAAGATACAATTGAGGACGTGACCGATTTTCGTTCCGACTATCAGACCCTGTATTACAATTTTGATAATGGGATTCCGCCGTCATAATCGCTGCACGCTGAGCGGGAGCCCACTTGACTGAAACTCCAACCCCGAATAAACTATTCCCAAATTCAACCAATCTGGCGTTTGCCCGTTTTCAAAACCTTCGAGGTCCCCAAAGACCGCGAAGGTTTTTGAGCCACCCTTTTCCTCCGAAATGCGAGTATTCACCAGACCTAATGCGTTGCATCAAAGGAGTTATATGGCCAAATCCGTCAAGCCGTCGGCCCGTCATGCGGAATTGCGCGTTCAAACGGTCAACGATGAAACACTCGTGTATGACGACCGCACCGACAAAGCATATGTTCTCTCACCCTCAGCCGCCGCAGTGTGGCGAGCGTGTGACGGACAGCGCAGTGTTGCTGAAATCGCACAGTATTTGAGTGCCCAGACTCCCACCGACGTTCAAGTCGTTTGGTATGCGCTCGAACAGTTGAATCCTCTGCTGGACGCCCCCGTCCAAGCGCCGCAAGGTATCTCGGGTCTCTCACGGCGGCAGTTTCTGGCACGCACCGGGCTGATCGCCGGCGCGGTCACCCTTCCCGTAGTGGTCAGCATCATCGCGCCCAAAGCCGCTCACGCCCAGTCGGTCACAACTGTTTGCTGTACCTGCCTAAACAGTGCTCAAATCTCGCTGACCAACTGCCTGGACTGTGTGCCGTATTGTCAACAGCAGGGTTCTGATGTGGCTGGGTGCACTAACGCGGCTTGTTAAGAATCCCATGCGCTGAATCAGTGACCGGGATCGCAAGATCCATCGCGGCTGCGGCTTGCTGCTCTCGTTTCTTTTGACATATGCGGTATGGTCGTGTGCGTTAAATGCGAATGTAAATTTGGTCTGTCAAGACCGACGAAAAAATCGGGCGGCATCGTGTGGTTACACGATGCCGCCCGATTTGCGTATCACTAACTCCATTCCGTCCCTCGCATTCTGTGACAAATGTCCCTTAACCGCCTTGCTCCTATTCATTATACTCGCCCACATCAAGCCATTCGATGTTGTTCCAATCCCAGGAGCTATGCTGTTATGTCTGATCCTAATCTGAATCGTCGCAAATTTCTCACGGTTGCCGGAGCCACCGGTCTCGGGCTTGGCATCGCCGCCTGTTCCACCCCACCCGTCCCCACCATTGCTCAACCAACAACCCAAGCTATGCAGCATGCGAATGAACCGACCCCGACGCCCGATCCCGCGCAGGCAGCTGCCGAAATGGACGCGATGCACGAACAGGGCGTCAAAGATTTTGTAGCCAATCTCGCCGCCAACAACGAGGTCTTTTGGACACCTCAAATGCCGTTCACCATGCAAGGCGACACCAAAGTCTTTGAAATCACGATGAAACCGGTCGCCTGGCAAGTAGCTCCCGACAAAACGGTTGATGCGTTTTCATATAACGGCATCGTGCCCGGTCCGGAAATCCGCGTAACCGAAGGAGACAAAGTGCGGTTCAACGTCAAGAATGAACTGCCGGAAAGCTCGTCAATTCACTGGCACGGCATCCACCTGCCAAACAAAATGGACGGCGTGCCGTACTTGACACAGCCGCCCATCAAACCCGGCGAATCCTTTGTCTATGAATTTGTTGCCAAACCTCCCGGCAGCCACATGTATCATTCGCATCACAATGCGGCGGAACAGGTGACGCGCGGGCTCCTGGGCGCATTTATCGTCGAACCCAAGGACAAGAGCAAGGACCCGCAGTATGACAGCGATTACACGATGATCCTGAATGATTACAATATCGGGCTGACGATCAACGGCAAAAGCTTTCCCGCGACGGGCGCGATCCTTGCCAAAAAGGGCGAGCGCATTCGTGTTCGTTTCATGAACGAGGGCTTGCAGATTCACCCGATGCACCTGCATGGCTTTTATATGAATGTCTTTGCGCAGGATGGAGCCAATTTTGCTCAACCATACAACTGCGACGTGTTGAATGTTGCGCCCGGACAACGTTTCGACGCGATCATTCAGGCGGACGAACCGGGGGTCTGGGCATTTCACTGCCACATTCTCACCCACGCGGAATCACCGCACGGAATGTTTGGAATGGTCACGGCGCTGATTGTGGAATAACCAAAAATGCTGCACATGCCCGCATGCGCGTGACATGATAGAAACAGAAATGGAAACACCCTGCCGCATCTTTGGCAGGGTGTTTCCATTAGATGTCGCCGCGGCGCGATTGGATTTAGGTCTAGCCGACGGGTTTGATGTTTTGATTTATCCGAAAGAGATTGTGCGGGTCGTATTTGGCTTTGATCTGCGTGAGGCGCGTATAGTTGTCGCGATATGCTGCTCTCACATGGTCCTGGCCCTCGTCCATGATCATGTTGACATAGCCGCCGCCCATCGAGTAGGGGTGCAGCGCCAGCCAATAATCTTTCGCCCACTCTATCATGCGCTCATTGTTCGCCGGGTCGGGGTCAACGCCGACAATGACCTGCACAAAGTTTGCGTCACGATAACTCCAAGCCGTATCGTGTTTGTTCGAGCGACTGCCTGCGCCGTTAATCGGATAAAAATGCGTTGTCGAGTACGGCGTCGGCAGCTGTGCTCCGTATTTGATCTCCAGAGCAATCGCCTTGTCGTCCAATTTCTTGAAATAGTCCGCCCGCCAGTACCATTGGAGACCGGGCGGATACACTGCATCGAACAGACTTTGCAAGGCGGGAAAGGGGATGGGGCCACAAAAATCAATGGATGGGGGCAGCGACTTGCGAATGGGACCGAATACGGCGTCCGCATTTTCGAGCGGCCCGGTATAGCACCAGACTATGGCACACATCTTTTGGAGATGGAACTGCTCGGGGAACGGTGGACCCGGCGGCACTGTAAGAAAGGCAAAGAAACCATACACTTCGTCCGGCGCGTTCAAGGTCAAGTCCTGCCAGAACCTCAGCGCCTCTTCTGCTTTGTCAAGGGTCCAAATCATAGGACCGCCATAGACGGTGTGAACGGGGTTTCCTTTGAACAGGAAAGAGGTGACGACCCCAAAGTTGCCCCCGCCGCCGCGCACAGCCCAAAACAAGTCCGCATTCTCGTCGGGACTCGCTGTCACGAAACGGCCGTCAGCAAGGACCATATCCACACCGAGCAGATTATCTATGGACAAGCCGTATTTGCGCGAGAGATAGCCGATCCCCCCACCGAGGGTCAGCCCACCCACACCCGCCGTCGAAAAAATGCCAAATGGCACCGTCAAGCCAAAGGGATGTCCCGCATGATCCACATCGCCCAACACGCAGCCACCCTCCACACGAATGGTGTGCGCGCCTGGGTCCACCCGAACACTCCGCATCCGCGACAAATCAATCACCAGCCCATCGTCACACGACCCAAATCCCGGTCCGTTATGACCTCCGCCGCGCACTGCGAGCGGGAGTTGGTGGTCACGCGCAAAATTGACCGCTGCGATCACGTCTGCCGCATCCACACAGCGCACAATCCACGCGGGATGTTTGTCAATCATGGCGTTGTATAGTTTACGAGTCTCATCATAATCCGGACTGCCGCGCGCGATCAGTTCCCCGCGCAGTTGCGCCCGCCAAGTTTCGACGGCGCTATCCGCAATCATGGGGGCCGTGACCGTTGGAGCATGTGCTGTCATTTTGACCTCCTTGTATCTCTAACTTTGCTGATGATCCACTTTACCAGATGGGGCGTTATTAAAACGTTAGCTGGGACATCAAAGGCGCCACATGCCGCCATTCATTTTTCTCGTTTGAAATAACCGTGAGCTGTCGGCGTCCGAGTGTCGTCAACAGCTCACGGCAGCATCCATCTGCGCCAGAGCTATGGCTTGCTGAATACGACGTTTGCGTCACTCGTGACATTGATCGCCGGGCAACTGCCGCCGAATTGTCCACTGATGGAAAGAGCATCAATCATGCCCTTTAACGCAGAACCGGTCAGCGCGTCGAGTAATTTTGGACCCCACACCGGCAGTAGATTCTTGAGATAGTCATAGACGAGACTGTCCAGGTGCGCATCATAATTCTTTGCCTTGGCAGTGATCTTGCCGCCTTTACAGCTAAAGACGAGGTCAAAATCTACGTCCACTTCGGGATTATAAGGTCCCGGCAGATTGTATGCCAGGTCCAGGTCTACGTGAACGCTCTTGGCAGATTTCGGTGTCACTTCGACGCCGCGCCCAAACAGGTTGTAACCGGCGTCGCCCCACATCAGAGCGTTCGTCTTGATGCGGTCTCCAACCGCCCCTGCAATACGGCTCTCCAATTCGGTCCGCGTCAGCGTCGTCGGTACGGCCGGTTGAATAAACCCCTTCCAGGAAGCGTGCGCGCGCAACGTTGCGCTCGAGGCGGTAAAAGACGAAGGATGCCCATCCCCGTTGTCCAGCCAAAGGCAGGTGCCGGAAGTGTTCCCGAAAACCTCGCTAAAAATCGCGCGTTTGTTGATGAGCAGCGTCATTGATTTGACACAAATGGCGTCTGTCTTGTTCTTGAGGATGCGCAGCATGGTAATGTCCCCCAGGCTGCGCACATTCGTCAGATTGAGGTCGTATGTAAAGGTGCTGTTTCGTTCATAATCATTCCGTGCATAATCCAGCCAGGTCGAATTCTTGGCATTGAGCTGGATTTGCACGTCATCATCGGTCCCCGCGTCGGACACATCCGCCACGATCAGGCGAAACTGCGCGCGCCATACCGGGGTAGATTCCGGTGGGGCAGCCAAAACGCGGTGTTGGCTTCCGAATATCGCCAAGAGCGAAGCAAGTGTCAGCGCCAACAAGATCAAACCCTTTTTCATGGCAACAACTCCTTTGCATAACACTCATCGCTTCGCAGTTGCGTCGTGCCCGTGAAGCGACAGAGCATTGCTTTATTGTTTATGGAAACAATGTAGCAAAAGAGGTGTTAGTCAGGCGTGAGCGGCGCCGTTAGTGCAAATAGCTTGAAAATCAACCGCGTTCCAGCTGCGCTACTAACGCCTTCGCAGTCTGCAAATCGGGGGTGTCGAACCCTTCGGTGAACCAGACATAGAGCGGAAGCAAGAGTTCTCGGGCTTGCGCGGACCAGCCGCGAGATAGAGAGAGGCGCGCCCAGCTCATGGCAGCGCGCAGTTCGAGGGATTTGGCTTGCTGTGTTTGTGCGATTTCGAGGGCTTGCTGAAAAGCGGCTTCTGCCCGTGTCAGGTCGCCGCCACCGGCGAGAATCAATTCGCCGCGCAGCCGATAGAGTTCCGCATCCCACCAATGCTCGTCATTTTGACGGGATTCGTGAAACGCCTCCTCCAGAGCGGCAAGTCCGTCATCGAGCTGCCCCGCCCGGACAAGGACCCGTGCGAGCAGGGACAGATAATAAGGCAATCGCAGACGCGCCCCGGTTTCGGTAAAAGCTCGGATCGAGTCGCGGAGCCGCGCCTGATTGTCAGCTCCCGGCTCTAGCCATGCTCGCCCAAATTGAGCCAGAATGCCGGACCACGCATGATAATAAGTCACATGATGCTGGCGGGTGCGCGCAAGCGCTTCCTCTGCTTGTGCGCGAAATGTATCCGCATCAGCGCGCAGCTCTTGCAGCATAGCGAAATAAGCAACTGTCATTGCTTCACTAAAAGGGTGAGGAAAAATGCGCGCCACGTTTGCGGCGAGTTGGCAACTCTCGAATGCTTTTTGTGGAAACCCCAGACACCAGAGAGCATGTGAATTCCACAAATATGCAAAGTTCAAATAATCAATCCCGTGCGCCGCCCGGAATTCCGCGACCGATCTTGCAGTGTGACTCGCGACAATTTGCTCAAACACTGTGGACGCTTCCAAGAAACGTCCATGCTGATGGAGTGTGGCTCCGGCCCAATTCAGTCGGATACCTCCGACGGGCGAGGCGTCTGCTTCTTCAAGCAGATAACGCACCTCTGCATGTGCTTGGATCACCCGCTCGAAACGAGCGGCGACAATGTCAACCGATTGCTGTAACCATAGCGCCTGCACACGCTCCGTTGTGTTCCCGACGAGTCTGCTCAATTCTACCGCGCGCCTTGCCGTATGCTCGACATCCGACGACGCCCAACCCTGGGTGACGCGGTAGAGACTGGCAAGCGCCAGCAGGAATCCAAGTTCCTGTGTGTCGCGTTTCTTGCTTGCCCGCGTTTGTGAGAGCAGAGTCATACCGCGTCTCAACAGATTGATTGCATCGTCATTCGCAAAAACAGCAGCTGCCACCCCACCTGCGCGCTTGTAATAATCAATCGCCTGTTCGAACAAGCCCGCCTGCTCACATTGTGCCGCAAGCTGCGCGCTGACGGGGTCAAGATCGTCTTTATTCAGACTCTCTAACGCGTGGGTGATGTGCCGATGAAACAGTCGCCGCGCCGGCGCGCTGATTTCGGCATAGGTGACCTCTCGCAGTTTGTCGTGAGTAAAGTCGTACGAACCCACGCCCTGCTCTCGCACAATGCGTCTTTGCCACAATTCGTCGAGCGCCAAGATGACGTGGTCTTCATTTTCGTTTGCGGCATGCGCCAGGAGGTCGAGGGTGAACGCGCGCCCAATTGCTGAAGCCAGCTCGGCAATCTGACGTGCGGCAGGAGACAGTTGGGCAAGCCGTCCTGCAATCACCGCATAAACACGCGATGGGAGTGACTGAGAATCACCTGCGGAGCCCGAAATGGAGTTGATATGATCTTGAGCAGCGCCGGCGCCCATCCACGCGTGGATTGTTTCGACAACAAACAATGGGTTCCCCTCGGTTTCCCGATACAAGCGCACTGTCGTCGGCGCATCCAACTCGCGTCCTCCAATTTGCAGCGCCAATTTCGCCGTCTCTGCCGCATCGAGCGCGGACAACTCGATTGAGGTCAGTTTGTCTTGGCTCCGCAGCTGACGCGTCAATCCGGCGAGGGGATGGTCCCGCGACGATTCTCCACTACGCGCTGTCCCGAGAATCAACACCGATCCGCCCGCGTCAAAGCGGAGCAAAAAATGGAGCCATTCGAGCGTCTCTGAATCACACCATTGCAGATCGTCAATCCACAACAGCATTGGGCGCGGCGCAGCAAGGACTGCGCGCGCCAACGCTTCAAAAAAACGCTGACGCTGACCATATTCGCCCATCGGCTCGGGGCGTGCGAGATCGGTTCGCCCCGTCAATAGCTCCGGCAGCAAGCGCGACACCTCCGTCAGCCAAACGGGATCAAGGGATTCGAGATGCGGATTCACAGCGCGGCTCCGCAGCCAATCCGCGATGGGCGCAAGGGACAGGCGTCCTTCTGCTGCATACGACCGCGTGTGCGCGACGGAAAAACCCTGCTGTGCCGCCCAGGTATAGAGTTCTTTAGCAAGCCGCGATTTTCCGATGCCTGCTTCGCCGGTGATGAGCACCAAATGCCCTTGCCCATTCGCCGCACGCTGCCAGGCGGAATGGAGCTGCTGCCAATCCTTGTGCCGTCCCACTAACCTGGCCGACGAGAGCGCAGGCAAACCGCCGGGCGGGGAAATCGTTTGAGGGTCGTTCTGCAAGCGATCATATGCAGCGCGGAGAGCGTTGCCGGGCGCGACGCCCAATTCGCGCCGGAAGGTTTCGACTGCGACCTGGTAGACGCGTTCTGCGCCGGTACGATTCCCACTCAACATATACAGTCGCATGAGTGAAATAATCGTGCCTTCGTCGAAAGGGTCGAGGCGAAGAAGGTGTTGTGCTATTTGAAGCGCGGCGGCATATTCACGCTGCCCTTCAAGCAAACCTGCCAGTTGTCGGTAGACGGTGTGGCACTCTTTGAGTAAGCGATCGCGTTCGGGCCCAATCCATTCGTCGTAACAACCGGGCAAAAGGTCGCCCTGATAGATTAAAGCCGCGCGTTCCAGGGCGTGTCGCATGCCAAGGGTATCGCCCCGTTGTTCGGCAGAATGGGATTCTCTCAGCGCTCGCTCAAAGAGTTGAATATCAATGTTCTGCCCTTTATCCCTTTTCCAGTAGACTGTACTCGTATCGGCGACAAGAAAACGGTCAGGTTCGGGCAGCGCGTGGCGCAGTTGATACAGAAACTGGCGGAGATTATTTCGCGCGTGGGATTCGTCAGTGTCGGGCCAGAGGAGAAAAGCAACATGCTGGCGCAATTGGGGAGACTCGGCGTGAAGTATCAGGTAGGCGAGGAGCGCTTGCAAGCGCAGAGTATTGATGCCATGAAGGGGCGCATCGGCATAGTCAAGTCTGAAGGTTCCAAGCAGCTGAACACGAAGGACTGCTAATGCCACGCGACATCCTTTCAGCTATAACCCTATGGGCATTCGGGTGGTCGCCCACGAAATGGCACTGACGGCTCACCATTATACATCGTCAATGCGACGTGTAAACGACGACGTCATTCTGCCACCACTCGAATTTTGCGGACATTTGTGGGAGTGCAGGTTGCCCACGCTGCCGGGCAAACAAAAAACCCTGACGAAAGTGCCGTCAGGGTTTTTTGCATTGATTTTCCGCCCTAGAGTTTGGTTGTCTTTTCCTGGTCAATGGTCGTCGTTGCCGCCGACGGCGGCTTGGGTTCCTGCCGCTCGACCACGATGCTCACACGCGCGACCAGCGCGGCGAGCGCGCCAATTGCCGCCAGCACCGGGGCGACCAGCGCCGCGATCCCGACCACCCCCAACCCGATAGTCAACGGCACTTCCAACAACACCTTGCCGTCTTCGGTCTTGAGCGTAATGCGGCGCACGTTCCCTTCATTGACCAACTCTTTGACTTTGGAAACCACTTTGTCGCCTTCCACGCGAATTTCTTCTGTCCAGGTAGGATCTGCCATTTTGGTGCTCCTTGTGAATCTAGGCATGCAACATCATATTACGCAGTGAGGCGGCAAAGGTTTCACCCTACATATAGTCGCCTTCGAAAAACCAGGTGGAAAACGGCATTTCCAGATTGCCCTCGCCGACCACCTTGCCGTCGCTGAGGTCAAACTGCGTGATGCGGACCTGCATTGTCAAATCATTGATCGCATCAACGATCACCTTGCCCGCCGTATACACCTGCGGCAGCAAGCGCACCTCAGTCCGCGTCGCCGCGTTCTCAAACACAAATTCCATCCCCTGCTTGGTCAGGTGGGCGAGTTTCAAACTTGACCCCTGCGCCAACCCAAACAATTGGCCAAACTGCACCGCCAGATCGCTGTAATTCGAGTCCATGCTTCCTCCGCCTCAACAAGGATTATGCCGCCGCGCGTTTCCAGCGAACGGTATACAACGTCAATGCAAACAAAGTCAATGCCAGCGTGATGCCCGCCAACGCAATCCCGGTATACCCAATCGTCACAAAGCCGATTCCGCTCAACAAACTTGCCAGCGCGGCGACCAGCCCGACCAACAAATCATTGGTGCCCTGAATTCTGGGGCGTTCGTTCGGGCGCAGCGAGTCGGTCAAGAGCGACGACCCCGACACAAAGCAAAAATTCCAACCGACCCCCAACACAAAGAGCGCCGCTGCCAGGCGAATCGTCTCGCTTGCGAACGGAGCGAGCACACAAGCCAGAATCAACAACATTGCGCCAACCAGGATCGTCCGCCCGTGCCCCAGCCGGTCTGCCACAAGCCCCGTCACGATGGACGATGCATACATCCCCGTCACATGCGCCGCAATGACAATTGCCACATCATCGAGAGTGTGATGCAGGTGCTCTGTCATCTGGAGAGGCGTCATCACCATCACCGTCGTCATGACGACCTGCCCAAGAATCATCGCCGTCAGCGCGGTTTGTACATCCGCCGAGCGCAGCGCCTCACGAAAGGTGCGCGCCGGGGTGGTATCCACCACCATCGTTGCCGATTGCGCGAGCCGCCGTCCGATGTCTCGCGGGTCGGGACGCAAAAACACAAACATCACTACGCTGCCTAGCACAAAGAGCAGCGCGGCAACCACATACGGACCCGCCAACGGGTCAAAACCCAGCTGCGTCGCCAGACGACTGGCAGGTCCGATGAATAACGGACCGCCGATGCCTCCCGCTGTGCCGCCCAGCACGACCCAGCTGATCGCGCGCGCGCGGCGCTCCTGGGTCACCAGATCAGCTGCCGCAAACCGTCCCTGGTCCACCGCCCCGCGCGCCAACCCCATCAACAAATGCGCGATCATGAGCAATAGCGGCACAACGGCGATGAGCGTGAATGCGCCCAACGCGGTCCCCACCGCGCCTACGCCAAAGCCGAGCGTCAGCCCAAGCCGCCGTCCATATCGGCTCATCAACCGACCGGTCGGATACGCGCCCAGCGCCGTGCCCAACACAAATACCGTCGAGGGGACACCCGCCACCGCCGGAGTGCCAAAGAGCTGCATCGCCGCAAGTGCGCCCACCGTAATTGCCGAAGTCATGCCGAGCGAAGCAATACTTTGTCCTGCAAACAATACAAAGGTCAAACGTCGAACGACATTCTGAGAAACCACCAACACCGCCGCTGCCATGTTCTGTCCTTTCGCGCCGTCTGCCAACGCCGAGATTGTACTCGATGTTGGGGGCACGTCAATCATTTTGCTCCCGGTGATTTCCCAAATTTCAAAACCTCTCCCGCGCGAGACGCATAATCCCTGCGCTTGCTCGCACTCCTTGACAAGCCATCAAAAGCAAGGCATAGTTTAATCTCTCCATCCAAACGACGTATGCCCGTCCACCCAGACCTGCTCCGCCGCTTTCCCTTTTTTGAGCCGCTCTCGCGCGCCGATTTTGAGCGTGTCGCTCGGGCGGTCACGCGCTGCACCCTCCCCGCGCGTCGGACCCTTTTCCGACAAGGCGCCGAGGGGCACAGGTTTTACATGATCATATCGGGGACGATCGAAATTTACACGGGCTTGCCCCCAAATATCCGGCAGTTCAACGTGCTCAACGCGGGTGAATGGTTCGGAGAATTGTCGCTCATTGACAACCAACCGCGCTCGGCATCGGCGCGCGCCCTCAAACCGTGCGTCCTGATCGCGCTGCCTAAAAAAGATTTTCTCTGGCTCGTCTCGACTTATCCACTCGCACTCTTTATCATCGTCGCCACCATCCAAAATACCCTGCGCGACCGTGACCGCGCGTTCCTGGCAAGCGCCGAGCTCCACATACAGCAGCTGGAGCAATTGTATTCCACCATGCTGGATATCACGCGCCACCGCGAACGCGACGAGGCATTGGAGGCGATTCGAGAGCGCGCCATAGACTTGTTGGCGAGCGCGGGCGGCGATTTGTATCTGTATGACGAGCGCAAAAAGCTCCTCATGTCTCGCGCGCAGGAAATGCTTGCTCCTTCTATCCCCCGGCCGGGAAAAGGATGCGCCGAGAAAGCATATGCGACGGGCAGGGCTTGCATCCGGGCGCCAAAGCGTTCGAATGTCTTTGAACTCGCCGCGCCGATCAAACTTGTCGAGAACGACGCGGTCGAGCACACCCTCGGCGTTCTCTGTGTCTATCGCGCCTCCGACGGCGCGCCGTATCAAGAGCATGACAAAACCCTGCTGGAGCTGTTTGCCAGTCAAGCGGCAATCGTGATCGAAAACGCGCAGTTGTATTCGCTGCGCGTGGAAAAAGCGCGGCGAGATGGGGAATTGAATGCCGCGCGCATCGTGCAGGCGAGTCTGATTCCAAAACACCCTCCGCCCCTGCCCGGGTTTCAGCTCGCCGCCGCCTGGGAGCCCGCGCGCAAGGTCAGCGGCGATTTGTACGATTTTATCGAGCTGCCGGACCAAACCTGGGGCATTCTCATCGCCGATGTGTCGGACAAGGGCATGGCAGCCGCTTTGTTCATGGCTTCTGCGCGCAGTATCTTTCGCGCCAGCGCCAACGTGGGCGGTTCCGCAGGCGAAATTATCGAACGCGCAAATCGCGCCCTCGTCCAAGACGCGTCGAATGGGATGTTCGTCACCGCTTTTCTCGGCATCCTGGACCCAAAGACCCGGCGTTTCTCGTATGTAAACGCAGGGCACAATTATCCGTTTCTCCGCCGGGCCGCGGATGCGAGCATCCACGATCTATCCGACCATAATATGGCGCTGGGCATCCTCGCCGATTTCCCTTATCCGACGCGAGAAATCAGTCTGGACAAGGGAGACCTGGTCCTGATTTATACCGATGGCGTGACAGAGGCGGCTGACGCGTCGGGCGAGCTGTTTGGCGAAGCGCGCCTCCGACAGCTCGTGCATGAACTGGAGTCTGCGAGCGCGCGCGAGGCGGTTGACACCCTCTCCGACCGGATCAGCGCCTTTACGGGCGCCGAACCCCAAAGCGATGATATTACTGTTGTCGCCCTCAAACGCACATGATATTTTTTCACAACAAATCCACATCATGCGGTTTGCTTTCCTGCAAACCCGCTCCCGTCATACGAACAAAGATCGCCTTGTCGTGAAACTCTTTTAGGGTGTATGCGCCCGAATAACTCATGCCCGACTGAATCCCGCCGACCAATTGGGTCAACACTTCGCGCGCCCGTCCGCGATAGGGAACGGCCGCTTCGACACCTTCCGCAACATATTCTTGCAAATCTTCTTGCGCCACCCGTTCACCATCGCGCGCTTTGCGGTCGCGGTTCGCCGCCATGCTCGCCATGCCGCGCGATGCTTTGTATCTGTGTCCGTGACGCGTGAGCACCAGCCCGGGGCTTTCATCCGTGCCCGCCAACAGCGAGCCGATCATGACCGTGCTCGCGCCTGCCGCCAGCGCCTTGGCAGCGTCGCCGGGATGCCGCACGCCGCCATCCGCAATGATTGGAATATCAGCCGCCTGGGCGATGCCCACCGCCGCGATGATCGCGGTCAGCTGCGGCACACCCGACCCGGCGACAAGACGGGTTACGCAAATCGAGCCGGGACCCACGCCCACCTTGATGGCGTCCGCGCCCGCGTCAATCAAACGCCGCGTCCCATCCGCCGACGCGACATTTCCGCCGATCACCTGCGCGTCGGGAAACCGCTTGCGAATCGCGCGAATCATTTCAATTTCCTGCTTGGAATCGCCGTGCGCAATGTCAACGACGATACAGTCCGCGCCCGCTTCCAGCATGCGCTCTACGCGTTCCATATCACGCTCTTTTACGCCCACCGCCGCGCCGACCCCCAGACGACCGCGCGCGTCTTTGGTCGCTTTGGGGAATTGTTCGAGCTTCATAATATCCTTGAGCGTGATCAGCCCCGTCACATGCCCGCGCTCATCCACCAGCGGCAGTTTTTCAATCCGATGCTCGTGCAGAATCTTTTCGGCGTCCGCCAAACTCGTCGTCGCGGGAGCGGTCACCAGCTCACCCCTCATCAGTTTGGTGATGGGCTTGGTTGAATCGTGTTCGAACAACAAGTCGCGTGTAGTCACAATGCCGACCAGATGCTTGCCGCCGTTCAGAATCAGGATGCCGCCGGTGCCGGTCTCGTCCACCAAGCGGCGCGCATCACCTACGGTATCATTCACGGTCAGCGTAATCGGGTCGGTGACGACATACGATTCCGATTTTTTCACCCGCGCGATTTCCGCCGCCTGCTGCTCGATCGTCATGAAACGATGAATAATGCCGATGCCGCCTTCGCGCGCCATGGCAATCGCCATCGCGCTCTCTGTCACCGTGTCCATGTTGGACGAAACAATAGGAATCTGTAATTTGATTCGTTTCGTCAGCCGCGCCTCAGTGGACAGGGTCTTGCGTGACGCAACCTCCGAATACTGCGGCACCAAAAGCACATCGTCATAGGTCAAAGCTGTGTCGGGCAAGATCGTCATGGGGACCCTTTCTCAACGTGTTTCAAGAATGCGGGCAAAGGTGATAAACAATCTGATTTCCGATCAATTTCAGCCCAATCTCGATGGATGAGCCGTTTTTGAAACGCGTTGCTATTCTGCAAAGATAATCTTGTCTCCCTCAAACCGTTCGATCACGGCGAGCGATTCAACCTGGACGTTCAAGTCGCGCAGTTTGCCGCGCCCGCCTTCGAACGCTTTTTCAATCACTGCGCCGATGCCCACCAGGGTTGCGCCGCTCTGCTCTACAATATTCGCAAGCGCCCGAATCGTCAACGTCGAAGCGAGAAAATCGTCAATGATCAGCACCCGCTCGCCGGGCGATAGAAACTCGTGCGAAACCATCAGCGTAACATGCCCGCCCTTGGTGTGTGAGGGGGCATCCGCTTGATATGGTTCATGCGACAAAGTGAGCGGCTTGCTCTTGCGCGCAAAAACGACGGGCACCTGGAGCATCATCCCCGCCGCCAGCGCGGGCGCAATCCCGCTCGTTTCCGCCGTCAGAATCTTGGTGGGGTCCTGTGCCCGAAACCGCCGCGCAAATTCATAGCCGATGCCCTGCATGAGCAGCGGGTCCACCTGATGATTCAGAAAGACATCCACTTTTAGGATGCCGTTACCCAAATATCTCCCCTCTTTTTCAATCCGCTCGCGCAACCAGTGCATGTAGCCGTTATTTTCTGTCATTAAAGTTTCCTCGAGTCATTTATCGAACGGGCATCGCGTAAGGAACGCTCGCCGCAGCGTTCCCCACCCAACGGAACGAATCGGCGTTCGTTCCTTACGCGTCTCCGATGCGCCTATGATGCTCCTGCAAGCTCTTCACCTTCAAGTCCTTCATCTGTAACGCCCGGATCGCTCCCGTCGCCGCCGCCGCCGCGCTCAATGTCGTCAACAGCGGTATCTTGTATCGCACCGCCGCGCGCCGAATCTCGTTGCCGTCGCTGTGAGCTTGGCGTCCCAATGGCGTGTTGACGATCAGGTCTATCTGCCCGCGCGCGATCTCATCGAGAATGTGGGGCGCTCCCTCCGAGACTTTGTTCAGCGTATCCACAGACAGACCCACTCGCCGGAGCCATTCCGCCGTCCCGCGCGTCGCCGCAAGTTTCCAGCCCAGGCGCTGCAAATCACGCGCCAGTTTCATCACCGCGCCCTTGTCGAAATCGTTGACGCTCAAAAAGGCGCGCCCCTGTGTCGGCAGCGGCATGCCCGCCGCGCTTTCAGCTTTGGCGAACGCGTGCCCAAAGGAAGAGGCATGCCCCATCACCTCGCCCGTCGAACGCATTTCGGGACCCAACCGCACGGGCGCCCCATCAAACTTGTCGAACGGTAAAACAACCTCTTTGACAAAAAACCCGTCAATATGCGGCTCTGCCGTAAATCCGAGCTCGCGCAGTGTCTTGCCCACCGCAATTTGAGCGGCGATGCGCGCCAACGGCGCACCGGTTGCTTTCGAGACAAACGGCACGGTGCGGCTCGCGCGCGGGTTCACCTCCAGCACATGGACGACTTCATCCTTGATCGCAAACTGCGCGTTCATCAGCCCGCACACGCCCAATGCCAGAGCAATCCGCGTGGTGTAATCACGCAGGATCTCCAGATGATACTGCGAAATCTTGAACGGCGGCAAAACACACGCGCTATCGCCCGAATGAATCCCCGCCTCTTCAATGTGCTGCATGATGCCGCCGATCACCACATCCGTCCCATCGCAGACGCAATCCACGTCCACTTCGAACGCATCTTCCAGATAACGGTCAATCAAAATCGGGTGCTGCGATATCAGTCCGCCGGAGGATATATTCAATGGGTCTTGCGAGAGGGTCCCGGCGTTTGCCGCCTGCTCGATGAAATGCGCGAGCTCGGCTTGATCATACACAATCGCCATCGCGCGCCCGCCCAGCACAAACGAAGGTCGGAGCATCACGGGATAGCCGATTTGCGCGGCAATGCGGCGCGCTTCGACCGGAGAGCGCGCCGTCCCATGTTCGGGCGCGGGAATGTCCAGCTCGCGCAAGAGCGCGCCAAAACGCCCGCGGTCTTCGGCAGTGTCAATCGCCTCGGGCGAGGTGCCATAGATCGGCACGCCCGCGCTTTCCAGGGCGCGCGCCAGGTTCAACGGAGTCTGACCCCCAAATTGAATCAACACCCCATCCGGCTTTTCACGCTCGACCACATCCATCACGTTTTCAAACGTCACCGGTTCAAAATACAGCCGATCGGCTGTGTCATAATCGGTGCTCACTGTTTCGGGGTTACAGTTGAGCATGATCGTCTCGATTCCCAGGTCTTTTAGGGCATAGCACGCGTGGACACAGCAATAATCAAATTCGATCCCCTGCCCGATGCGATTCGGACCTCCGCCCAAAATCAAGACCTTTTTTCGATTTGCCGGTTCGGCTTCGTCGAACGCGCCCGCATACGTCGAATAGAGATACGGCGTGAACGCTTCAAACTCGGCGGCGCAGGTGTCCACACGCTGATAGACGGGCTTGATCTGTTCCGCCAAACGTTTCGAGCGCACCTGTAACTCGCTTGCTCCCACCAAATCAGCAATGGCGCGATCGCCAAATCCTTCGCGCTTGGCATGGTAGAGCATCTCGCGAGTCAACGACCCAAGCGACTGCCGTCCCAGTTCACGCTCCGTTTCGCCGAGCATACGAAGCTGTTCTACAAACCACACATCATAGCCCGATTCCTGCGCCACATGCCCAAGATTCCAATTTTGCCGCAGCGCTTCGACCACGCGAAACAGCCGGTCCGCCGTCGGTCGTCCCAAGTCACCAATTGGCACATCACGTTTTATTCGCGTATCGCCCGTTTCCAACCCGCGCACTGCCTTTTGCAGCGCTTCGCGGAATGTGCCGCCAAGCGCCATGACTTCGCCCACAGATTTCATTTGCGGACCCAGCACAGAATCGGCGTCGGGGAATTTTTCAAACGCCCAGCGCGGGATTTTCACCACCACATAATCAATCGTTGGCTCGAAACTCGCGGGCGTCACACGCGTTATGTCATTCTTGATTTCGTCCAGCGTATAACCCACCGCCACCAGCGCGGCGATTTTTGCGATGGGAAAGCCCGTCGCCTTGGATGCCAGCGCGGACGAGCGCGAGACGCGCGGGTTCATTTCAATCACAACCAGCTTGCCGTCGCGCGGGTTGACCGCAAATTGCACGTTGCTCCCGCCCGTCGCCACACCCACCGCATTCAACACTTTTTTCGCCGCATCCCGCAAGCGTTGATACTCGCGGTCGGTCAGCGTCATGGCGGGCGCGACGGTGATGCTGTCGCCCGTATGCACACCCATCGCGTCGAGATTTTCAATCGAACAGATCACGACAAACCGGTCTGCCGCATCGCGCATCACTTCCAGCTCGTATTCTTTCCAACCGAGCACCGACTGTTCGATCAACACTTGGTGCGCAGGTGAAGCGCGCAGCCCCCTTTCGGCGCGGTCGCGCAGTTCCTCTGCGCCAAAAGCAATCCCCGCCCCTGCCCCGCCGAGCGTAAAAGATGGACGAATCAACACCGGATAGCCGATTTCCTCGGCGAGTTTCAACGCCTCGTCAACACCCGTCACGGTATCGCTCAAAGGCACATCCAGCCCGACTTGGCGCATCGCCGTCTTGAACAAACTGCGGTCTTCTGCGAGTTCTATCGAGTGAACTTGAGCGCCAAGCAACTGCGTATTATATTTTTTCAGCACGCCGCGTTTTGATAACTCCACCGCCAGATTCAAGGCGGTCTGCGCGCCCACCGTCGGCAGAATCGCGTCCGGTCTTTCGCGCGCAATAATTTTCTCCAGAATTTCAACCGTGAGCGGTTCAATATACGTCGCGTCCGCAAATTCCGGGTCGGTCATAATCGTCGCGGGATTGGAATTGACCAAAATGATGCGATAGCCCTCGCGCCGCAGCGCCTTGCACGCCTGCGCGCCCGCATAATCAAACTCGCACGCCTGCCCGATGACAATCGCGCCCGAGCCGATGATGAGAATAGAATGGATGTCGTTGCGTTTTGGCATTTGGTAGATGGCAGATTGCAAATAGCAGATAGTAGATGGCAGATAGCAGGAGGCAGATGGCAGATGGCAGATGGCAGTTAGCAGATGGCAGATAGCAGGTGGCAGATAGCAAAAGACAGATGACCATTTGCCATTAGCCATCGGCTATCCGCCATGCGCCATCATCGAAATGAATTGATCAAACAGTCCCAGCGCATCGTGCGTGCCCCCCGCGCTCTCGGGATGAAACTGCGCGGCAAGCACATTGAGCGCCGGGACGCGCAGACCCTCGACACAATCGTCGTTCAGGTTGATCGCCGTAATCTCTACGTTCGGCGGCAGCGAATCGGCGCGCACGGCAAAGCCGTGATTGTGCGTCGAGATCTCGACCTGATTCGTGAGCAGATTCTTGACCGGTTGATTGATGCCGCGATGTCCGAATTTCAGCTTGTATGTTTCTCCGCCGAGCGCCAGACCCAGAATCTGATGCCCCAGACAAATCCCGAAAATCGGTTTCTTGCCCAACAGCGCGCGAATGTTTGCGACGGCATACGTCACCGCCGCAGGGTCCCCCGGTCCGTTCGACAAGAAAATGCCGTCCGGCTTGAGCGCCAATACCTCAGACGCGGGCATTTGCGCGGGCACAACCGTCACGCGACAGCTGCGCGAGGTCAACTGCCTCAAGATATTGTGCTTGATGCCATAATCATATGCGACCACATGGAATGGCGTCGCGCCGCCCGCCGTCTCGAGCCGATTTTTGGCGAATCGTCCGCCGCCCGTAGTTGGCGCATACTCGTACCACTGCGCGTCCGCCGCCTCATCCCAGTGATACGGCTCGTCGCAGGTCACATACCGCACCAAGTCCGCCCCATTCATATCGGGCGATTCGAGGGCAAGCTGTTGTAGTCTTGTCGCGTCAAAAATTTCGCTGGAAATCACCCCCCGCATGACGCCGCGCGAGCGCAAATGCCGCACCAGCCCGCGCGTATCAAGGTCGGCGATCGCGACAATATTTTGGGCGCGCAGAAATGCATCCAACGATTGTTCCGCGCGCCAGTTGCTATAGAGGGGGCTTGCTTCGCGCACCGCAAAACCCGACAACCATGCTCGCGCCGATTCCATATCCGCGCGATTGATGCCCGTATTGCCAATGTGCGCCGCCGTCATGACGACGATTTGTCCGTAATACGACGGGTCGGTGAGGACTTCTTCGTAACCCGTCAACGAGGTATTGAAAACAACTTCGGCGGCGCGCGTTCCTTGCGCGCCGAACGTGACTCCGCGCCATTGCGTGCCGTCTTCCAAAACTAAAAGAGCAGGATTCATGCTAAACCTCATCTTGTCGAATGCACGCCGAGCGCATTATACGCGGGAATGCGCGAGATATTAAAAATGCGCTTGCGAGAGCGAATTCTTATTTGGTCCGGATACGAGGTCTTTGGTGGTTTTGCGTAAACGACAAGCGCCAAAATCCATTCTATTATTCTATTGACATGTTAAAGCAGGATGTGCGTCACGCTTTTGGGCTCCTGTGCGATGCGAGTCGAAATTGTGATGGGTTGTGGCGGATTCTATTCGCTCGACGGATTCGGCGATCTGACGCGCTCCACTTGACATCCAATTTTGGCTTTGTTAAATTGTGTCGAGTATTTTGTTGCATTTTATGCCGCTCTTGGTTATTTAACGATCTCTTGCCACAGAATACTCTGTGGCAAGGATTGTTTTGAGAGGAAATATGAAAACATTTTTTTCAATCGTGGCACTTGTGCTTTTGCTGAGCGCCCTCGCTTTATGGCGCGGCGCCCGTATCCGCCGCAACCACTACTCATTCTGATTGGTTCTGGGAAAACCCATTTCCGCAAGGACGTAACCTCTATAAAGTAGCGTGTCCTTCGACCACTCTGTGCAAGGCGGTGGGCGATAACGGCGTCATTCTCTCGTGGGACGGGACGAATTGGACCACCGACATCTCTGGCACGACAGCTTATCTGCTTGACGTGGCGTGTCCTTCGACGACTCTGTGCAAGGCGGTGGGCGGGAACGGCATCATTCGCTCGTGGAATGGGGTGATTTGGAGCGCGGACAACTCTGGCACGACGAGTTATCTCAATGGCGTCGCGTGCCCTTCGACAACCCTGTGCAAGACGGTGGGCGCAAGCGGCGTGATTCGCTCGTGGACTAGCGGGACGAATTGGAGCTCCAACAACTCTGGCACGACGAGTTACCTCAATGGCGTAGCGTGTCCTTCAACAACTCTGTGCAAGGCGGTGGGCACTCAGGGCACGATTCGCTCGTGGGACGGGTCGAATTGGAGCGCCAACAACTCTGGCGTGACGACTACCCTCTCTAGCGTGGCATGTCCTTTAACGAACTTGTGCAAGACGGTGGGCGCAAGCGGCGTGATTCGCTCGTGGGATGGGTCGAATTGGAGTGCCAACACCTCCAATACGGCGAATTACCTCTATGGCGTGGCATGTCCTGCGACGAATCTGTGCAAAGCGGTGGGTGACTTGGGCACGATTGTCTCGTGGGATGGGGCGAATTGGAGCGCCGACACCTCTGGCACGACGAATGAACTTGCTGGCGTGGCATGTGCTTCGACGTCCCTGTGCGAGGCGGTGGGCGAGCTCGGCACGATTGTCTCGTGGGACGGAGCGAATTGGAGTGCCAACACCTCCAATACGGCGAATTACCTCTATGGCGTGGCATGTGCTTCGACCTCCTTTTGCAAGGCGGTGGGTGGCTTGGGTACGATTGTCTCGTGGAACGGGACGAGTTGGAGCGCCGACACCTCCAACACGGCAGATGATCTCAATGGCGTGGCGTGTTCTTCCACGACCCTGTGCAAGGCGGTGGGCGGTGGCGGCACGGTTGTTTCGTGGGATGGGTCGAATTGGAGCGCTGACACCTCTGGCACGACGAATTACCTCTTTGGCGTAGCATGTGCTTCGACATCCCTGTGCAAGGCGGTGGGCGATGGCGGCACGATTCTCTCGTGGGATGGGGCGAATTGGAGCGCCGATACCTCCAACACGACGCGTCAACTCTATGGGGTAGCATGCGCTTCAACAAACCTATGCAAGACGGTGTGCGAGGTCGGCACGATCGTCTCGTGGGACGGGTCGAATTGGAGCGCTGACACCTCTGGCACGACGAATTACCTCTTTGGCGTAGCATGTTCTTCGACGTCTCTGTGCAAGGCGGTGGGCGAGGTCGGCACGATTGTCTCGTGGGATGGGTCGAATTGGGGCACCGACACTCTCGTCACGCCGAATGAACTCGCTGGCGTAGCATGTCTTTCGACTCTGTGCAAGGCGGTGGGCGATGGCGGCACGATTCTGGGAATGGTTGCTCAAATGCTCAACGATATTTCGACCGGGTTTGCGCTGGATATATTCAACAGCACGGGCTGTCTCACCGGTATCACCGTCACCGAGTTTGCGAGCAATCATCCCAATGCGCCTGTTGTACTCCAAACGGGACGCTATTGGACGATTACGCCTTCGGGCTGCACCAGCGGTTTTAGCGGCACGCTGACATTGCCCACCACCTTTACGCCCGACGGCAACAGCACGGTCTGTCGTTATACCGGCAGCGGGATGATATGGAATTGCGCCCATAACGGTTTTTCGACCAGTCCGAACAACACCGTGACGCGCGTGGGCATTACCGAATTTTCGGATTGGGCAGCCGGTACCAGCGCGCCGACAGCCGCGGCGCTGACAAACTTGACGGCCAAGGCGAAAACAAGGGAAACCGGCAAACGGGTCGTCAAAGTCAAGTGGGAAACGGGGAATGAGTTGAATGTGGTGGGGTTCAATCTCTATCGCGCCGCGAAAAAGAATGGGACCTTCAAAAAATTGAACGCGGCACTGCTTGCGACAAAACATCCCGGGGAAATCGTAGGCGCCGCCTACAAGCTCCGAGACAAAAAAGTGAGAACAGCCAAACCGTATTTTTACAAATTGGAAGTCATCATGACAGACGGAACGAGCGATTGGAGCGACGTGGTAAAGGTCAAGCCCCTCAAGTAGGGGCAACGCCTCGCGCCTGCGCGCCGCTTGCCGCCGCAAGGCAGCTCGGGACTTATCCGCGTCCAGAGGGGCGCGGATTCTTTTTGTTGATTTTCCTCTTTCGTCTTTTTTCTGAATTCACTTTATAATCCCTTTTCATCCATGTTCACTGACCCCCTCTATTCCATCTCGCCGCTCGATGGGCGCTATGCGCGCGCGGTTGACCCGTTGCGCGAATACGTGACCGAATTTGCGCTCTTTCGCGACCGCGTCGGGGTCGAAATTGCCTACCTGCGGGCGCTCTCGCAAAACACTCTGCTCGTCCGTTCATTCACCGCGCACGAAGACCAATTTCTGCTCGCCATCCTCGACCAATTTGCAACGAACGACGCCAAACGCGTGCAGGAAATCGAAATGGAGACGCGGCACGACGTCAAAGCGGTCGAATATTTTCTCCGTGAGAAACTGCAGGGCACGTCTCTGGAAGATGTCATTCCCTTTATACATTTCGGGCTGACCAGCGAGGACATCAACCAGACCGCCATCGCCTATTCCCTCCTCGAAGCGCGCGACGAGGCGCTGCTTTCCCGCCTGGACGAATTGAGCGCGCACATCAGCCGGTTTGCGCGCGCGCACGCGGGCTTGCCCATCCTTGCCAAAACACACGGCCAGCCCGCCGTTCCCACAACGCTCGGTAAAGAGTTTGCCAATTTCCATGTTCGACTGCAGACGCAGCGCGACCGTCTCGCGCGACACAAATTCAGCGCCAAGCTGACGGGCGCTGTCGGCAATTTCAACGCACTCGCCGCCGCCGTGCCCGAGGTGGACTGGATTCAATTCAGCGCCCGGTTTCTCGAATCGCTCGGATTGACGCCCTCGCTCTACAACACACAGCTGATGCCGTATGACAATTGGATCGAGTTTTTTGACATCCTGCGCCTCACCAATTCCATCTTGCTCGATTTTTCTCAGGATATGTGGCGCTATATCAGCGATGACGTGCTAAAACAAAAAACCAAACCGGGTGAGGTCGGCTCGTCCACCATGCCGCAAAAGGTCAATCCGATTGATTTTGAGAATGCCGAAGGCAACCTCGGCATCGCAAATGCCCTGCTCGAATTTTATGCCCGCAAACTGCCTATTTCGCGGCTCCAGCGTGACCTGTCCGATTCCACCGTCCGCCGCACCTTTGGCGTCGCGCTCGGACACACGTTCGTCGCGTGGCTCAACCTGCTGCGCGGGCTGGAAAAGGTTGAACCGAATCTCGCACAGATCGAAAAGGAACTCGAAGCGCACTGGGAAATCGTTTCCGAAGGCGCTCAAACCATCTTGCGCGCCGCGGGCATCCCTGACGCCTACGAGCAGCTCAAACTCTTGACGCGCGGCAAGACGCTCACGCGCGAGGCGTATATACAATGGGTGCGCGGGCTGAACGGCAATCCGCAGCTCGAGGCCAAATTACTCGCGCTCTCACCCACCACATATTTCGGTCTCGCCCGCGAGCTGACAGCCCGGGCGCTGGGCGATTAAAAGCGGTCTTGGACCATCACATCTGTTTTCTGCAAAGGAGCGCCATCTCGCGTTCGTCGCACTCGTCCGACCCACGCGAAATGTCACACGCATTATGCCCGTTACCGTAATCGTAGGTTCGCAATGGGGCGACGAAGGCAAAGGCAAGGCCATAGATTATTTTGCGCGCGACGCCGATTTTGTCGCGCGTTATAACGGCGGCAACAACGCCGGGCACACTGTCATTAACGAACTGGGCACATTCAAAATCCATCTCGTCCCTTCGGGAATTTTTTATCCCCATACAACCTGTCTCATGGGCAACGGCATGGTGATTGACCCGCAAGTGCTGCTGGGCGAAATGAGGGAAATTCGGGACGCGGGCGTCAATTTTGAAAAACGTCTCTTGATTGCACAGCGCGCCCACCTGATCATGCCCTATCACAAAATGCTCGACGGACTGTATGAAGAGGCAAAAGGCGCGGGCGCGACCGGAACGACGCGACGCGGCATTGGACCCGCATTTGCCGACAAGATTTCCTACAACGGTCTGCGCTGGGCGGATTTTGTCGGCGGCACGTTTGATGAACGGCTTTGGGTCCAGCTCGGTCTCAAAAACAAAATCATCACCGCGCTCGGCGGCGCGGCGCTCGACTATGAGGAGGTGCGCAAGACATATTGGGATTATTACGCGCAGCTCAAGCCCTACATCACCGAGTTGGCGCCAATCGTGCACAAGGGGCTTGAACAAAACAAAAAGTTCCTGCTCGAGCAGGCGATGGGTTCCCTGCTCGACACGGATTGGGGTGTCTATCCTTTTGTCACCGCCTCCAGCACGCTCGCTTCTGCCGCCACTACAGGGCTTGGTATTCCGCCGCGCAAAATCACGCGCATCATCGGCGTGACCAAAGCATACAGCACGCGCGTGGGCGGCGGTCCCATGCCGACCGAACTGCCCGACGGTCATCCCGCCCGCGCACAGTTCGGCGAAACGGCGGCGACGACGGGGCGCAGGCGGCGCGCGGGTTGGCTCGATCTCGCTCCCGTCCAGTTTACGGCGCGCCTCAACGGCATGGATGCTTTGTTTGTGACCAAACTCGACACCCTCAGTGGGCTTGACGAACTCAAAATCTGTGTCGCATATAAACTCGACGGCAAGACCGTCCCATTCTCTGTGCTGGAAAGCACAGGCATGGGGCGCGCAGCGCCCGTCTATCGCTCGTTTCGCGGCTGGACCCAAAACCTTACGGAGATTAGGAAATTCCAAGACCTGCCCAAGCCCGCCATCAAATATATCGAGGCCATTGAAAACGTGGTTGGCGTCCCTGTGCGCTATATCGGAGTGGGCCCCGAACGGCATCAGGTCATCAAAAAATAAAAAAGCGGCGCAGTCCGAGTGACTGCGCCGCTCTTTATATTTCTATTTCGGAATCAGTAGCGATTGCTCCCGCCGCGACTGCCGCGACCACCGCGACCACCGCGACCACCGCGACCACCACCGCCGCCGCCATAGCCGCCACCGCCGCCGTAGCCGCCGCCGCCGCCATAGCCGCCGCCGCGACCACCGCCGCCGCGATCTTCACGCGGACGAGCGACATTGACCGTCAGACGACGTCCCTGATATTCTTGATCGTGAAACATCTCGATCGCTTTTTGCGCGTCCTGGTCCGTGACAAATTCGACAAAGCCGAATCCCTTGGAGCGCCGCGTATCGCGGTCCACGATCAGCATGACGTCCTGGATTTCCCCCGCCTGACTAAACAGGTCGCGCAGGTCTTGTTCCGTCATACTATACGACAAATTCCCTACATAGAGCTTTTTCTCTGACACGTACTCTATCCTCCTAACGGAACCCTCTGTGCGCGAAATGCTGCGCTGGCATACCAACCGCTTGCCCAAACTCCTGCTTTATCCTGGTCTGCCTGTGCTGCTGCGACCTGAGGCGCCGTAATGTGATTGGCGCAGGACACGGAAACCGACACCTTACGTATCGTGCATTCCCATGTCAACTGAACTTGACCCAAGTACTTTACTTGAAAGGAATCGCCATGTCAAGCACTTTTCTCCGAGTGCCGCCGGATACTCCGAGACCACTCCGGGCCCACTTCGGGACCGCACTGGGACCGCCAATCTCCCGATTGGCACCGATTGGCGCCGATTAGCGCTCTTTCGCCGCTATTTCGTCACCCACCCTTCAAAAACACAACCAAATTGAACACCCCAAACACAATCCCAAACCCAATCGCCAGCCCCGCTCCCAAATACAAATTCTCGCCGATCACAGCAATCGCCAGCAGCGTCCCCACCAGCCAGATCACCACACCCCATCCTCGCCGCATCTTGGTCTCCTCGCACATCTCTGCGCCCGTCTATCCCCCGTCTCTATGCTCCAGTCCCCGGTCCGAGACGCCATCCCACCACCCGCTTTTCACGTCAAACTTTTAGCTTGTCGCTTGCCGCTTTTCACTTTTCACCTGCACGCCCCCCGCGCGCAGCATGCCGAGATAAACCCAGTTAAATCCCAACCAAAACACGGTGGTCGCCTGATACGTCACAAACAACGCGACATAAGCGATTGCGAGCGCCAACAACATCGCGCGCAGCATCCCCGTTGCGATTTTCAGCGCGCGCCACGTTTCGTATGCGAGCCAACCCAGCCAGCCCAACAGCAGCCCCAGACCCACAATCCCCGTGTCATGCAGAGTCATCAACAAGAAATTGCTGATCCAATCACGCGTGCCCGAAGGTGAGGTGTGATTTTGAGCAAACACGTTTACGCCGTTGCCAAGCAGTGGGTTCAGCAAAAAATCATTCCACGCCCGCACATATGCATCCAGACGAAACAAGATCGAGCGGCTTGTCAGCACCCGCGCAAACGACAATTCGGCGATCCCACCGCTTGCGCCCGCCAGCGCGCTATTTGCCACCAATGCCGCGACGACCAACGCCAATGCCGCGCCGCCAACCGCAAACGCCCACCTTCGGCGGGGGCTAAACAACACCACCAAAAACAGCCCACACCCCAACCCGATCCACGCAACGCGCGTCAGACTCAACGCGACGGCGATCAGGGTTACGACGGTCCCGGCAAGCAGCCATCCGCGCCCCCGGAAACGCCATTTTCCAAATGGCGCATCTGCCAATGCCGTATCCGGCGCATTCACCAGCAGCGTCACCTGCAGCAGCGTCGCCGCCATCGCATACATGCCGAGCGTGTTGGAATCAAAGAGCGTGCCGAACGGTGAATGTGTTGTGAAATTGTCCAGCGCGTAAATCTGAACGCCCAGATTCACGCCCAGCGGATACACTGCCCATGCCACAATTCCAAACAGCGCCGCCGCTGTTCCGACCGCGATGAGCGCCCACACCCCGCGCGCAAATGCGTTCGCCCCAAGCGCGATCGCGCGCACCAGCCAATACATCGCCACGCCAAACGCCATCAACGCAAAGAATTTCAGACTCTCGCGCAGCAAAGGCGCGTTCAACCACGAAGCAAACAATGCCAAGCCCAGATACGCGACCAACAGTAAATCCGCCCGCGAGAACCCGAGACGATTCGGCGCGGGACGCGTTCCAAGCAGCCAGGCGAGCGCCACCCCAAAAAACACAAAATGCTCGACTCGCATGCCCGCGCCCGCCACATCAAACCGGTAACGGTCGAGGGCGCTTGCCACAATCAACAACGGCAGGGCAAACTGCGCCTGGACCCAAGTGACGGCAAACACCCCCGCCGTAATCACGGCGGGCGCAATCCACGGCAGGTTCACCGCCTGCTCCGTCTGGAGCAAGGGCGCGCGCGCGACGAACTCCGACCACGCTTCGGGAACCTTCATGCGCGCGGCGGGGTCACGATCGGACCCGGGAGCTTGGGGAACAAAACATCTGCCATATCATGCAACAATTCGGGCTTTCGCCAGCGAGGGCGCGCCGCTGAACGAAAAACGACTCAAGGATTCGCGACCCGATAGAGACCGAGATGCCGCCAGTACGCATCGCCCCGTCCCGCGTTGCTCAAAAGCACAGTCGCCGTGGGCGCGGCAACCGCAGCAGGTGGGGCGCGAAAAACGAACGCGCTGGAATGCCATCCCGTTTGATTTGGACAAACATACCCCGCGCCGTTCGGGAATACAATCAGTGTTCCGTCGGGTTGGCGAAACAGGATATAAATGCGCTGCGCGCCGTCGGTCAAGCCGTTGCGACATTCGAACCTAAACACATACGTCTGTTCGGACTGCAGGACGATCTCTTGCTGCGCGACGACGTTATCCGTACCCTCCTCTCGAATCAATTGCAGCGCCGGCTCACCATCCATCACAACCACTTGCCCGCGCACGGCGCCAAATGCCCAGCGGCGCGGTAAACCGCTTTTCCGCAAAGCCCATTCGGGATTAGAGACGAGATTCTCACCCTCTTGCGCCTCGCTCAAGAGCGCGTCAGCAAACTCAAAACGCTCTGCGTCAAACTCGCGATATAGCTCGATCAAACGTTTGGTGTTTGCCGCAACGGTTTCTTGCGGCGACAGCGGACGCGGTGACACCAGCGCCAGGTTTCTAAATTCATACAAATCCACCTGTCCCCCGCCGGCGCTACGCAAACGTTCCAGCATCTCTGGCGTTCGCGCATACACAATCCCCCACGCGCGCCCCACAGAATTCTTTGCGCCTGCCGCCCAGCTGCCATCCAGCTCTTGCGGCTCCGCCACGCGCGGCGCATTTGCGCCGGATGGCAGATAGAATTCAAATGCCAATTTGTGATAGATTGACGTGTCGCCAAAAGCGATCACCGCCTCGGATGGGCGCGCATGTGTCCGTAAAAACTGTGCCGCCCCGCGCCAATCGTCAAAACGCCAGCTCTCGTATTGGTCGCTATAAAACTGGTCCAATGCCGGAAGCAGCACAAGAATGCCCAAAACAGCGCCCGCAGCCGGTGCAACGCGCGGCACGAGCGCGGGCGACCACTGCCGCACAAGCTCTGTCAAGCGTTCCGTAAGCGCAAGCCAGCCCGCGCTGACGAGCCAAAAGACCAGCACGAGCAGCACAACCCAGTAACGCATCGAACTGAAACCGGTCTGTCGTATCAAAACAAAGCTCAGGACGACGACGGTCCAGCAGCCCACCAGCGCCAGCGTCATCGGCTTGTTTTTCCACAGCCATCGGGCGCCGACCACCTCTACCCCCAACAGCAGGAGCGCCGGGAGCAGACTATCAACGGCGTCAAGGACAATCCATGACTGAACATCCACCCAATACGCTGTCGAGAGAGGCACGAGAGTCTTGAGCGCGCGCGCATTTCGGAGAAAGGTAAACGAATCGAGCGCATACGGCAGCCAGAGCGCCATCAGCACGCCCGCCACTCCACCGGCGCAGAGAATGCGCGCAGCCGTGGGCGCAGCATCTTGCCGCCCGCGCCTCCAAGCCCACCCCAAATAGAGCGCGGCAAAGAGGAATTGGCTCCCGATGACAAACAAGCCGAGATAATGACCGTAGAAATTCAGCGCGGCGGCAAAACCGTAAAGGACCGCCACACCCCATGAGCGTCGCGTGAGACAGAGGAATAAAAGCCAGGCGGAGAGGTTCGCCGAGAGCAGCAACCACGCGTACATGCGCGCTTCCTGGCTGTATGCGATTGCCGTCGGCGCAAACGTCCACAGCAGCGCGTTGAACCATGCCCCGCGCGCGCCCAACCATTCGCGCGCCGCAAGCCACGCCGCGAGAATGGCAAGGGTTCCCGCCAATACTTCGGGCAGGCGCAGCATCGCCTCCGGAATGGGCAGCGGCGGACGCCCGGCGAGCGTATAGACCAGATTCGTCGCAACCTTGAAAAGCGGCGCGCTCAGATTGTGCCGATGACATTCCACCACACTGCCCAAATCATACTGCAAGCACTGCGCCGTTGCGATTTCGTCAATCCACAAGCCATACCGCTCCAACTGCCATACGCGCAGCGCCAACCCGATGAGCAGTAACGCCGCCAGTCCCAAAAGCGTCGAATGTGCGCGCACGTTTTTTTCTAGTGCCATCCGGAAACGTTCAGGCGCGCGGCGGGGTCACGACCGCGCCCAGCGTCTTGACGAGGATCAAGACATCGAGGGTCAAGGACTGGTGTTTCAAGTAATACAAATCGTACTGCAGTTTGACCAGCGCATCATTCACCGACCGCCCATACGGAAAGCGCACCGCCGCCCAGCCCGTTACACCGGGCCGGACGACATGCCGCAGACGGTAAAACGGGATTTCGCGCTCCAAGTCCTGCACAATTTCGGGACGTTCGGGACGGGGACCCACCAGCGACATTTCGCCGCGCAGCACATTCCAAAACTGCGGCACTTCATCCAGCTTGAAACGGCGCAAAAAACGTCCCACGCGCGTGACACGCGGGTCTTGCTCTTCTGCCCACAGCGCGACGCCGGGCGGCTCGGCGTCGGGTATCATGGTGCGAAATTTGTAAAGCGTAAACACGCGTCCATTCTTGCCAACACGCACCTGCCTCAAGAGGACCGGTGCGCGCGCATCCAGATGGATCGCCAGCGCGATCAATGGCAGCAGTGGAAGGGCGACCAGCAGCGCGAGCGCCGCCAGCGCCAGGTCCGTTGCGCGTTTGAGCGCCCCATTCAGCCCCCGCGTCGCATCCTGTTCCAGCGGCAAAAGCACACTCCAATTTCTGCCCACATGCTCCACGGGCACACGTCCGGTCAATTCTTCAAAGACCGTTGCCATATTGACGACTTGGATGCCCTGCTCGCGCCATCCGACCACCGCCGCCAACCAGTCGGCGCTCAGGTCTTCTTGTTCGCCCACAATCACTTCGTCCAGGTCCGCCATGTTCCGCGCCGTCAGATCGGGCACCCGCGCGGTCAAATCAAACACAGCGGTCACGCTATAGTAGCGGGCGGCGTGTTCACGAATCGCCTGCAGCAATGCCGCCGCGCTCGACCCCGCGCCCACCACTGCCACACGGCGCGCCAGTGGTCCCGTGCCCAGCGCCAGCGCAAACAGTCCGCGCCATACGGACAAGAGAAATGCGGCGGCGATGGCGAAAAAGACAATCAAATGACGAGGCAGCGTTTGCGGCGCGGCAACAAAATACACGACGAGATACACCGCCAGTGTGACAAGGACCACGCCGAGCGTTGCCCGCACCGCGCGCAGAGCCACGCCCGCCACCCGCAAATCATTCAAGTCCATCACCTCCGCGCACGCAAACCAGATGAACGAGAGAAACAAGAACCATACGCTAAACGTGTCCCAACTCGCCACCGCCAGCCACCATGTCGAACGCTGCACACCCAACCAGAGCGCAATCACCGCCGCCGTGTTGACCAACAACAGATCGCCGATGATCAACACCCAACGCACCTGCGAACGCTGGAGTGACCACCGCGCCGACCGCACGACCCGCGCCGTGCCAAGAGGTTCCGTCAAACGATCAGGCGACTGCATAATTTTCTGGTACCGCCTGGGACCGCCAATCTCCCGATTAGCATCCGGGCATCCTGGGCTCGCCAATCTCCCGATTGGCATCCGGGCATCCTGGGCTCGCCAATCTCCCGATTGGCATCCGGGCATCCTGGGCTCGCCAATCTCCCGATTGGCGACAATCGGCGCCCATGCCCCCACACCTACCCTACATCCGCATTTTCACCCAACACGGGCCGCCTAAACGCATACCGATATTTTACAAAATAGCGCGCCAGCCCTACCGCATGAGTGAGGGTCAACCTGGAAACCATACGCTTGTGAGTCAACCGCTGTTCGTTGTGCACCACCACCGCATCCGGCACATACATCACGCGCCAGCCCTTGCGCCACATCCGAATACAATAGTCCACATCTTCGGGACCATAAAAATACTGCTCATCCAGCAGCCCCACCTGCTCTCGCGCCGTCCGCCGAATGATCTGGCACGCTCCGATCACATAATCCACCGCGCGCGACGTGCGATGGTCGTATCCTTGCAACAATTCATCCGCCAGCGCGTCGCGCGCCCACTTGGTCGGAGTGCGGCGCAGCAGTTTGCTCCACACCGTCGGCAGTTTGCGGCAGGTTAACTGCAAGTTCCCATCAGCGTCCTCCAAACGCGGACCCGCCAGCCCGACCTTTGGATTTGCATCCATGAACGCGACCAGCGAGCCGAGCGCATCACTGCCAACAACCGTATCCACGTCCAGCAGCATCACATAACGTCCTTGCGCCTGTCGCAGACCCTGATTGCGCGCGGGCGCAACACCCCGGTTTGTCGCGTTGTGAATGACCCGCACTTTCGACCCGAATGACCCATATTCGGATGGTTCCACGCGAACGCCATTCTCCACCAACACGATTTCCAGAGCCAGCTCCTCGCGCGCCCGCGCAACCGAATCCAGACAGCCGCGCAAAAAATCCGCATCCTGCCAGACAAGCAAAACAATCGTCAGGTCCGTATCGTTCATTCTCTGGGACCGCCAATCTCCCGATTGGCATACTCTGGGACCCCCAATCTCCCGATTGGCATCTGGGACCCCCAATCTCCCGATTGGCATCTGGGACCCCCAATCTCCCGATTGGGACCTCCCATTCCCAATTTACCCGCTCACCCTCCCCCCAAACTCAATATCCTCCCTGCCACCACTCGCGCGCTCTGCTCCCACGAAAACTCGCGCGCCCGCGCCAATCCCATCGCGCGCAGCCGTTCACGCAGCCCATCATCCGTCAACACCCGCGCCATCGCGTTCGCAAGACCATCAACATCGTCGGGAGATACCATCAACCCCGCGACCTTGCCCGTCCACGCCTCACCGAGCACTTCGGGGAGCGCCGAGACGTTAGAGACGATCACCGGCGTCCCACATGCCATCGCTTCCAACGGCGGCATCCCGAACCCTTCATAGAGCGACGGATACACAAAGAGGTCGGCGAGCGAATACAGCGCGGCAAGGTCCGCTTCCTGCACAAATCCGACGAGATGAAAGCCTGTCGCCTCGCTTTTTTGGATTTCCCCTTCGAGCGCATCCGCGCCCCACCCCTGTGCGCCCGCCAGGACCAGATGATGTTCCAGTCCGGGATGTTGATGTTTCAATCGCCCGTACGCATGAATCAAACGCGGCAAATTTTTTCCGGGTTCGAGTGTGCCGAGATAGAGAATGAACCGTTCGGGCAAACGGTAGGTTTCCCGCACCCGTTCCAACGTTGTTGCATCCGATACCTGCTCCAAATTCGTCGCGGGCGGCGCGAGGGCTATTTTTGTCGTGGAAATGCGGGCGAACCGGGCAATCTCGCGCCGCGAGTTTTCGGAAATCGTAATGACCGAGGTGGAACAAACGGCGGCAAACCGCGACATGGCGCGCACATACGCGTTTCGCAGAGGCGGGTATTTGGTGACGTTGGCGTGCTCTGCAATCATATCATAAATCACCGTCACACTTTTTCCATACCAAAAAACGGGAACGGCGACCGACGCCGTCAACAGCACATCCGCCCCGTGCCGCAGCAGCTGAACGGGCAGGACAAGTTGTTCATAGGCGATACGCGCAAGCGTCGAATCCGGCAGCCCGACCGTCACGACCCGCACATTCGCCGCGTCAAAAACATAATGCGGCGCGGCGCGCGACGTCACAAACAACAGATATTCGTTGCGAGCGTCCAGATAGAGCAGCTCCCGCAGAATGTTTTGTGCATACCGCCCCGCGCCATACAGCTGCGCGCGAAACGGCAAAAGGTTTACGGCGATTCGCATATTGGGCGGAATTATAAAGGGGATTCTTACCGGGGCTAAGCGCGGGGTAATCACTCTTGCAGCGACATTGCTTGACAACAAGTTTTTGACTAGATTTGACCTTCCAAACTATTGAATTTCGCTTGATAAGCTGATATGCTGTGCTTGCTCATTTTTGACATTTGACTTTGCTCTCCCAAAACCTTATTTGAATGGAGCTCCAATGCACCCTCTTCGCGCCGGCTCGCTCGCTATTTTGCTTCTCTCGCTTTTCCTCGCCCCGTTCCCCCCTGCGCCCCCTGTCGCGCACGCCGCACAAACGAACGCCTGTATCTCGAAATGGACGCCGGTCCCGATGCCGCTCCCGGCAAGCGGCGATCCCGTTTTACGCCGTGTTTCCTCCTCTGCTTCGGACGACGTTTGGGCGGTGGGTTTTTTGAGGGCTGACGAGAATGTGCCATCGCAAACCTTGATCGAACACTGGGACGGTGCGGAGTGGACGCTTGTCCCCGTTCCTAATGTCGAGGGATACGCAAACGAGCTAAACGACGTGGCGGTTCTGACCAAGTCTGACGCATGGGCAGTCGGTTCCGGCACCGCAGACTATATTTCCCATATCCTGATGCTGCATTGGGACGGCAGTGTATGGACGATTGTCCACCCGTTGAATGGGCAGGCTGATACGGGAGCGCTGGTTTCGGTTTCGGGGGTTGCGACCGACGACGTTTGGGCGGTTGGCACGCGGCAGGGAAACGCCCTGATTCTGCATTGGGACGGCACAGAATGGCAGAGCGTTCCTTCTCCGATCAATCTGTCATTCACGCGCGTGATCGCTCAAGCAGCGGATGACGTATGGGCGCTGGGTGTGGATGCGGACCACAACGCGACGATCCTGCATTGGGATGGCTCGACGTGGGCAGTCAGCACATCGTTCCAACTCGCGCACGACGAGCCGCAGGCGCCCAACCCCAACGCCCGGTGGGAGGGCGTTTCTGATTTTGTGGTCCCGGCAGCAAATGATATTTGGGTGGTGGGGTATGTCTCGTCCAAATATAACCAGTCAGGAAGCCGTTGGCATTGGGACGGAACAAGTTGGAGCTCTTCAGGTGCGGTTGTTGGAACGGGGGGCGGCGGCGGTGCGATCCAGACGATCGCCGGACTGCGCGCGGATAATCTTTGGGTATTTGCCGAACATCATATTGTCATTCAAACACGCACTCTCAGTCACAGAAGCAGCAGCGGTTGGCTCGCTTTTGTCATGAACGCAATGATTCCGCAGCTGGATAGCGCAAGCATTACCGCGGTTTCCGACAAAGAATTCTGGATCGTAGGAACAAGCTATTTTGGTCTCGAGCCCTTTGCAGGGCATGGCATCTTTACCTGTGATGCGCCGCCCGGCGAACGCGCGACCCTCGTTTCTCCTGCCCCCGGTGAAATAATTACGCAAATGTACACGGCGTTTGAATGGCAAGCGATTGACAGCTCCAGCCATTACAATCTCGAGGTGACGCGTCCCTATGGAGGCGACCCCGTTGTGATTGAACAATTGCTAAATTCCGAATTTGTTTGGGACCGGCATCCCATTCAAAACGGCGAACATACCTGGCGCGTACAGGCATGCAATTACGTCGGATGTGGTCCGTGGAGCGACCCCGTGACGTGGACGCAGCAAATGCGCGCGCCCGGCGCGCCGCAGTTGCTTTCGCCGCCGTCGGGCACGAGTTTTGCCGCCGACAATATAACCGTCGAATGGACGGAGGTTTCTGAGGCGCTCTGGTACAACGTGGAACTCTACAAGGATGCGCCGGTGGGCCCGGCGTACGCGACGGACCGAATGTATGGTGGCATCCATTCATGGTACAGGAATGGTCTTGGAGAAGGACATTATTATTGGCGCGCGCAGGCGTGCAATCCGGGTGGATGCAGCGCCTGGGCGGACATGTTCAAGTTCACCATCTTTTATCCCCCGCCGCCGCGTCCTGTCCTGCGTATCCCTGCTCCCAAAGCCGTGGTCAACACGCGCAAACCTCTCTTTGAGTGGGAGAGCGGCGGGGACGCGCGCATTACGCTGGAGTTGCGCGATCGGTCGAAAAACGGAGCCATAATTGGCACGGTTAAGGTTGGGTATCAAGAGTCTTTTCGATGGCAGCATAGATTGCCCAACGGCAAATACTATTGGCGCGTCAAGGGCTGTAATGATCACCACTGCAGCCAATGGAGCAAGGGACGCAAGTTTTTAGTGAACAAGTAAACGGAATGCTTGGTCCCCGACCCTATTTTTCACCGCGCACACCACCAGCGTTTCGCCCAAACGATTCACAATCGGAAGCGCGGCGAATAAAGATTCGATTGGCGCCAACTGCCGGGGTGTTTGCGGGCATCCAACTGCGCACAATTTCATAGCGCCGCCGGTCGTAATAGCGCACCGCCACGGGGAGCTGCGCGCTCAATTCCTCGCGCCACAACTCGTCCTGCAGTTCCCGGTCAATCACATTCGCCACCCGCACCTATCCCACGCGGCGTTGACTCGAATCCGGCAGCCCAACCGTCACGACCCGCACATTCGCCGCGTCGAACGCAAAATGGGGCGCGGCGCGCGGCGCGACGAACAAGAGATATTCAATGTCGCGTGTCCGTTAACCTGGCGCAAAATTTTAATGTTCCATACCCAAATTACGTATTGACATTTAGCACATCCGTTCTATACTATCCCACAGTAACGAGTTCACTCGTTCCCGTCCCGCACCTTAACATTTTCGCGCGCCTCTGACCTATCATAACGAGCTCACTCGTTCCCAAAACGCACCCGACCTTGTCCACTGTTCGTTCTTCATTCCTCCACACCTTATATCCGCGCGCCCACACCCAAAAAAATCTCGCCGTCTCACAACAAACCTTGTGCTACACCCCACGCGTACCCCCAGTTGAGTACTGACCCACTCACCTAACGTGTATCGCGCCATTCTGATGATGGAGGCGGAGCCCACGCGTACCCCCAGTTGAGTACTGACCCACTCACCCCTCCTGGGACCGCAAATCTCCGATTTGCCCACTCGCCCCGCCCTTGTGCTACATCTCTTCATTACCCCCGCTCGCGCCACCTGTGTTCTGTGTTCTGTGCTCTATCGCCTGCATCACCACCCCGCACACCGCCACCAGCACCGCAAACGGAATCAGCCACGCCACGCGCGCCTGGTATCGCGTCACCGCGCCGCTGAATGTCGCCATCACGAACGCGTTCCACATCACATAGGCGAGTGTGGTCAAAAGCCACATCGCATACATCGGCTGTTTGCGCCACCACGCCAGCGCGGCGACTATGCCCAGCGCGCCGAGCCACACCCGCTGCATCGTCCGCTCGTCCACGGGCATAACCCACACCGTCGGCGCGGCATTGCGCTGCTGCGCCGTCGCGCGATAGGTGTCCCATTCGTTCGGATACACCGCGCGCAGCGCGGTCAAAGCCACCATCTCTTCAGGGTGCGGCTTGATATAATCGCGCATCTCGATCAATTCAAACTGCCGTCCGCTCTCAGCCAGACTCTCCCATGCCACCGTTTGCCAGCAGCACACCAACGACGCTGTTACCATTGCGCGCTGTTCGTCCGTGCGGGTATCCCACCCCACGTCGAGAATGGGCGAGCCGGCGCCGTGCAAGAACCACCGCCATTCGCGGTCATGTTGGCGCAGCGCGTCGAGCGATTTGCAAAGCTCCCAATCTTGCGCCGCACAGTTTTCCTCCAACACACGGGTCAGCACCCCCATTTCGTGAAATCGCCCCAGCAGGATCGTATCGCCCCCGCGTGTCGGCGCAGGCGGCGCATTCAACCACACGTTCACCCCAACCATGTTGACCAGCGCCAATGCGACGACGCCGCCAAACGCGAGCGCGCGTTTTCCAACTCGCGCTCGCCAACGCGGCACGACGAGCAGAGCGAGACCAATCCCCACGACCAGACCCGCCGCCAACAGCACATGGCTATTGTGCGAAATCACCGACCAGGCGATAGCCAGCGCAGCGAGTGCCCGTTCAAACCGATAGGGGGAAATAAAGAAAAGGACGGTCGCCAGCCAGAGCCACGCCGCCAGAATGTCTGCGAGGATAAAGCCGGCAAAGAGCGAAATCGTGGTGACAAAACTGACCGCCAGCGCAATCCCAAACGCCACCCACACGCGTCCCGACGATGACGGCAAAAGGTTCTCCGCCACGCGCAGCATCAACCAAGCTGTTCCAAACGCCTGGACGACCGCAATGCTCCACGCAGTCGGCGCAAGCGATACCGCGCGGAGAAACAAACTGTAACCGATAGGACGGTCGAGCGGCACGCCAAAATTGATCAAAGACCACAAATACGTTCCCGTATCCGAATGAATGAACGGATACCCGTTCCACAACGGCGCCCACAACAGGACCGACGCAGTGAGAACGATCAACAGCGCGCGAATAAAAACCCGTGAGCTCATCCCCGTCGCATCACCGTTCGCCCTTGTCCGCGCACACAATCAACGTCTCGCCCAGACGATTCACCACCGGTATCCTCGCAAGGAATTCTTCGATGCGCGCCAACTGCTGCGGCGAGCGAATCCACCGATAAAAGATTCCCGGCAGACGAAAATCGAACGATTGTATCTCTACATTTTGAAAACCGCCCAGCTCTTTTTTCAGTTCCGCGTATGTGAACGCGCGATGCACCACGCTATTTGGGTCTCCGGGGTGCTCCAGATTGTGAAAGGGCGGCAGCAGCGCGGGAAAATACAGCCCTGCCACCGCCTCGACCCATGTCAAGGGGTTGGCGAACGAAAAAAACACGGCGTGTTTGGATGGCGTCGAAAGAATCACGCGCCCACCCGGGCGGCACACGCGCCGCAATTCGCCAATGCCGGTCTCGACATGCAGCAAATGCTCCATCACCTCAGTGCAAACGATCGTATCAAAGGATGAATCGGCAAACGGCAGACCCTCCGCGTTCGCCGCCGCAATCTGCGCCGTCGCGCCGAGCCGAATACCCGCGCGTTCCGCCTTGTATGGCGAAATATCGGTCCCGTGCCATGTCGGCGCGGCGCGGCGAAAATGTTTCGCGGTCTCTTGCAGCACAAAACCATCGCCGCAGCCCGCATCCAGAAAACGCGTGCCTGCCAAATTTGTCGGCATCAAACTCCGGACGATTTCATAACGCCGCCGATCATAATAACGAACGGACATGGGCAGCTGCGCGCTCAATTCCTCGCGCCAGAGTTCGTCCTGCTGCTCGCGTTCGATCACATCCGCCACGCCCACGCGGTCCACGCGCGCTTGACTCGCCTGCGCCAGCGTTTGCGCGCGCCAACGGCGTCGCACAAAATCGGCGGCAAAATAAACCGCGCCGAACGCAAGCACGAGCGCCCACAAACGCATCCGGTCCCGACCCATTTATCAAACGCTCCTCACCCTTTCAAGCGCCGCGCGCATTTTGCGCGCGGTTTGTGCCAACATGAAATGTTTTTCCACGCGGTCGCGTCCTGCCGCGCCTAGCGCGCGACCGCGCGACTCGTCGCCCATCAATGCCGCCATCGCCCGCGCCAGCGCACCCACGTCACGCGGCGGCGTCAGCAGACCCGTTTCGCCGTCCAACACGATCTCGGGCAGACCGCCGACCTTGGACGCCACCACGGGCAGACCGCACGCCATCGCCTCGATTACCGCCAGCGGAAACGCGTCGGCGACCGACGTCAGCGCAAACACATCCATCGCATTGAGCCATGCGGTCACGTCCTCGCGCACCCCCACAAACCGGATGGCGTCGGGGTTCGCGATCGCTTGCAGTGCCGCGCGTTCGGGACCATCGCCGACGATGACAAAGCGCACAGCGGGGCGGGTCTGTGCGATTTCGTTCGCTGCCGCCACAAAATAGTTCATACCTTTTTCAGGAGACAACCGCCCGACAGTACCAACGACATGCATGGATTCATCCCAACCCAACTCTCGGCGTATTTGCATTCGTTCTTTGTCCGATGGAAAAAATTTCTGCGCATCTATGCCGTTATGAATGACAGAGAGCTTGGACGCGGCGGAAGGTTCCAAGCCAAGAAATTGTTTTTGAATTTCTTGACTGACCACCACAATTCGGTCCGCCCACGCAAGCATGCGCCGCAACAAACCGTCACCCGGCAGCGTGGTGTTGTGTTCCCACCATACAATCGGCACCCGCGCCAGTTTGGCGGCAAACACGGACGCGAGAAACGAAAATGCGCTGTTGGCGAGAATGATTTCTGCCCCGGTCTGACGAATGGTTTGCAGCAGCTGACGCGTCGGTCCGACCCGCCGTGCCAAATTCCAGGGGACGCTGCGCGTTTTCTCGATAGCGCCCAACGGCATTGTCACGCACGGGACATTGAGTGCGCGCGCCCGCCCCACCAGCGCCGCATCGGGTGGGCATACCAGAGTTGGCACGACGGGCACGCCCGCACGCTGCCATTCGCTCAGCACGTTGACGAGCATCACCTGCCCGCCGCCCCACACGGTCTTGTGCTCAACGCCCAGCAGCCGCATGGATTGCCTCACGATACAACGCCAAATACTGCGACGCGACCTCTTGCCACGAATGCGGCCAAGCCCAAGCGCGCGCACGCACACCCAATTCTGCGCGCCGCGAATCGTCTCGAATCAATCTCCTGCACGCATCGGCGAGCGCGTCCGCACCCGCGGCGACCAACAGCTCTTGATCGTGCCGCGCATCCGTGCCTTCCAATCCTTCGGGCGTGGTCACGACCGCTTTGCCCATCGCCATTGCTTCCAAGAGTTTGTTTTTGATACCGCCTGCCTCGCGCATCGGGACAACCATCACTTGCTGCTCCGCCACATACGGGCGCACATCTTGAACTGTGCCCGTTACCCGGATCCGCGTGTCGTCCGTCAACGCCAAAATATCGCGCGTAGGATTGCGCCCGATGATCGTAAAAACCGCTTTGGGCACGGCTTGCCATACGCGCGGCATGACAGCTCGCGCAAAATAGAGCGCGGCGCGGCGGTTGGGGATATAGTCCATGACTCCCAAAAAACCAATGTGCGCGGGTTTTTCTGCATTGTTAATTGGCGCAAAATAATCCGTATCCACACCGTTCGGGATCACGCGCACAGCGAGCGTGGGTGCGAGGGATTGCAAAAATTGCTGCTCTTGCGTCGTCACAACGCACACGCGCGTTCCCTTGAGATACTGCGTTGTCTCGTAGCGGCGCATTTTTTCAACCTGATAGCGCGCATATGCACGGTCGCGCAATGTCGGTCCGGTGGTCTGCCACTGTTCCAAAACCAGCGTGAGCGAATCGTGCGGCGCCAGCACGGTAGGTAGAGGTGCAACGGCGTCGGTGTACTGTGCCATTTTCGCCGTGTCCAAATGCACCACATCAATCTCGAGCGCTTGGATCGCCTTTCGCAATGTCCCGCGCATTCGGTCCGAATCAACGCCACGCACCCAAACCGGCAGGGGGTCGGTAAAACTGGACAGCCACTTGCCCGCTTTGCTGGGGTTCGGTGGCAGCACGGTTCGCGTTTCAGCAAACCATTCGCGCATCTCTGCCGCCGTCCCATCCCGCTCTGCAAAGGTGACGAGAAACAATGTATGCTCCCGTGCTAACGCCCGCGCGAGATTGGCGACGATCAGGCGCGCTCCATCGTTGGGCGGGAAAGGCGGCGCGGGGGTCACAAACAAAATGTTCACGTGCGGTCCTTGCCGAGCGCGTTCGTATACGCCCGCTCCAGCTGCGCGACGCTGTTTCGCAATGCATAGTGTGTCTCGACGCGCTTGCGACCATTGAACCCCAGCTCTCGCCGCAAGCGCGCATCGTTCAAGAGTTGAATGACGCGCGCAGCCAGCGCACGTGGGTCCTTTGGCGGCACAAGAAAACCCGTTTCACCGTCCACAATCGTCTCGGAGGGTCCTCCCACGTTCGTGCTCACGACCGGAATCGCGCACGCCATCGCTTCGATATTTGTCATCCCGTAGGTCTCGAAACCGGACGGGCACACCAGCACATCGCTCGAACAGAGGATGCGCGCCACATCCGCGCGAAACCCGCAAAACACCACCGCGCGCCGCAGACGTTCGTCGTTCCTCACGCGTTCGCGCACCATGTCTCGCGTTTCGTTTGCGTCGCGCGTGTCAAATGCCGCATCGCCGACAAACAAAAAACGCGCGCCGGGGACCGCGTCCAGAATCGCCGGCGCGGCATTCAGAAAATTTGCGTGCCCCTTGACCGATTGAAAGCGCGCGAGCAGTGTCACGACAGGCGCATTGGGCGCAACATCGAATTGGGCGAGAAACTCGACATCACGCGCGCCCGGCGAGAAAATTTCCGTGTCCACACCAAACGGAATGACCGCAATCTTGCCTGCCAGACGCGGGTTCGCATCCGTCAGACACCGTTTGATGTGCTGTGTCGGCGTCACAATCTGCGCCAACATTTTTTCGTAAAAGGTGGTCTTCCAACCGCGCTCCGCCTGCCACCACCCCCAGCTCGTCCACACGACAGGTATCCCGCGCAACTTGGCGACCGGCGCGGCGTAATACGCCCCTTCGGGATCGTTGCAGTGAATCAACGCGATCGCGTGTTTGTCCAGATATCCATTCAATCGCGCAAAAAAATCGAGCGAGACGGTCGGCAAAAATCCATGTTTGAAATACGGGAGTTGAAACGGAATCACCTCGACAGGAATAGCGTGCGCGCGCAGGGCATCCGCGAACGCGCCCGGCGTTCCACAAATCACGCGCGGGGAAAATTCGCCGCGGGCGAGCGCGAGGATGTGCGACAATAAGCTGCTTTCGCCGCCGCCCAGTCCGCCGAGATACGAGAGATACAAGATTTCTTTTGGCACTCGAACTCACGCTATTTTTGAGGCTGCACGCTGCTGACCTGCGGCGATACGGGCAAATCGGGGAGTGCTGCATTGGCGGGCGCATCCTCGCGGGCAAGCCGCCGCCAAAAAAACCACAACCCCGCAATCGCAAAGAGCGCATCACCCAACGAGACGGCAAACGCAATGCCGAACAGACCCCATACATTGGCGAGCAGGAACGCTCCGCCGACACTCGCGCCAATCGAAAGCGCGCTGAGCAAAATCGGCGCGAGTCGCGTCTTGAAGGCGGGCAGTCCGCGCACGACCAGACCGCCGACCCCGCGCAGCGGCAGCCCCAACGACAGCCCGATCAAGACCGCCGCAGTCATTTGCGTCGCCTGCGCGTCGAACGCGCCGCGTTCCAGCAGAATCTGGATGAGCGGCGCCGCGCCCACAACCAACAATACCGCAAACGGCGTCAAGACGAGCAGCATCCGCCACACCGCGCGCGACCAATCGCGCCGCGCCTCGCTATAGCGCGCCGACGCGACCGCCGACGAAAATAAAGGGACATATGTCGTCCCAACCGCCGTCCCCAACACACCCATCGGAATATCGGCAAGCCGCTGTCCATAGCCCCACGCCGCCAATGTGCCCGCCCCCAGTGTGGAAAGCAGACTGCGGATCGCGATTTGCCCGATCTGCCAGCTGATCGAGCCAAACATATAGGGCGGCAAATACGTCAGCATCAGCCAGGTCTGCGGGTGCCACACTCGCCATTTCAAGGCGATGCCGCGCTTGTGGGCGCGCACCCGCAGGACCAAAAAGAGCTGCAGGATGAGCAGCGCAAGCATCCGCCCCAGCATCATGCCGCGCACACCCCAATCCAGCCAGGAGACAAAAACAAAAAAAGACGTCAGGTTCAACAACGCCAGCAACAGCGTGTTGACCGCCGCCGTCACAAAGTCCTGATAGGCATAACAAATGCCGAGCAGAATGCCCGCTGTCGCAAAGTAGACCAGTCCCGGCAGGATTATGGTTGTCAGCTCGCCCGCCAGCGCCTGCGTCGCGGGCGCCATCCCCGGTCCCATCACGACAATGATCCACGGCATTGCCGCCGCGAGCGCGGGAATCAAAACCAGCACCACCGCGGCGACGATCAACAGCAGCGAGACCGCGATGCTCCACGCCTCTGCGTCGCCCAGACGCGTGCGCGCGTCAATAAACATCGGCGTAAAGACCACGCTCAATGTCACGAGCATCAAAAGATATTGTAACGCTTCGGGGAAAAAAATCGCGAGGGTGTATGCGTCCATGGCGGCGCCCGCGCCAAATGCGCGCGCCATGAGCACGGTCGTGAGAAATTGCAAAACGAGCGCGGCGGCGTTGGCAAACGCCAGAATCCCAATACCGCGCCAGATGGATTGCAGCATCGTTAGCGCACCAACTGCCGTCGGACCGGTCCGCCGTTCGTTTCAGAGACGCGGTCGTCGGCGCGCCCGCGTTCCGCCCAACTCCACCGGCTGTTCATTCCCGGACCACCAATCGGCGCGCGGACAAACGCATCGCCAACAACGCTCGCACGAGCAAATAGGCGGGCGTCCCAAAATGCTTTTTGTAATAGTACAAAAAACTCTGCCAGTAAATATCGTGATACTTTTTTGGGGCGCGCGCCGTCGTGCTCTGTCCGCCGTAATGTGTCACCCGGGCGTCCGCCAAGTAATAAATCTTCCAGCCCTGCTTGTGCAGACGATAACACCAGTCCACTTCTTCACTGTAAAGGAAATAGTTGGGGTCGAGCGGACCCGCCTGCGCCATTGCCTCCCGACGGACCAGCAGCGCCGCGCCCGAGACCGAGTCCACCTCGCGCACGCTCGCGCGGTCCCACTCGGCATAGATATTGTGTCTCTGCACAGGATTATTCGGAAATCGCGCATCCAATCCCAGCGCCTCAAAAATCCCAAACGCGAGCGTCGGAAAACGATTCGCCGTCCGCTGCAGCGACCCGTCGGGGTTCAGCAGCTGCGCCCCACATGCGCCCGCCTCGGGATGCGCGTCCATGAATCTCACCAGACGCTCCAAACAGTGCGGCAGGATTTCCGTGTCGTCGTTGAGAATCATGAGGTAGCGCCCCGTGCCCCGCTCCAGCGCGCGGTTGTGATTCGCCGAAAACCCCCGACGCTCTTTACTCTGCAAAACTATCACCTGTGGAAACTCACGATGCAGCATTTCAACACTGTTATCGGTCGAGGCATTGTCCACCACAATCACTTGGAGCATCAGGTCACGCGTATTGGCTTGAATCGAGCGCAGACAACGCTCCAGCATGTCGCGATTGCTGGAATTTACAATCGAGACTGTCAGGTCGGGCGCCGCGTTCATCGCCGCGCGTACACCTGCCACCCGGCAATCGGTCCTACAGCATGATACTGCCGCTTGAGTTGATTGATTTGTTTGCGGATGCGGGACGAATCGGCGGGGGTGAAATTCTCAAGCCCATAGCCGCGAGGGTCAACAATCAGCGCGGGCTTGTTTCTCAACACGTCGTCAAAATATCCTTCGACGCGTTCGGGCGTGGCAAACTCGGCAAACTCGAACGGAATCGTGTGAACATAGCGCGTCGGCGCGCGGCGGTCGGCAAACAGCAACAGGCGCGGCTCGAAACCGGGAATCAGCACCGTATCGTCGGGCGTCGTATGCTCGCGCATATAACTGACTACTTGCGGCGGCTCCAGCGCGCGCAGCTCGCGCGCGAACCGAATATCAAAATCAACCGCGGGCAGCGCGATAAAACCAACCCCGCACGCAAATCCAAGCGTCAGGAATGCCCGCGTCTTTGCTGTCGTTGGCGCAGTCAATTCAAACAGCGCGCGACGGACGAGCCACAACAGCCACGCGCTCCAAAACGCCAGCACATAAAACAGCGCGACAAAGTAATGTCCAAATTCGCGCCGCGTCGTCGTCACCAGCACAATTTCGAGCGGCAGCGCGAGCGCGCAAATGCCAAACGCAGGGACCAGCTTGTCGGGGATGCGATTGCGCGCCCATATCAGGCACGCGACCCCGACCGCAAAACCCAACCCGCCATATACGATCAGACCCGTCAGCGATAACGCGGCAAAACCGGCGCGGAGCGCGTCCAATGTGCCCTCGACCAGTCCGAACCGCTGAGCGTAAATAACGTTGTATTGAAAAACAATCACGAGAAATTCGCCCAGCGCGCCCTGCCGCCACAACGCACCCAACACGATTCCGGCGACCAAAAGCGCGCCCGCGACTATCGGAGCGAGCTGCCGCGGCGCGTGCCGCGCCTCCCGTCTCGACCATGCTCTGATCAAGATATACAAACCAATCGCCAGTCCGACGCCGATCATGTTGCTCTTGAGAAAAAAAATCGTGCCGACCAGTACCCCAATCCAAAAACCGCGCCAGCCGTATTCGCCCGCCCGTTCTGTCTCGACCTGCCATGCCAACCAGAGCGCGCCAAATTGAAGCGGCAGCGCAAACTCTTCGGTCATGTTCCCATCGTCAATCAATTGGAAATACGCCAGCAGCCAGACGCCCGTGACAAGCAGCCCGATGGCAAGCCCAAAACCGCGCCGCAAAAGTTTGACGCTGAGCGTGACTGCGCCAGCCACCGCGCAAAACGAAAGCAGCCACACCCCCCAGCGCCCGCCGCCGCCCAGCCACACACCCAGCGCGTTGAGATAGTAAATCAACGGCGGTTTCTGGTCCCACACATCCACATACAGCGTTTGTCCTTCCAACAAACGGTGCGCCACGTATTGAAAGGTGCCCGAATCGGGCCACACATACGGCATAAAGGCGGGACTGTGCAACAGCGTCACAAACAAAGCCGCCGCAATACACAGACCCCACACCATCCCCTCGCGCACCCGCGCATCTGCCCAAAAAGTGGACGCGAGGTCGGATTGCGCGAGTCTGACCTCAGGGATTGATTTCGACATAGATCGGGGCAGGGGTCAGCTGGAGTTTTATCTTTTTGTCCCCTTGATGGGTATACCAGGTCGTGTTGCCGTACATGTCCGTGACCAACAGATGTCTTGCCTTGAATGTCTTGGTCTTGCCGTTTGGGTTCTTTGTATAAAACACATGCTTTTCGCGTTCCCCCTTGCCAAAGGTAAACTGCACCACATTCACCCCATTGCGCGCCTTGACCGGCGTATACCCGCGCAGCTGCTCACCCACAACCTGGAACGCAAAAAAAGAGGGTTTCGGCGTCTCGTCCTGGTCCACAATGCCAAATTTCCAATTCCCGCAGTTGGTGTGGACCACGCATGAATCAGGGAAATCTTGATACACCCACCAAATCAGCGTCTTGATGTCATAAAAATAGCCCTGGATCATCAGCTGCGCGACCTGGCGCGCCTGTTCGTCGAGCGAGACCCCCCCCGCATCGGTGGAATCGCCGGACAATTCAGTGATCACGAGTGGCAAATCCACCCCATATTTTGCCATCACCTCGCGGAGCGCCGCCGCTTTTGCGCCGACACCCACCTGGGTATAGCGCCGCTGCCACACATGGTCATTGTAAAACTTGTAATCATTGAAACCGAGCGCGTCCGCGTATTTTTCGCCTTCCGGGAGCGGGTTGGCAGAGAGATAGCCAAGCAGATTGTCCAAAAAATGATAGTTGAAACAGCAGCCGCCGTTATACCAGTCCGGACGTGTCTCGGCGGTGAAATTGTCATACGACAACTGTCCGATTGCAAGCCGCGCGTTCGGGTTGGCGGTATGCATCGCTTTCCAGACCGCGCGCATCATTTCGGCATAATCGGCAAAATCGGGATTGCCGTTCTGGTCCAGGTCCGCCTCGCCAAAACAGCCGCCGGAATGAAAACCCCGCGAATAGGTCATGCTGTCCACTTCGTTATACAGCGCCCAGTAGCGGACCGCCGGGTATCTTGCCGCCAGCGCGCCGACAAATTCCGCCATGTCGGCGTTGTCATAGACAGGTCCGCACGGCGTGTTGGATGCCCAGCTCGGATTGGTCAGGATCAACACAAACGGTTGGACCCCGTTGTTGGTGAGCGTGTTCAGTTGGCTGTCCGCAAACGTCCAGTCGTACTCTTGCGGCGAACGATTCGTCGGCTCGATCTGCCGCCAGCTCACGCTCGTTCGGTTGTAAACTCCACCCGCGGCGCGAAACAGGTCCATCATCGCCTGCGAACTCGCTACCTGGTCAACCGAGCTGTCACTTGCGCCCAGCGGCATTTCGATAGGCGGGCTGTATTCCCACGCGCGCTGTGCGAGCGGCACAAAGACGCGCGGCGTCAACGTTGCCCCTGTCGCATAGGCGCCCGCACCCGTTGAACTGCCCAACAGCCACAAAAAACCAAGCCCGACAAGAACGGCGCGCAGCGCGGCGCGCGGTTGTCTCATTCGACCACCTGCACATATACCGGGAATTGATTCACCGCCAGACCGATGCGCCCCGCGCTTGGGTCTGTGTCTTTGGGAGACCCATCCGTGATTGCCTTGATTTCGCCATACATCGAGACCACCTGCAAAGTCCGGGCGGAAAACGCCAGCGTCACCGGATTTTCGGACGAGGACCAGACAACCGCTTTGCCCGCTCCGTCCCGCGTAAACACATAACCCTCGCCGCCATCCACTTGCAGCGGCTGCAAAAACGCTGCGCCGTTTAACTGATTCACCATCGTCTGATAAGCCGAGTATGACGGTTTCGGGTTAGCCGCCTGATCAATCAATCCAAATTTCCACGTGTTGGACGGCGCAGAGTTCGAGTCCGGAAAATCCTGGAATGTCCACCAGACCATGTGCATGATGCCGCTTGCCAACCCGCGCGTAAACGTCTTGACCGCAAACTCGCTCTGTTGATCGTCCCCGCGGCTTTGCGAGTTCGCGCCCGTTTCGCTGACCACCAGTCCGGCGGACACGCCATAATCCGAAAGCAGTTGACGGAGCTTGTTTGCCTTGGCGCTCACGCCGACCCCGCCCACCTGTCGCTCCCAATAGGGTCCATAGATCGCATAAAAGTTGAACGAGACATCATCAAAGTATCGCGCGCCCCCCGGCAGCGGGTTGGCGCGCACATAATCGAGGAGCTGTTCAATAAAATGATAGTTGAATGAACCGCCGCTCCCGCCGCCCGGATACCCGGGTGGTGCGCTGGCTTGATCAAAGTTGTCATACGCCAACGCGCCAACCAGCAGGCGTCCCTGCGGGTTGACCTGATGGAGCGCGCGCCATGCCACCCGCAGCTGCGCGGCATAGTCTTGATAATCGGGCACGCCATTCCCGTTCAGGTCATCGCCGCCAAAACAGCCCCCCGAACTGTTTTCCGCGCCCTTGGCGTTGTCCGGCTCGTTATACAACGCCCAATAGTGGACTCTGGGATAGCGGGTGAACAATTCACGCACAAACGTCTCGAATCCTTCCAAATCATTCACCGGACCACACAGCGTGTTGGACGCCCACCCGGGATTATCCAGAATCAGCGTGAGCGGCTCGAAATTATGCTCAGTCAGCGTATTGATCATGTGATCGGTTGCGTCCCAGTCAAAACTCCCCCTGGTCTTTTCAATATCGCCCCACGTAACACTCGTGCGCACCACCTGCACCCCCGCTAGCGTTGCGAGGGCGCGCGCCGTTTCGTTATACATGATTTCGCCGTATGTGCTCGCGCCAAAATAGTTGACCGGCGCTTGCGCCGCGGGGACATCTGTCGGAGGAACGGCGGTCGGGACAGACGCGGGCGGGACCTCTGTCGCGCTCACGGGAGATGGAATGTCGGTCGCCGCCGGAGCGTCAGTCTGCTCAACGGCAGGGGGATTTGTCGCGGTCGCGGCGATGACAGCAGTCGGCGCAGCTGCCGCGCTCGTCGCGGGCGCCGTCGTGGGAGAGGGCGCGGGTGTTTCCGACTTTCCCGAGCACGCCGCGAGCATGGTCAATGCCAGCGCCAACCACAAAACAATGAAAATACGCAGATTCAGATACATTGGTCTCGACAAGACAAGAGCTAGCCCAACGAACGGTGCGCGGCTAGCTCTTGAGCTCTATCCTGTATTCGCGTCAACCACGCGGCAATTATGGGTCAATTTGAACGACCAGGGGGTTTGTTCCGACCTTGACAGCGATACGCCCCACCGCCGGGTCCAGGTCTTTTTTGCTGTTATCGCGTACGGTTTTTGCCTTGCCCGCCAGCTTGACCACACGCAGCGTGGTCGCATTGAATGTTGCAATGCGGTTGTTGCGGTCCCACGCACAATTCGAACGTTTCGCCTGGCTCGCAATGCTGGACGAGACAATCACATATTTCGTCAAACCCCTGCTAAAGAAACGATACGCCTCTACGTCCTTGAAATCCGCCTGCCCGCTGTGAGTGTCCTTGTATTTATAATTGTTCAATTCCGTCACCAGCGTTTTGAGCGCGAAAAAGGCGACTTTGCGTTCGTAATTCTGGTCAACGATGCCATACTTCCATGTCGGCTGCGACGAATTATCATCAAAGTCCTTGAACGTCCACCAGATCATCCCCTTGAGTTTTGCAGCCGCGCCGCGCACCAGATTCAAATAGAGACAACGCGCCTGCCCATCCTGTCCATTCGAAAGGGATTCACTGCCCGTTTCGCCCACAAACAATTTCACGCCGGTGATGCCAGCTTGGGTCATTTTTTGACGCAGCACGCTCGCTTTTGCCTGAACGCCCGCTCCGCTCGCGATCTTGGTCCAATAATACGTTCCATACAGATCGTAATAGTTAAACAACAACAGGTCCACAAATTTCTCACCCGCGGGTCGCGGATTATTTTTCATGGTGTTGAAAAGCTCGGCAACAAAGTTATAGTTAAAACTGCCGCCCGCCCCACCGCCGGGATAGCCGGGCGGCGCGGTTGCCGTATTGAAATTGTCAAAGGCGAGCGCGCCGGTGCCGACGAGCGCTTTGGGATTTGCGGCGTGCACCGCCTGCCAGGCAGTCGCGAGCAGGACGGCATACTCGTTCACATCGCGTACCCCGTTGTTGTTTACGCCGCCGGCTGTCCGGGAGCCAAAACAGCCGCCGTTGTGCGAACCGGGCGTCCCGTCATAGTCAACCTCGTTGTAAAGCGCCCAGACCTTTACCTTGGGATAGCGCGCTGCCAATGCGCCCATCAAGTTCCTGAACGAAGTGACCAGCGACGGGTCATTTGTATCAATTGGACCACAATGCGTGTTTGCCGCCCAGCCCGGGTTGTCGGACACAAACACAATGGGTGTAAACCCTTTTTCAGTCACCGAATTCAAATAATTGTCGGTGTGGGTAAAGTCATACGTGCCGCGCACCGCCTCGATGTTCTCCCACTCGACTGACATGCGGACCCAATTGGCGCCGGTTTCGGCAGCCAGCGAGCGCGTCATATCCGACAGATACAAAACACCGCCGTCGTCCAGTCCAAAGATGGCGCCCGCTTTTTTCGGCGCCGCGTATGCCGTAGAGTTTTGCGGGACGCTATCGGGTTGGTCTCCCTTGAAAGCATAAATCGGGACCGCCATCGTCAGCGGCACGAGCAGCACACTCAACGCCAGCGTAATCCCCAGGATGCGCCAAACCGTGCGCGCGGAAAATTGTCTTGGCATTTTCTTGATCCCCCTATCGCAGAACGTCACCGGAGCGGAGCGACGGTGACGGCGGTACGCTCCATTCGAGCGCTTTCATTCCACACCGCCGTCAAAACCAAAATCACAAAAATCGGCAGAAAAATCCGCAGTTCACTCAGGATGCCAAACCAAAACGTGATAAACGTGAGGACTGCCGACGCGTATACGAGCCGACGCTGAATCGGATACATTGTCCGCCAATTGCTCACAACCCACACGACCGGCGGCACAAACATCGCTGCGCCCAGCGCCAGCCAGTTGAATGGGCTTGTGTAATCTATCAGCGCATTCAATTCCTTTTCAAACGATGTGAACGCCGTGATCAGCTGCGTCTCATTCACAACGGCGCGTGCCCCGCCAAAAAGATAACGCAGCCCAAGCACAACAGCATACGGCAGTGCAATCAATAGAAACGAGCGCCCGAGTTCGCCCCAGTTGGGACGCCAACGCTCGTTAAAGCCGTAGCAAAACGCCCACAAAACCCCGCCGAATGCCGCCGATTCGCGATTGGCTGCCGCCGCGAGGGCGATCAACAAGAGCAATATCCCGCGATGTGTCGCCGTCGCCCAGACCATGCCTGCCATGAACATCACATCCAACATATCCGTCGGATGTTCCCAGTTATATCCAAAGGTGCAGATGAGACCATACGCGACCAAAAGCATGGCGGCAGCTGCCAATTTGGCTGACACACTGCCAAAACCTCGCGCCGCCCAATATACAACCCACAGCGCCAGCGCGGTTGTCGCCAGTCTCAAAAGCAAAAACGCATCATTTGCATCCAAAACGTCGAGCCGCGTCAAGTTTGTCAAGAGCAGCGGAAACAAAACACGATTTTGAAACGCGGCAAGATACATCGGTTGTCCATTGATGACGTAATCCTTGCCCTCCAGCAGGTCAAACTGCATCTGAATAATTTCGGGGCGATTCTCCTGACGTTCCCCTTGATAACTCGAGACAAATACGACCACCAACGCAAAGCACGCGGCAAGCAGCAGACTGGCAATCACCTGACCCGGCGTTCTCATACGTCACGCGCGATAGAATGGAACAATGAACCAGCCCAACACGATAATGTTGTAGAGCGCCATGGCGACGACCAGAATCGCAAACCACCACACATAACCCTTGCGCGGCACAAACGCCCGGGTGCCGATCAAAAACAGGGTTGCCAACGGAATCAAGACAGGGAACAAATAGCGACCCGACGAACCGGGCTCCCAACCCAGGTCCCAACCGCGCGCATCAATAGCCAGAATCAGCGCCAGCGCAACTACCACGCTCGCCGCAAACACGATCAACACGGCGCGTTGATAGGCAAACAATTTCCAGAAATCACGAATGGCATACCAAACGAGACCCGCCGCCGCCGCCACGCTCAACGCCGCAAAACCCCAATACGCCTGCACGCCGAGCGTAATGTTCATCCAGCCAAAATGACCCCACAAACTGATAAAGATGCGGCGCAGCGACTGCATATACAGAATCAGCGCGTCGGGTTGAATATAGCGCGCATCCAACGACATGGGGAATTGTTCGGTCGGCAGCAACAAAAACAGCAGAACGATATACTCGGATAACTTGGGAACATTCACCGTCGTCCAATTCCACGCCAACACCAGCGCAACCAGCGCGAGCGCAGCCAAGACGGCAGCACCCACCAGACGGACCGCGCGCTGCCCCGCAGTCAGACGCCCCGCGCCCCAGTGCACCACGATATACACGAGAAACGCAAACGCCAGAATGGGCACACCGTACAACCCATTGCGCTTGGAAGCAAGCGCAATGCCCAACGTGACCAACATGCCCAACACGCGCGGAATCGAGAGTCCCAGCCGAAACGTCCGCACCATGATCGCCAGCATCCAGCCCAGCGCCGCGACTACCAGGTGGTCGTTCATCACCGTGCTGTGCAAAAAGAGGTGCTGGGGCAGCAGCATGATAAACACCGGCAGAGCTAGCGCCATGGTCGGGTCATCCGCCCCGTCGTCCCGCCGAAACAGCTCCCGTCCCGCCACATATGCCGCCAACACGGTCAGCACATTGAGGAGGATCGATACAAGGCGCATTGCGTACAACTGGGCGCGGATGCCGTTTGCGGCAGCCAGATTGTGCGGGATGAGATACAACAAATACGCGAGCGGCGGCTGATGCAGTTGGTGGGCGCCCTCGCCATAGATTTCGGTAAAATCTTTGGGCAACTCTCCCGGCGCCGTCCGTTTCCACAACGTGACGCCCCACTTCCAATAGTTCACCGAGTCCATCGAACGGATGATTTCATTCATCACCGCCGGGTCAATGTCCGGATAACCGACAAACCCCCCTTTGTTCGAAAGGAGACGAACATACTCGAAATGTCGTGGCTCGTCGGGTCCGCCCCAGGGCGGTATCACCGCCAGATAAAAGAGACCCAGGGCAAACGTGATAATCGAGAGCAGAATGGGGAGCCCGTGCAGATTCGCCAGCGCCCGTTCATTCAACGCGGCGCGCGCGGCGCGGGGTTGTTCCAGAGGAGTAGCTTGTTCCATCGCAAATAACGCTGACGAGTATAACTCAGCTTAAATCCATCACAAACTTGCCATAAAATAATCCCTGATTCAAACCCCCATCCAATCTCCAAACCCACACTTGCAAAACCCTAATACGCCCCTCTGCCGCTCAACACCGCAGGCACGGTCTTGACTAGAATCACCAGGTCGCGCCAGATAGAATAATTCTCGATATAGTCCAGCTCCAGCTTGATCCGTTCCTCGAAAACAAGGTCGCCGCGCCCGCTGATCTGCATCGCCCCGGTCATCCCCGGTTTCACCAACAGTCTCTGTCGCTGAACAGAAGAATAGCGCATGGCAATCCGCATCACTTCAGGGCGCGGTCCCACCAACGACATCGAACCAAACAGCACATTGATCAACTGCGGCAGCTCGTCCAATGAAGTTCTCCGCAGCCAGCGACCGACGCGCGTCACCCGCGGGTCATCTCGCATCTTGAAATGCGGCGACTCGAGCTCGTCCACATTCACCAACTGGTCGAGCAGGTCTTCGGCGTTCACCACCATCGAACGAAACTTGTACATGCGAAACGGCTTGCCATATTGCCCTGCCCGTTCTTGAGAAAACAAGATCGGTCCGGGCGAATCGAACTTGATCAGCAGCGCCACAATAAACATAAACGGACCAAAGACGAGCAGCCCCAGGGTAGCTCCAATCAGGTCGAGCGCGCGTTTCAAGACACTGTTCAGCCCCGTGATCGCAGGTTCACGCAGGGTGATCACGGGCAGTCCGCGCAGAGTCTCGATGCCCGTGCGCACGGTAATCAATTCAAGCAGGTCCGGCATCACTCGCACACGCACGCGGCTCTCGCGCAGAGCCAGAATCAGTTCCGCCAATTCTGCGCGTCCGCGCGTGGTCTGGGACAGGAAAACATCATTGATACGGGCGCGGTCCACGACAGTGAGCGCATCGTCCAGAGTTCCGACAATCGGCGCGACGTCGGACAGATTCGACAATTTGCTCTCGGCGATAAAGCCCACCAGCATGAACCCGGGCGAGCTCCGGAGCTGCGTCGCCAATTCTTTGGCGCTCGTATCGGTGCCGACAATCAGCGCCCGCCGCGTGTCGGCGCCCGCGCCGCCGTATCGCAGGCGCAGATAGCGCATCCCCGCGCGCCACACCAGAGTCAAACCCAAATCCAGCGCATAAAAATAAAGAAACAAGACGCGCGAAAAATTCTCGATCTTTATAAAATACAATGCTGCCGCCAACGACAGCACCGCAAAAGTCGCCGCCAAGAACACGGTGCGCGCCTCGATGCGCCATTCCTCCCGCGTGCGGCGCTCGTATGCGCCCAAAAAATAAAAGACCAGCGCCCAAATCGCGCCAACGAGCGCCAGCACATCGGGCGTGACGTAATATCGGTCGGGCGGCGCGCCAAACGGAAGCGCGCGGCGCAGCCAGTCCGCCAGGAGCATCGCTCCCAGCGCGGCTGTCACGTCGCCGAGCCACAACACCACGCCCAACCAACGGGCACGCGGCGAATCTTGCGCAATAAAGTTCATAAGGGCTGACCGGAAATCAGGCGGCTGATGCGAGTCTTGAAATTGTGCGCCGAAAATCCGAGCGCGTTCTCTCGCAGCACACCCGGGTCCGGGCGCAGGTCGTCGGCACGCCGTATCGCCTCCACCAACGCATCCATTGTCTGCGCCCCAAACAAGACGCCCGTCTCGCCATCGCGGACTGTGTCCAATACTCCCCCCTCGCCATACGCAATCACAAGACAACCCATCGCCTGCGCTTCGACGGGCACAATCCCAAAATCTTCCAATCCCGGAAAGAGCAGCGCCCGCGCCCCCGCCAGCACATCTCGAATTTTCGTATGTGATTGCGCTCCCAGAAATTCAATCGGTCCGCCCGCCGCCATTTTTTCGAGCGTCCGACGCTCGGGTCCGTCTCCCACAATTTTGAGCGGGCGTCCGAGCGCCTTGCATGCTGCAATCGCCAGATCAAACCGCTTGTATTTCACCAGACGCCCAACGGCGACATAATACTCGCCGCGCGTCACGTCCATCGGCTTGAACAAATCGGTATCAACCGGCGGCGGAATCACAAGCGCCTCGCGTCCATACAATTGCTTGATGCGTCGCGCCACAAAATGCGAGTTTGCCACAAACCGGTCCACCCGCTGTGCGGCTGTCACATCCCAAATCCGCAAATTGTGCATGTACGCCCGCGCAATCAGGCGCAAGGGGCGCGGGACTGCATTCACATATTCGGATTCGAGGTCCCATGCGACGCGTTGCCGCGTCTGCGTATACGAGAAATGTCTGGCATTTGGGGGCGGGATGATGCCCTTGGCGATAAAACTGGATGACGAGAGAATTATATCGTACTTGGTCAGGTCAAAACTCTCGATTGCATACGGCATGAGCGGCAAAAAGACCTGGTGAGTGCGTCCCGCCAGAGGAAGTCGCTGGATGAACGACGTTCGCAGGTCCATGCCTCTCAGCCATTCATGCCCGCGATTTCGATCATAAATCTGAAGAGTGAAAACCGGCGCGTCGGGATACAACTCGTGCAGCGCCCGCACCACAGTTTCGGACCCGCCCAAATTGCAAAAATATTCGTGGACAATCGCCAAATTCATGGAATCATCTGCCCGCTCTCGGGTCAATCAGCGCAATTCAGACATCCGCCAGACGCTCTTGGACGATGGTCATAATCTCGTCAAAGCGCATATCCCATGTGTTGGCGCGCGCGCGTTCGCGTCGCCGCGCCAACGCGACCTCGTCCAAGGGCGCGGCGACCGCTTGTGCAGCCAGCCGTTCAAATTCCGCCGCGTCGGATGCCACCGCCAGTACGTCCTTGAAATCGTCAAAAACCGGCAGCGCCGTCGCTATCGTCGGTTTGCCGACCGCCAGACATTCATAGAGTTTGGCAGGGTTGATATAGCGCGAAAACTCGTTCTTGACATATGGCAGCAACAGCACATCCATCGCGTACAAATAGCCAGCCAATTCGGCGTGTGGGATATGACCCAAAACCAGCACATTCGGCAGTTTCGTGAGGTCAGAAATATCCGTTCGCACAATCCCCATCAAAACAAGCTGCCAATCGGGATGCGCGGTCGCCAGACGCTTGAGCAATAGATAGTCCACCCGTTCATCTATCCCGCCAAAAAAAACAAGCCGCGGGCGCCCCAGACCGGAGAGCACGGACGGCTCGAACGCAGGCGCGGTCGCAAACACTTGATAGTCAACGCCGTGCGGAACGTAATACGTATGTTTGTTTAGCGCGCGCTGTCGTTCGACAAGTTCGGGTGAACTCGCCAGGACCAGGTCCGCACGACGCGAGAGCTCGCGTTCCGATTCAGCGAACGATGAAAAAACGCCTTTGGGGTTCTCGGTCAACGCGTCAACACAGTCATAGACCAGCAGTTTGGGATCGAGCGCCCGGATGACCTCGCGCGCCAACGGCGTCGGCACATACGTCCAGACAATCGGTCTGCCGCCGCCGACCCGGTCAGCCGCGCGCGCCACTTGCCGCGCCAGATTTGCGACGTTCCGCCAGTGGACGAACCCGACCTGTTGGAACGGATTCACCAAAGGGTCCACCACCCATAGATTTTCCATCACTTGCCGTATGCCGCGCGGTCCCGCTTTTTGCCGATTCCGCAGCCGCGCCACAATTCGATGGCGGTCTTGCCAACCCGGCATTCGAATCCCAATCGGCTCTACATACAGCACACGGTTGCCTGCCCGCGCAAAACGGATCATGAGCTCGTGATGCCGCTGTCGCAAATAGTCCCAGCTCAGCGTCGAAAAGCAAACCACCAGCTCATTTTGCAGCATAATCCGGCTCAAGCCGTGATAAATCTACAGGTTTGTCGCGCCCAGCTCGATGCTGCGGGCGCGCTTGTCTGCAACCAACCGAATCAACCGCGCCCCCAACGGCACAGCCAAGCCCGCGCCCAGCACGGCAGGAATCACAAACACAACCAAATGAAGCAGAATCGCATAGGCGAGCGCGGCGCTCTCATCCACCCCATAAACGCCGAGCGCGAGAATGACCAAAAAATGAAACACCCCCAGATTGGCAGGCAGCGCAGGAACGCGCGTGCCAACTTGCAGCACGACAATTACGAATAAAGATGCGCTCCACGGCACATCAATCCCCAGCGCGGCAAACAGCAATTGATTCACCGCCCAGCCGACCAACCATATCGCCATGGTCCACGCAATCACGACCGCCGCCTCCCGGCGCCGGGTCAAATTGTTCAGACTTTCCAGAATGCCGCGCACAAAAGATGTGACCCGCACCGACTCGCGTTTGAAAATCTGCCGTTCCAGCCGCGCCAGTCTTGACAAGAGCGGTTCGCGCAGCCGCCGCGCGCTTGCCAACGCAATCACTGCCGCGACCACCAGGAAAACGCTCACCGCCAACGAATCGCGCATCCAAACCGGCATTGGAACAAACGGCGTGAGCAGCAGCAAGAGCAGCAGCATGACAAAGGTGTCCAACACTTTTTCGAGGGCGACGGAACCCAGCACGAATCCAACATTCAAATTGGCTGTTTCCGCCGCCAACAGCACACGCGCCACGGTCCCCAGTTTGATGGGCAGAATCGTATTGAGCAAATGCGCGCTAAAAAAAATCTGCGTCAACATCCAAAACCGGGTGGGATAGGGGCGGAGGAGGACCTGCCAACGACGGACGCTGAACCCCATCGCGCCCAACTGCGCCAGGACCGCGGCAAAAACAAACACCCATTGGCTGGAACCCAGCACGCCGAGAGTCAGATTGAAATCCACACTGCGCGCAATCAGCCAAAATGCGGCGAGACTGACCGCCGCACCAAACAACACCGAAAGCCACCCGCGGCGCGCGGACCCGGCGGGCGGCTCCGCCGGAGCGGCACTATTCAGAGGCGCGGGAGTCATTACGTTTCTCGCTCGATCAAAAAGAGCGTCACCGCCAGTCCCATCACCGACCAGACAATGACGCTTACTTTGGTGCTCAAAAAGGTCGCATCCAACACACTGTGACCCAAAAACACAAACACGCTTGCCAGCAACCCCGCCGCGAGCCAGCCCTGCGCCTCGTTCGCCGCGCGCCGGATCGCCTGCCAACCGACGCCGACGACTGTCGTCACCAAAGCGAAAAAGGCGACCAGACCCCCAACGCCAAATTCAGCCCCCATCTCTAGATACAGATTGTGCGCATGCGGCAGCGGCGCGTCCGGGGGGCTGTAGAACGGCGGATAGAGTGCAAGCACCGTTGATTCAAACAATCCCAGCCCGATGCCCGTGAACGGAAAATCACGCATCATCCGCAGCGCGCGGTCCCACAATTCGACGCGCTCCCCCGCGCTGCCCTGCGTATCACTCGCCATTATCATTTCGATCACGTTCGACGGACCCAACACAAACACGAGCGCGACAAGAGGAATCAAGAGCGCAGGGACCAGCCACAGACGGCGCGGGCTGCGCAAGAATGGCAAGAGCACACAAGCGGTCGTCAGCGCCAGGAGCGCACCGCGCGATTGCGTCAGCAAGGTCACGGCGACCAGCACACAGGCGAGCGCGGCGGCTATGAATTGAAGCGCTCGCCCCCGCTGAAGGATTGTCCAGACCAGCGCGATGGGGACCAGCGGCGCCAACGCGCCCGCGACAATGTTTGGCGTAAACCCACGCGGGTTCAGAAATTCCAAATCCAGTTTGGGCACAAGGTCGAGCATCGGCAGTGGCAAGAACTTGACCGAGAATCGCAGTCCCAGCGCCCCCGCGACCGCCATCGCTGCCCCGACCAGCACAAGCGTCCAGACTCCCACCCCAATTCTCGAATCGCCCACGTCCGGACTGCTTGCGCCTTTGCCCCCTGCCAACTCGGTGTGCCCCGCAGATGTGCGGCGGCGGGTCGCCACAATGCCATTTACGATTGAATAATAGAGCGCAAACCCGCCGATCCATTCCCCAAAAGACACGATGCTCGCGGCGCGCGCATCCGAGACCATGACACTCACGAGTCCCAGAATGAGCAAGATGGCTGCCGGCAAATCCAACGGCGTTGCCACCGTCCATGCCCCGCGCGCAACGCGCCGCGCAAGCCAAAAAAGGGGAATCGTCGCTAGCGCGGTCAGGAAAACGGGCGCAGGCAGATTTCTTGCAAACAAAAGCGGCACGCCATAGACCACCAGCAGCCAAAATTCATTCTCTGCTATCAGGTCTGCGACGCGCCGCATGATCAGCAAGAGCTGGGACCCTCGCGACTCGACTTTAGCGGGGCTTGAGCACCAACGCTAAAACAGCGCCAACAACCAGTCCCGCCAGTGCGCCCGCCACCGTTTTGAGAAGCGTTTGCTGTGAAAGCGGGCGGGTCGGCAGAATGGCGGGCGAGACAATCTGCACCATTCTACTCTGCGTCTCGATTGTGACCGAGTTCTCTGCGACCTTGCTTTCCATGAGCTGATAGGTGTTCCATGCCAGATCGCGCGCCGCTTCCAGGTCTTTGGTCTTGGCTTCTGCCACTTCGACCTGTGCCCTCAACACATTCATCTGGCGAAAGAGCTCATCGCGCGCGGGTCCGTTCAGCTCGATTTGTCGGTCCTTTAGGTTTGCGATCAAATTGTCCAGCTCTTTTAGCAGCTCGGATTGGGGGCGCGGGCTTAAATCAGCCGTGATTGGCACTTGAATGTCCGCCGACGCTGCGCCGTCGGGCTTGAACAGATTCACTTGAAGCAAGAGCATTGCGAGCTGCTGACTGCTGGTCGCGTCGCCTGCTCCCTGTGCAACCAGGGCGCGCAGTGCGGTTGCATCATCGAGCATTCGAGCCAGTTTCGCCTGATGGTCAACATTCAACTGCCGTTCAACAAAATCCAAATCCCGCTTCAGGCGCTGGATATCTGTGGACGCCCTGTCCTGTGTAACCGCATCTTGTTTGCGCTCATAATCTTGTTTCAACTCGAGCGACAACTGCTGCAAATTATCGCCTACAAAACCACTCTCACCAAACACCTGATTCACCCGGCTGACATAGGTCTCCGCCCATGTATTTGTGATCAACACGGCGAGCTCGGGCGACCCGGTCCGGGTGGACACACGAATTACATCCCCATCATTGACTATCGAGACCGCCTCTTGCAAACCCTCGACCGTGCGCAAAGCGGGAGGTAGACGGTCGCCAAGCTTTTGGATCACCTGCTCGGCTAACGCCGCGCCTTCACCGATGGATACCAGTGACCGCCGCCGCGCCGCCGCGTCCAGTCCCGTCGCGTTCGGGTCGGTATCAGAAATCGTCCGAAATCTTGGATCGAGATTAACAATCGAACCGGTCCGAAGAATCGCCAATTCGGTCTGAGCGGCATACATGGGAGGCGCCAGCATCGTCCAGAGCAACGCCGCTGCCGCGCCGATGAGCCCGCAGGCGATTATCAATAACCAACGTCGCTTGAGCAAGGCGATATAGTGCATCAGATTCAACTCGCTCACCAGCAACGGGGTCATCGGTTCGGTTGCAGACGCCATGATTCAGTCCTCAAAACTCGCGCTGCGAAGGAGACATCGCGCGCAGATTCCAAAAGGTCGCGGTCGCCGTCGCGCCGTCGTTCGGCTGACGCACCACGCGTTCGCGCTTGATAATTCGCACCAGCGTTTGAAACAGCAGTTGCAGGTCGAGCCAAATTGAATAATTGCGCGCGTAATACAGTTCCAGCAGCATCTCTTGTTCCAGCGTGATTACATTCTTGACGCTCGCCGCGCGCGCTCCGGTCATGCCCGGTTTTAGCGCAAGCAAATTCGACAGCCATTCGCTGTATTGTTCCGCCTGCGAGGGATCAACCGGACGAGGACCCACCAGCGACATTTTGCCGGTCACGACGTTCCACAACTGCGGCAGTTTTTCAAGCCCTGTCTCGAACAGAAAACATCCCACCCATTGACCCCGCGTCCACGGTTCCGAATCGGGTCGCAGCGAGCTAAAACGGTATGTGCGGAACGTATCTCCGTTCTTGCCCAGCACCGGTGACGCTTCCACCAGCGGTCGCCGACCCACCACAAGCAGCGCCAGGGTGATTACAAACGCAATGGGCAGCGCAAGCAGAAACATGAGCGCGCCAATCGTCAAGTCAAGCCCGGTTTTCAACAACGCATCAATTCCCGTGATCGGCGCGCGCTCGATTTCCAGCAGAGGCACGCGATTCTTGTAACTGACGCGCACCCCCGTCGTCAACGTTTCATACAGTCCCGGCGAGACCTTGATGGCGTAGGTATCCTTGTTGGCGAGCGTAATCCCGCGCAAGAGCTGGTCAAAGCTTTCCCACGTCATGGCGCCCGCCACGAGAATCACCTGGTCAATCTTTTGGTCGAGCGTCACCGCGTGCAGATTCGATGTCGCCCCCACCACGCGCAGGTTTTCGACCACCGGCGTATTCACCGGCAAATAGTCGTCCACAAAACCGACGACGTTCACCCCGGTCCGTCCGAATGGAGTGAGCTGCCGCGCAATCGCACGCGCATCGTCATTTGCCCCGACGATTAGCGCCCGCTGCACAAACCAGCCGCGTCCGCGGAGCGAATAAAACACGCGTCGTGTCAAAAAACGCGCCAGACCGACCAAAAAAGTCGTCAAGACCAGCCCGATCAAGAGCCAGCCGCGCGCCAGGTCCGGAACCCGCAGAAACGTCGAAACCGCAATGAGCGCCGCAAAACCGATCAAACAACCCTTGACGACGTTGCCATATTCCTGGGGTCCGCCAAGGAGTTCCTCGCGATTATACAAACGACACAGCGCAAAGATGCCGAGCCAGAGCGGCAGAGAGACCAAAACGACGTTGCGATAGTCAACAAAGTTTGCCTTGAAGTTAAAAGGCAATATATCACTTTGGATGCGAAGATGGTACGCAAACAGCCAACCCGTCAGGATCATCAAGCTGTCCAGCGCGACAAGAGTCACAATCAAAACAATATTCTGTCTGCGAGATTCCATCTGTCCTCACATCTCGGCTGCGTTGCTGCAAGCCAAATTCAGGATGAATTGCCGTGCGACATTGCGCCATTCAGCCGCAGGCCTGCGTTGACCAGCACTCTTGCGCCGCCGCTTTCGAAATGAAATGCCATGCGTTTCAACCCGGCATCCTCCAACGCCCGCGTCACCGGCAGCTGGTGCGTAGGGGGGCAAAACAGCATCAAAAAGCCGCCGCCGCCTGCGCCCGCGATTTTCCCACCGCTTGCGCCATTTGCCCGCGCCAGCTCGTACAGTTCATCCAGACGCGCGTTCGACACGTTTTTGGCAAAGCGCTTTTTGCGCGTCCAGGACTCGTGCAGGATTTCGCCCAGCGCAGTCACGTCTCCCCGTTCCAGCGCGATATGCACCTCATTCGCCATCTCTTTGACCGCATGCAGGGCTTGGATGACCTGAGGGTCCTTGCTCTCTGACGACGCCTTTTGCTGGCTGAGAATGTTGGACGCCGCGCGGGTGCTTCCCGTAAAAAAGAGCATGACGTGCTGTTCCAACCGCGCAACTGTTTTTGCCGGCAGATTGAGCGGCGTCACCCGCACCTCGTTCGGCAGGAATTCAATCCGGTTCAACCCGCCAAATGCCGCCGCGTATTGGTCTTGCTTGCCGATCGGCATGCCCATTTTTTCAATCTCGATAAAAGACGCCAGCTCTGCCACTTCATAAGGTGTCGGTTTCAAGCCCTTGGCGGTCGTAATCGCCTTGACCAGCGCGACGGTGACGGTGGAAGAAGACCCGAGTCCGGTCCCGGGCGGAATTTCGGACGCCAGGAACATGGAAACGCCGCGTGTAATCCCAAAATGGTGCAGGATCGCGCGCGGCAGCGATAAATCCCCTTCCCAGAAAAATTCCTGGTCCGTTTCGGCTTGATGTCGGTAAAAGGTCTGGTAATCCGAAGAGGTGATCTGTAGAGTCGGATCAGGACTGGGCTGCAAGAATACGTAAAAATATTTGTCAATCGAAGTACTGATGACACAGCCGCCGTACTGTTCATAATACGCGGAAAGGTCGGTCCCACCGCCCGCAAATGAAATGCGGACCGGCGCACGCGCGATCAACATGGCAAATTAGAATACGCCCTTTTTCAAAAAAAGCAATTTCAAAAACCCGCCCCGTAAAGAACGCTCGCCGCAGCGTTCCTATCGCCCAACGGAACGAAACGGCGTCCGTTCCCTACTTGGCTCACCGCAGCGGTCTTGTCGCCCAACGGAACGAATCGGCGTTCGTTCCCTACCTGGCTCGCCGCAGCGGTCTTGTCGCCCAACGGAACGAATCGGCGTTCGTTCCCTACTTGGCTCGACGCAGCGGTCTTGTCGCCCAACAGAACGAATCGGCGTTCGTTCCCTACTTGGCTCGACGCAGCGTTCCCCGCGCCAACATACCCGCTTCCGCTTCCGTATAGTAATCGCGCAGTCCCGGCTGTTCCTCCGCCCAGGCAATATATTCATCGGCAATCGCATCCACCGCCCGGGTGGGCGCCCACCCCAGCGCTTTGAGTTTTGTCACGTCCGACACAATATGCCGCGTGTCCCCAAAGCGATACAACCCAGGGAGCTGTGGACCCAGGCGCGGATTGATTTTCCGCGTCAACAGCTCGGCGTATTCCAGGACCGTTACGGGGATTTCGCCCCCTACATTGAACGCTTGAAAATCCGCATCGGGATGTTCGAGCACCAACACATTCGCGCGCGCGACATCGCCCACATAGACATAATCGCGCACTTGCATCCCGTCTTCATAGCACACGGGAGATTTGCCCGCCAGCAGCCGCTGGGTGAAATTACGCAAAACTCCCGAATAGGCATTCCGAAAAGACTGCCGCATGCCTTGCACGATTGAATAACGCATGCACACGGTCGGAATTTCGTACCGTTTGCCCAGATTCAACGCCAGCATTTCCTGCGTGTATTTGGACACCGCATACTGGTTGTGCGGCTGCACGCGCGTCTCATCCGTGGGGACCCATTGCATCGCTCCGTCGCAATCGGGGCAATGGACATTCCAGTCACAGCGTTTTAGCTGTGTTTCGGGGCGCAGCTCCGGATACACAACTCTTTCCCGAGACCGCCCATTTGACGAATCGTCCGCGCTCGCCGAGTGGTCCGCGCAAACATATTTGCCTTCGCCGTAGGTCGCTTGCGAGCTCGCCACGACGATTTTTTGCACCGGCATTTTCTCTTTGACAATTATCTCGTACAAGAGCGCCGTGCCCACCGTATTGACAGAAAAAAACTTTGAAAAGTCCGTGAGATAATCCTGATAGGCAGCCAGGTGAATGACCGCATCCACATCATACAACGCCGTTCTCATCAGGTCCGCGTCACGCACATCCCCGCACAAAAATTCCACTTCCGGCGGAACATAGTCGGGCAGGACACCGGCTTGATGCACGGGGACGGCGAGCGAATCCAAAACCCGAACCGTATATCCCTCTGTCAAAAGCAAGTCAACAGTGTGCGAGCCGATAAAACCGGCGCCACCTGTCACCAATACTCTCATTGCAATTCTCCTCGACGATCCGAAAAATTGCCCCCACAATTTTCACACAAACAGCGTCCTGATCCCTTTCAGCGGCCCGTCCCGCGAATCACTACCGCCAACGTTCCGAACAGAATCTTGATGTCCAGCCACAACGACCACGTACGGATATATTCAAGGTCCAGTCTGACCCATTCATCAAAATCACGAATATTGTTGCGTCCCGAAATTTGCCACAGACACGTAATCCCCGGTTTCATTGTCAGTTTCTGCTTTTGATACTCGGTAAACTGCGCGTACTCGCTTTGCAGGGGAGGACGCGGACCTACCAATGACATGTCACCTTTGAGCACGCTCCAGAGCTGGGGCAGCTCGTCGAGCGAATATTTACGCAAAACACGTCCGACCGGGGTGATGCGCGGGTCATCCTGAATCTTGAACACCGGTCCCTGCATCTCATTGCGGTCCAGCAGTTCGCGCTTGAGCGCGTCCGCATTGACCACCATAGTCCGAAACTTGTGTCCGCGAAACGGGCGCCCCCCCTGCCCCACAACGTTCCACGCATACAAGACCGGTCCGGAATCGGATAGTTTGATCGCCAGCGCAATGACCAAAAGCGCTGGTGAAAGCAGCAGCAACAATACACCCGCGCCGACCACATCCATCAGCCGTTTGACTGCCAGCTGCCATGCGGACCGCGCGCCAAAAGCCAGTACCCTGTCCCGGGCATTCATCCGGTCACGCTCAACAATTCTGTCTCGTAGGCGCGCAGCAAGCGTTCGCGCGAAAAATATTCCCCGACGAATTGCCGCCCGCGCTCGCCCAGACGCTGCCGGGCAGCGGGATCGCGCGCCAATTCGCTTACCGCGTGCGCCAGCGCTTTTGGCTGGTTTGGCTCGACCCAGACCCCGCACCCCGCCGCCTGCACCTGGCGTGCCGCTTCGCTGTCGGGATGCGCCGCAACCACGATAGGTCGCGCGGCTGCCATATACGTTAGCAATTTGGAAGGGATGACCCCCTCCACCATATCGGGATGTTGATTCAGCACCAGGAGGTCGGCGGTCGCCATCAAATGCGGGAGTTCGTCACGCGGGACCAATGGCAGAAACAAGACATTGCGCAGACCGTCACGCCGCGCGTGCGTTATCAATCCGTCTTTTTCCGAACCTTCGCCCACCAATACAAAAGCAATATTCGGTTGGGACCCCAATTCGCGGGCAGCATTCAACACGTTCTGCAGCTGCTGTTTCGCTCCCATGTTGCCCGAATGCAGGACGACAAAAGAATCATCGTCCAGCCCGACCGAACGGCGAAATCCGTTGCCGTTCGTCCCGCCCCCGATAAATTTGGCATCCACCCAATCCGGCAGATACCGCAGTTTGGCATCCGGAACACCCTTGTGCGCGAGATTCTCCATAAAGCTCCGGGCAACAACCAGGACGCGCGCCGCGCCGTCATACGTCCACTGCTCAACTCGTTTCGCCGCGCGCACTAACGCGCTCGCGCGCATCATCCCGACCGACATTGCCGCCTCCAATGCCAGGTCCTGGACCCACATCACATACGGCACACCATGACGCCGCGCCAAGAGCCGCGCCGCCACACCCACCTGAATCGGCGGCGCAACCCCGAGAATCAAATCATACTGTCCACCCGGCAGTCCCGACAGCAGCGCGCCCAAACCCAGCAATGTATCGTACAGGACGCGCCCAAGGGCGCTCGCGCGCCTTGGCAGCATAACCCATTTTCGTTTCAGCGTAACGCCGTTTCGCCTCTCGGTGTGCGCAAACATGCCCGCATAACATTCATGCGTTTTCCATTCGGGATAGTGTGGAAAAGTCGTCGCAACCGTGACCGTATGTCCGCGCCGCGTCAAATGCTCGCACAATTCGGTCGTGAATGGCGCGATGCCCGTTTGCTCGGGCGCATAGTTCATTCCAATCACCAAGAGTTTCATTGTGTGTCAAGCGCAGTTTGACAGGATACTTGACCAGCCAAAACCGGGGTATCGCCACCTTCAAGCCGCCGCGACGAAATTCAGCATACCATCAGTTCCCATGCCTGGCGTCCAATCATGCCGGAACTCTTCCCAGCACCAGGTCCGGGGGCAGCGGCTGGTCTGACACCAGCGCCTGAATCGCCCGGTCCATCTGTTTGCCGACGACGCTCCACGAATACTGCCCTGCCAGGCGCGCGCCCTGCTCGCCCATTTGAAACGACGCATCCGGATTCGCCAATGCTGTGAGCGCTGCGTGCGCCACCGCGTCAGGGTCACGTTTCACCACATAACCCGCTCGAAATCGTTCGACCTCGGGCGCAAAACTATATCCATCCGTTATTACCACAGGCACACGCGCGGCCAGCGCCTCGAACATGGCGAATGAGAAATTTTCCTGATGGGAGGGCAAGACTGCGACGTCTGCATCGGCAAGCGCAGCCAGCTTGTCGTCGCCCATCAACAGTCCGGGCATCACCACCCGTTCTGTCAGCCCCGCCTCTTGTACCCAGCCGCTCACTTTGGCTGCAAACTCCGGGGGATCGCCCGCGCCTACAATGGCGAGGCGCGCCTCGGGCAATTGCGCGTGGATGCGTCGCATCGCCCCGACCAACACATCCAGCCCCTTTTTCGCGTTCAGTCGCCCCAGATACAAGAGCAGCGGTCCCGTGAACCCGTTCAGATATGTCGCGCGAAATTTCCCGCGCGCAGGCAGTTTGGCAAAAGGTTCGAGATCAATCCCGTGCGGAATGATCACGGATGGGACGCCCGGGGGATGCGCCTCTGCCGCCTCGTCGCGTTCTGCCACCGCATTATAAAAGATCACGGACGCTCCACCCAGAATGTGGTCCGCCGCCAGCCGATCGTATACTGCCTTGCGTCCGGTGCTGACCGAGCGCTGAAACGGCGCCAGCACACCATGGGGCCAAACACCATATTTCTTGGCGTGCAGGCGCGCCGCCGCAAACCCGCTCAAGACCGCAAACGAATAGAGCGAATGAACCATCACAAAATCGGCTTGCGCCACATGTCGCCGCACCCTCGGCAATGCCGCGGGCGCCCACGCATACCGCCCGCGCGCGGGATAGGTGATGGCGACCAGGTCTGACCGAAATGCGCGCCCCGGGTCATCGGTGACAAAATCCTCGGCGCCCGGAATGACCGGACCGAAAATTTCGAGAACGACCCGATGCCCCAGCCCCACCAGCGCGCGGGCAATGGGCGGCACGGCGACCAGCCCTACGCCGCCCATTTCTTGACGCGCCCCTTCAGCTGCCAATACAAGATTCATCTCTTGTTCACTCACACGGTCATGCTTGGCTTGCCAAGCGCACGGTCTCGTTGGGAATACACATTTCTAAACATTTGGCAAAATTTTGTGCCGCCAACTCTACCGTCCACCCTGCGATAATCCGCTGCGAATGCTTGCCCAACGCGAGACCAAGCGAGGTGTCGCGCAGGATGCGTTCGATCGCGCCTGCCAGCGCTGACACATCACCGGCGGGCACCACCATGCCGTTAACACCCTCTTGCACCAGGTCATGCGCCGCCCCTACACGGTCCGTCGTCACAACGGGTAATCCACATGCCATCGCCTCGTTGATCACCACCCCATAGGTGTCATAAAAAGACGGAAGGACAAACAAGTCCGCCGCCGCATAATAACGCGGAAGGTCCGTCTTTTGCACAAAATCGTGGATCACAATCCGGTCGCGTAATCCATACGCGTCGCGCTGGGACAAGATCGTTTCTTTGAGGGGACCATTCCCAACCAGGAGCAGCGCCGCGCTCGGGTTGGCGGAGGCAACCGACCTAAACGCCTCCAACAGGGGAAACATCCCTTTGCGCTCGGTAAACTGCCCGACATACAGAGCGATGCGGCCGCCATCCAGACCCAGCTCGCGCTTGAGAACGTCACGTTCGCGGTGCGCGGCCCAGGCCCGCGTCGAGAAAAATTCGTTATCAATTGCCTGCGGGAGCAGTATCACACGCTCGCGCGCTGCCCCATTCCAAACCATGTACTCGGCACATAGGGTGCTGGAAGCCAAATATCCGTCAAAGATGCGAAAATAGCGCCGCACCCCGGGCATCATCATCTTTTTCAATCTTCCCGGCGGATGTGGGATGCTCGTGTCCCACAATACGACCGGCAGCCGCTGTGCGTATCGTATCAGCGCCGTCATGATCGAGTTGGGCATCGTCCAGCCAAATGCCACCACCAAATCATATCGTACCTGCGCCAAATGCTTCCATAGGCGCGGCGAAAAAAAGAGCCCGGTCTGGTCTGCCAATTTTGTTCGCAGAGGCACGACCCCGCCCGACATAATCTCCCATTCAAATTCCGACCCCGTCAGCGTGACCTTCCATTCGCGAAACCGCTCACTTTCTTCACCGAGCAGCGCCCGTATCCGCACGTTCGGCAGCCGCGCAAGCCGATTCAGCAGCGGAATCCGATACGGCGCGAGCGCATTTGCAACAATCGCGACTCGATATTCTCTTGACGGCAAAGAACCAACAGGAGAGAGATTCGGTATTGTCATTCCGCGACCACCGGCTTGCACAGAATCACCCACATGTGGGATGACCACCGTCGCGTGCCCGGGATTGCATCCACCATGCGGTCAATCCCATCCACCGCTCCCGCAAACAGGGCGCTTTCACGCCAAACATATTTCTTGGCATGTCCAAACAAGCCGAAACGGGGATAAAACGGATACCCGCCGCCGACCTGCGCCACCAGTTCGCGCACTTGAACCTGGGTGAGCGGTGACCCGCACACCGATTCGTTGTTCCGAATTCCTCGCAGCCACCGATACAGGGGGTTTGCGTTCGAGTTTTCGAAAAACACGGCGCGCCCGCCGGGTCTCAGCACGGCGCGCAGAGAGCAGCCAAATTCTCGCGCTGGAAAATGATGCAGGACGCTAAAACCCAGCGCCAGGTCTATCGAATTGGGCAATACATGATCTTGCAGCCGCGTGCAATCTCCCACATACGCCTTGACGCGGTCCGCCATTCCGTGAGCGCGCGCCCGTTCCAACGTCCGCTCCACCCCGACCGGAGATAACTCTACCGCCTGCACGAATGCCCCGCGACTCGCCAGCCAGACCGCTTTTTCACCGTCGCCGGACCCACATTCCAGCACCTGTTTGTCTTTGAGCGAGCCAACATGCTCGTTCCACATTTCGATTTCTTGCGGCGCAACAACGTGCGCCGGCAGCGGTTTCCGCGCGTCCGTATCCGCATACAACGCATCATAATGCGCCTGTTCCAGCTCCAGCTCGGTCGGTTCGGGCGCGATGCTCATTTCCCTGCCCCCGCCTTGCCCTGTGTCACCGCAAGTTCGGGACGCGTCGCGGCAGGACGGTCGCCTATGCCGCTTGGCATCTTTTTGTCGGGGACCCATTGGATTCCGAAACCCAAGCCAAAGAGCAACGAGACTGTCAGCCAGGTGAACCGCTGCGAGAGCTGCGGCTGGGTCTGGTCAAATACAACCCACGCGAGCGATGCGGCGCTCAGCGTCAAGACAACCCAGTTCCTGTGCCCTGCGCCATAGACCAGTCCGCGCCAAGCCGTCAACACGGCAATCGCATATGCCATGATCAACCCCACAAAAGTCAACAGTCCGCCATTCAACCATCCGCTAATAATTGTATTGTGAATTACTTCGCTCGTTTTCAGTTGACTCTCCTCCGAGCTGCTCACCCCCGTCTGGTCCATCCCCCCACCAATGAACGGGTCATGATCGAGCAATTCAAACGATTCTGCCAACAGATTCAAACGTATCGGGCCCGTCACCACTGTCGCTCGCAGCAAGTTCCTCTCGATGACTTGATTGAGATTGTCCGGCACAAGGTCAAGCGTCACAATGCCGCCAACAAAGGTTAGCAGCGCCAATCCAACAATCGTCATGCTCCAACGCACCCAGGAGCCGGCGCGAACTAACCAAATCGCAGCCAGCGCGGCGAATGCAATCATCGTGGCTAGCCACGCCGTGACCGAACCGGAGATGAACATGGCTCCGAGCAGCAACAGAGTCGCGGCTCCCCAAACCGCGCACAGCCACACGCGGCGTCGGTTCTGCCATTCATCCATCAACAATCCGAACGCCACCGGAAAAGCGACGCAGGTAAAATATCCCAGCGTGCTGGGATGCCCAAAGGTCCCTGTCTCACGGTTCCAAAAAATCATGTCCACGCCCGAAATTTTTGCGCCCACACGTATGCCGGTCAAAAGGTCAAATATTGCCACGCCTCCGGTGATGCCGCCTGCAAACACAAACACGTAAAGAATATGTTTCAAATAGCCCCGCTGCACCATCACCATGCCCATCGAGACCCAGGGCGCCAATACAAACCAGACCTTGACCGTTTGCCAGAAACTCCGCAGCGGAGCCAAAGCTCCCACAGAAGCAATGGACCCTCCAATCAGGATCAGCATGGCGGAAATCCACAACACATGAATCGGAATCACGGCGCGCCGTTCGCGGGGTCGCAAAAGAGCTTCCAGCGTCAGCCATCCGAACGCGGCAAAGATAAAAACATCGCTCGGCGAAAGCCCGAGCGCGGGCAAGCGCATCGTTGGAACGATGAGCAGTGCGATGCCCAGCAGAAAAAATACGGGAAACATAGCGCGTTATTGCGCGGCAGGCACGCCGCGCCGCCGCATGTTTTTGCCGACCTCACGCAGCGCGTCGAGATCCTGGGGCGGAAGCGCAAACCGCCAGAGTAGAAAGATGTATCCTGCCAAAAGGACCGCGCACAGCGGTATCAATGTGGCAAGATTCCACGAATAGAGCTCTCGCAGAATCAGCGCCGCCGCCGCCAGCGCGCCGAGCAACACTAGCGGCTTGACGAGTGAGCGACCAAACGGCAGGAATCCCAGGAACTTTGCGCTTTCGGTCACTTCGAGCGCCCAAAAAACCAGGATGGCAGCCAGATAGGCGATGGCTGCGCCCAGCGCGCCCAGCGTGCTCGCCCACATCGCGGTCAACAGCGCCCCCGTCCCCCAGCCAAGGATATTGTTGAGCAGCCCCAGTTTCGGATGCCCGCGCACCGCCAGCGTCACCCCGATAGCGCCGGTGGACATGCTGATGAATTGCGCCATCGCCAGCACCGCAAGCACACTGCCTCCGCTTGCAAATTCCGCGCCCATCACCGTCATCCAGACCGGAGCAAAGACCGCGAGGAGCACAAACAATGGACAGCTGGTCAGCATGATCCATTTGGTCACCCACTGAAAACTCTGTTTCAAGACCTGATGATTCTGCTCGCTTGCCGCAGACGCCGCAAACATCGAACCAAACGCCTCCAGAAACAAAAGTCCGAGGAGCGTCAAGCGGCTCGCCGCCGCATACAATCCGACCTGGAATGTGCTGGACAGGTATCCCAGCAGGAACAGGTTGGCATTCATCAACACATACCCCGTCACGCGCGCCAACCCTTGCGGGTATGCATAACGATACAATTCCCAAATGCCGCCGCGCCAGTTTGGCGCGGGCGCAGCGCGCGGAAGAATCCGCCGCACCATAAACGCCGCCGCCGCCGCCGCAACGGCTATGCCCGCAACAAAACTCGCCGCGACCGCTTCGATCCCCAGCCCGGCAGCTAGCACGATGCCGAGCAAGACCACTTGCGCGACCGTGTTGAGAATCCGCTCCGCCCGCACACGCACCGATGAATCACCAACCGCCAGCGCCAGCGAGCTGAGCACTCCCAGCACGACCTGAAGCGGAACGCCCAGGGCAAAGAGTTGAAGAGCGCGCAAATTCTCCGACGAATCGGAACCCGCAAAAGGGTAATAAGGCACTAGAAACACAAACCCTGTTGCCGCCAACACCGAAACCGTGAGCGTGGCGGCGAGCACCGCCCGGGTGAGACTCGCCACCCGCGTGTAATCCTGATTTTTGAATGCCGGGCTGAGCAAGTAAAAGATTCCGGCGTCCAGCCCAAAAACGGACAAGCCGACCAGAGTCTGAAGGGACACAAAACCGAGTGTAAAGATGCCGAGCGCGTCCGCGCCAAGAACGCGGGCGACCATAACGCCTATCAGGAATCGTCCTGCCGCCTGCAAGATCGTGCTGACATAGAGCGCGCCTGCGCCCGGCAGAATGCGCGCCAGACGCAGACCATCCGCCGGGGACGCCGGACTGGCAGTTTGAGATAACGGATTTACAGTCATGCGAGATCACTCGGCAAACAATTCACCGCGACGTTCGGTTGCGTCACATTCCAACACCGTCACCCGATAGTTCATTTCTTCAAGCAACATGGCGCAGTCCCGGTGCAGAGTTACACTGTGTGTGGCGACATAAATTTTCGGGTGTGCGCGCAGCAGCAATTTCCTTGCGCCTGCAAGCGCGGCGAGTTCGGCGCCTTCCACGTCCAGTTTAATGATATGCGGCGTCGGCGCTTGGGAACGCTCGACCAGGTCATCCAAACTGATCGTTGTCACCGTCAATTCGCCGTCGCTTGACAAACTGCCGGTTGACCGCGTGCCGCCTTTCCGAAAAAGAGTCGTTCCGGAAACGTCTGCCACAGCCATCTGCAGACAGGTGAGGTTCGAGAGGTGATTCAGCGCGATGTGTTGTTGGAGGTATGCGAAATTTTCGGGCACCGGTTCGAATGCCCATACGTGCCCCGTCGGACCCACGCGCGTTGCCGCCAGCAACGCATAGTAACCTACGTGCGCCCCCACATCAAAAACGACCTGTCCCGGCTGCACACGACGGGCAAAATGTCTCATTTTCTCTTTTTCATACAACCCGAGCCAATAGGCATGGCGGCTGGCGCCCACCACCCACCTCTTCCCGCGCAAGGGTCCGCTCAGAATCGAAATAACCGTCGTGGGTGGAATGTGGTTTAGCGGGGCTTTGAGCAGATTCATTCGAGTTTTCAATGCGTGTCTTTGGTCAACGAGAAATTTTCGATGGGTTTGCGCTCAAAGGGAAACCTATTCGGGACACGCCGGTTGGGGCGCAGGTTCGAATTGCGGCGAGCGCATTTGCTCTGTATAGGCGCGATAAACCGAGCGCACTTTGGCGCAATCCCCCAAACGAACGTAGGTTGCCATCAGCGCGTTCCACATTCCATCATCGTTTGGCGTGCGCTCGAGCGCCCGCGCATACAGCGCCGCAGACCATTCGAGGTCACCCGCTTCAGCAGCAAGCTGCGCAAATCCAGCCAAATAGCCCGCCTGCCCGCGCGCGTCTTTAATGTTTGTCATCGTCGCCTCGACAGCGCGCCGCGCCGATTCCAACTTGCCGAGACGCAGCTGCGCCAGCGCCACACCGCCGTGCGCTGCGCCAAACTCGGGTTTCAGTTCTGCCGCGCGCGAAAAAGCAACCTCTGATTGCTCCCAGTCCTGCAAGCGATACAACAATGCGCCATAGACCTGCCAATAGTGCCACGCCTGCGGGTCCAGACGCACCGCTTCTGCCAGATGTGCGCGCGCAGCGTTATTGATGTTGAGCTTCCATTCAAGTTCGCCGACCTGCCCAAAGGTTTGCGGCGTCGTCATGCCCTCTTCCAGCGCCCGGTAATATGTCTCTAGCGCAGACCCGGTATCGCCCAGCGCAACTTGAGCGCCCGCCATCACCAAAAAGGACTCGGCGGTGGGACGCAGGGCGTGAGCAATTTCGGATTGTCGCAGAGCAATCTCCGGCTCTCCCCCCGCGAGGGACACCTTTGCTTCCGCAAGGAACTTGAACCCGATGGGTCCACTCGCCGCCTGCCACGCCGCAACTGCATGTGACTGTGAGCGGACACAATACCTGCTCCAGCCGCGCAAAAATACGTCGAGTGGGTCGGGGTCCGACGGACCGGAGGTTTGGATAATATCCCATTCCCCGCGACGCAAGGCAAGCAAATCCGAAATATAACATGTCTGTGAATCGGAGCATTGGCGAACGGAGAGCGCGGGCAGAGGCGCGAGCGGTTCACAGACTCGGGTCTCATCAGACCAATTGGCAGTTATGATAAACGGCTTGGCTTGCAGCGCAAAGACGTTTCGTTCCGCGGCCGCGCGCAAGCCGGGGCTGAAAACCACAAACAACAAACCAAGCGCCACCGCAGAGAAAATGCCCCGCCAATGCTCTCGCACCCATCCCATCATAACACCCATTCCAGCTTTGCCTTTCAGCGGCGCTTGTAAAAGGTATAGTTGCCGCTGCCCTGAGAACAGACCAAATCATATCCCGCAGACACGAGGCGCTCGACTGATGCTTTGATTCTTGTCAAATAGTCAGAGTCAAGCGGGGTGAGATACTCGTCATATTCGACGCAAATAACACTCACGTCCAGATTGTCAGCGAGCACCGAGTCAAGGACCCTATACTCGGCGCCCTCAATATCCAATTTCAAGAGGTCGAGCCGGGTATGCCCGTTCTCTTGCATGATGGATCGCAAGGGCTTGACTCGGACCTCGATATATTCTTGCGTGCCCTGCAAATTCACGAGCGAGTGCGACACATGCGCCGGATTGCGCGGAGCATAAAACTTGAGCACATCCGGTTTGTCCCAAATCCCTATTTCGGAGAAATGATAATTGGGATTATGCCCCGCTTGTTCCTTTACAAAGTGGACAGCCCGCGGGGTGGGATCAAAGCCATACACGTGGCAGCCGAATTGTCTTATCAGTCCCAGATCAAACGAAATGTCTTCGCCGCAGCCGGCACAATAGCAAATAGATTGGGCGTCGAACAGCGCGCCGGGAATCACCCAGCCGCCGTACTTGGTTCCCAGTGAAACCAGGTCGCGGCGCGGTCTGATCCTTGCGCCGGTCAGTCGGTCTATGCCCAAAAAGCAAAGCGCGGAAAAGAGAACCCGGTCTTTGCTCTTGGACAAGAATTGTATAGGCGTCATTCCGTTTTTCTGCAAGTCATTCCACTCTGTCAGCCGGGACACGACGCTTGTGGCGCTCGTCAGCCGGGACATCAAGCCAGCTGCCTATAGTCGAGCACACCTACTCACGCGCCAGCTCGTCCACTTGCGCCAGCCACAGCGCCGCGCTCGCGTCACTGGGCATGCGCCAGTCGCCGCGCGGGGAAAGCGCCACCGAGCCGACCTTGGGACCATCGGGCATTGCCGAACGCTTGAACTGCTGCGAGAAAAAGCGTTTGTAAAAAACGGCAAGCCATTTCAAGATGGTCTTGGCGTCAAAAGTGTCCGGTCCTTTACCGGCAAACGCAATTTGCGCCAACATCAAGACCTTGCGCGGCGCAAACTGATGCCGCACCGTATAATACAAGAAAAAATCCTGCAAGATGAACGGACCGATCTGCGCTTCGGTCTCTTGTTGCAGCTCGCCCTCATCGGTCAACGGAAGCAACTCGGGGCTGATGGGCGTTGCGACAATATCGCGCAACACATCTGCAATCGCGCCCCCAAACTCGTTGTCGGCCGCCCATTCGACCAGATAACGCACCAGCGTTTTCGGGACGCCGGAATTGACGCTATACATGGACATATGGTCGCCATTAAACGTTGCCCAACCGAGCGCCAGCTCGGACAGATCCCCTGTGCCGACCACCAATCCGCCAATCTGATTCGCCACATCCATGAGAATCTGGGTGCGTTCGCGCGCCTGGGCATTTTCAAACGTCACATCATGAATGGTTTCGTCGTGTCCGATGTCGGCAAAATGCTGACGCACCGCCTCGGTGATGGGGACGGTGCGAAAAGTAATGCCGGCTTGGAGCGCCAACTGCTCCGCATTAGATTTTGTCCGCGCGGTCGTGCCAAATCCCGGCATTGAAATAGCCACAATCCCCCGGTGGTCCAGCCCCAAAATGTCAAATGCTTTGAGCGCCACCAAAAGCGCAAGCGTCGAGTCCAGCCCGCCCGACACGCCGATCGTCACCGAACGGATGCCCGTATGCTTGAGCCGTTTTGCCAGTCCCACCGCCTGCAGTGTAAATACCTCGCGGCAGTTTTCGGCGCGGTGGTCGGGGTCACCCGGCACAAACGGCGTACGCGTCAGCGGACGCTTTAGCACATAGGGTTTTGGAATAGGTGGCACGGGGAGCGCAAACTCAACCGTCCGATACGTCCCGACGGGCGTCTGCGACGAGAAACTGGTATTTTTGGTGCGCTCGTTCACCAATCGCTCGATATCAATGTCCGCGTATGCCCACTGCGTTGTCAATTGAAACCGCTTGGTCTCTGCCAGCACAATCCCGTTCTCGGCGATCAGCGAATGACCCGCAAAGACCAGGTCGGTCGTTGACTCGTTTGAACCTGCGCCGGCATACAAATACGCGGCGAGACAACGACCCGCCTGATGCGCGACCAGGTCCGTGCGGTAGCCGGATTTGCCGAGCGTGTCGTCGCTTGCCGACGGATTCAGCAAGACGGTCGCGCCGGCGAGCGCCTTGTCACTGCTCGGCGAATTGATCGCCCACAAGTCTTCACAGATTTCGATGCCCAACACACAGCCCGGCACATTGGTCGCGCGAAAAAGCAGGTCCGCCCCAAACGGCACAACCCGCCCGCCAATATTGACGCTGTTGAATCGGGCGTTGCGCGCCGAGGTGAACCACCGCTCTTCGTAATACTCTTGTCTCGCGGGCAAAAAAGTCTTGGGCACAATCCCCACCACCGCGCCGTTCGCCAGCAGCGCCGCACAGTTGTACAATCTACCGTCCTGGAGCAAAGGCAAATCCACCACAGCCGCCAATGGAATCTCTTTGGTCGCGTGAGCAAGCGTCTCCAGCGCGCCGCGTGCGCTCGACAGCAGCAACGACTGATAAAACAGGTCTCCGCAGGTATAACCCGTCACACCCAATTCGGGAAACAACACGAGCGCGCTGCCCGCGGCGGACACCGCGCGCAGCGTGTCTATCATCACCTGCGTATTAAAGGCGACGTCTGCAACGCGCAATTCCGGGCTGACCACAGCTGCGCGCACAAACCCGTACGAAAAAGGATCATCCATCCGTCATGCTCCCATCCACGGGACTCTGACACCCAAAAATGCCGCGCAGTTGCGCGGCATCTATTGCTTGATTCGTCCGATATCGCTCCATTGTCTCGCTCGCGCCTTGGTGCGCCGACCATGGACCGCACCTGTTCCGTTTCACCATGAATGCTCTGCATCCGTGATAATATTTTGTCGGAATTTCGCTTTGCAGATCCAAAATAACGAGCAAACTCAGACGGACCGGGCGAGCAGTTCCGGGCTCAAGTCCTCGCGCTGCGACGCCACATACCAGTCAATCGTTCGTCGCAGACCCTCTTCAAATCGAGTTTGGGACACAAACCCAAATTCTCGCTCGGCGCGCGTCGTATCCAGCTTGCGACGGGGCTGCCCGTTGGGCTGGCTGGTGTCCCATACCAGCCTTCCTTCAAAGCCGGTCAAGCGCGCGATCAATTCGACCAATTGCTTGATGCTGAGCTCGTGCGCGCTGCCCAGGTTCACCGGCGCGGGGCTATTGTAGCGTTCCGCCGCGAGCAAAATCCCTTTTGCCGCATCCTCGACATACAAAAACTCGCGGGTCGGGCTGCCATCACCCCACACCGTAATCGAACCGTCACCGCGCTTTTTAGCCAGGATGCATTTCCTGATCAGCGCGGGAATGACATGCGAGGATTCCGGGTCAAAATTGTCACGCGGACCATACAGGTTCACGGGCAAGAGATAAATGGCATTAAAGCCATATTGTTGACGATACGTCTGGCTTTGGACCAGCAGCATCTTTTTTGCGAGACCGTACGGGGCGTTGGTCTCCTCGGGATAGCCATCCCAAATATCATCTTCACGGAACGGCACGGGGGTAAATTTTGGATAGGCGCAGACGGTTCCCAGAGCCACAAATTTGCCGACATTGCGCAGATACGCTTCGTGCATCAACTGCGTGCCCATCATCAGATTGTCATAAAAGAAATCGGCGGGGTGTTTTCGGTTCGCGCCGATGCCGCCCACGCGCGCCGCGGCATGAATGATCACGTCGGGCTTGAGCTCGCGCAGCGCGCGCCGCACTTGCTCAATGTCTCTCAAGTCCACTTGACTGCTGCGCGGCGCAAAAATCTCTTTGGCGCCGCGCCGCTGCAGACCCTCTACAATAAACGACCCCAAAAAACCTGCGCCGCCCGTCACCCAAACCCGCTTGTCGCGCCAAAAGGTAGTGTCATCGTCGGGGTTTTGTCCCATGCATGTATCCCTTTCTTGGACCGAGACTCGAATTGCAGTTGTTGTTGCCAAAAGCGCCCCAAATGAAACCACGCCGCACTTGTCGGCGTGTATCCGGTTCGCATTCCGGCGGCAATTATAACATACAGCCGGACGCGCCAAAAGTAGAACGCGCTTATCCTGCCAAGACGAGCGCCGCCGCGCCCACCGCGCTCGATTCGACCTGCGAACGCACCAGTTCGGCGCCATCCTCGCTTGCCGCAAGCGCTCGCACCCCATATTCAGCCAGCGCGCGCCTCGCAATCAAGTCAAATGCGGCAAGCCCAAGCCCACCTCCAATGATAAACCGGGCGGGATTTAGCCACGCCGATGCGGTTGCCATCACAATTCCCAGCCACTCGCCCAGCTTGTCCATCGCCGCGAGCGCCGCCGCATCCTCCTGGCGCGCGGCATAGAGAATATCCTGCGGCGTCAGCGTATCCCGGTCTTGCAGCGTGGATGCTATGCCCGCGCGCAAAATTTCGCGGGTCTCGGCAATCAATCCCGGTCCGGAAAGCACGGTCTCGGCGCACCCCTTTAATCCGCATTTGCACCGCCGCCCGTTCACATCCAGCGCCAGATGCCCGGCTTCGGACGCAAAAAAGCGCGCGCCATGAACTACTCGCCCATCCACCATTGCCGCGCTCCCCAGTCCCGAACCCAGCGTCATCAAGACAAAATCCTTGACTCCGCGACCCGCGCCAAACATCGCTTCGCCGCGCGCCGCAGTCCGCAAATCATTCTCAACATACACCGGCACGCGCATCCCCAATCGTTCCTGGACTTGGGAGCGCAGCGGCACCTCCTGCCAGCCCATGTTGACCGCGCGAATCACAAGCCCCTCACCCGGATTGACCAGCCCCGGCACGCCAATGCCCACGCCGATCACGGTCTCATTCCGCGCCGACGCCAGCGCCTCGATTTCCGTCACCATGCGCGCAATCACCGCATCGGGTCCCTGTCCCGCATCGGTTCGAGTCTGGCGCGCCGCCACGACCTTTCCCTGCGGCGTCACGGCTGCCGAGGCAATCTTGGTCGCGCCCACATCCACTCCAATCGCAATCCCGTTCATTTGCGAGAGGAAAACTTGTGCGCTTGCACGCGTTTCTGGAACGACGCCGACATCACGGACATTTTATTTGACCCACACCGGATCAACATCAATGGACTCGCTTTGGCTTATGTTTCGTAAATTTGACCCATCCGCATTCATCAACCAAATCTGAAAGTTCAACGTCCCTTCATTTGACTTGAATGCGATCTGTGTCCCGTCCGGCGACCAGGTCGGCTTTTGTTTATACACAAACGGATTGCCGCCAAACGTTACCTGAGTAGACCGCCCGGTCGCAAAATCATGCACATAGATCTCGTCGTTTGCAAATTCGCGATTCACATACGCAACGCGCGAACCATCGGGCGACCATACGGGATCATAAGCCAGCCCGCGCGACAGCGTCGTGATGGGGCGTTTCTCGAACGTCTCTTGATTCTCTACCCAGATTTGGAGAATCCCGCGCTCGTCCGGCGCAACTACCACCCGTTCCTGTCGGTCCGGCGAATATGGCTCCCGCGCCTCTGCATAAATGTAATACAACTGCCCGGTCAGCGCCTGCGTTATCGTCCCGTCCGGCTGCATCACGACGACCATGTCCTGACCAAAGCGGTTGGTCCGCACCAGCAAATTCCCTTTCAGAAAATCGGGCAGCGGCGCTGCCAGCATATCGCGCACCGTCGGCGTATTGATGGGCGGCGCGGTGGGCGTCAGTCGCGCAAACAAGGTTGCCGCAGGAATCACGAGAGGTGTGCGCGTCGGCAGCGGCGTAAACGTCGGCGTGACTTCGATCCAGTTCTCGGGCGTCGGGGTATATGTGCCGGTCGTCACGGCAATCGCGGTCGCCACCTGGGCAATCGCCACCCGCGTCTCGACATTCGAGGGGGTGAATTGCCGCGTGACCAGGTGGATGGGGGTGCCTGTGGCGTGAGAACGCGGGAACGGGGTCGCCGTGCCAAAGCGCGTGGCAAAATCTGTTTCCGCCAGCGCTATCGCGGCGGCGGTCACCACATTCACGGGTGTGGGTGTGTTTGTCACAACCACAAACTGACCCGGGCGCGCGACGACGCGCAAGGTCGGATGCACGCCCCCTTTGAGGTCCAAACCACCGCTGTCCCAGGTGAACAACGAGTTGTCCGGACCGAGCGGTCCATCCAGACGGACCACAATAAAGGTCCTCTCGTCAATCTCGACCGACAAGCCCGGCAGCTGGTCTTGCAGAAACTGCAATTCGTTCACGCGCCCCAAATCAAGGTCGCCCGGACCGAGCGGGCTGTCAATGCTCGTGGTCACGGTCGCGTCAAAGAAATCTCGCGTGGTCAGGTCTTGCCATTCCGCAAAAGGTTTCAGGCGCACCAGACTCGCGCGCCATTCGCCTTGACTGCCCAGGTTGTCACGGCTCAAGCCCGCCAGCTCGATTTGCGCCGACAAGATTTCTGAATTGGGCGGAATGGCAGAAACGTCAAAATAGAGCGCGCTTGCATAGCGGTCATTACCAAAATAGCCCGCATGCAGGTTACGGTCACCCCAGTGCGGCTTGTCGTCAGCCAGCTTGAGATAGCCGCTGCGCGTGGGGTCTGCGATAGAGGTGTAAACCTCTGCGCCTTCGGGCGGTGTAGGCAGTGGGTTGGTGGTGACGCTTTTGGGCGGGGGCACAATCGCGATCGGTGTGCCGGTGCTGGGCATTGTGGGAGTGGCGCGTGTCGTGGGAGCCACAACGACCACATTGGTCGGAGTCACATTCGCGGTAGGAGGGTTTATGAGGTTTGGCGCAATATAGATAAATGCGCCAAACGCTACGAGCGAGGCAACAATCCACAAGATTGTAGTCAAGCTAGGCAGTCGCGAAAACAAATTCATTCCGAATTCTTTTGGCTATGGTGGCGTTGACGCATGAAGACGGCAAATGCGTAGATTCTCGGGTTTTGCCAAACCAACACAAGAAAATACGCACACGTCAAAAGGCATTATAGCATATCCGCAACCCTTGATCCCGCTTTGTTGCGGAAACGGGTGTGCGTCACGATTTTGGACGGTAAGGAACGAACGCCGTTTCGTTCCGTGTCCGACACGCCGTTCCGTTCCATTCCTTGCGCGCCCGGCACGCTGCAGCGAGCGTGCCCTACGCTTGACCTCAAATATGACGCATACTCTGGAGAAACTTGGAAACTATTTCTCGCGCGCCAACACTCGTTTTGCCCGCGCGACGACGTTATCCACCGTAAAGCCGAATTTTTCAAAGAGCACTTGCCATGGTGCGGACGCGCCATAGCGCTCGATGCTCAGCACATCGCCCTCATCGCCCACATACTTGCTCCAGCCCTGCGCGATGCCCGCCTCCACAGCCAGCCGCGCCTTGACCGAGCCGGGTAACACACTATCTCGATATTCTTTCGATTGCCCGTCAAACAAGTCCCAACTCGGCATCGAGACGACGCGCGCGTGAATCTTTTCCTCTGCCAATTTTTTCTGCGCGCCCACAATCAGCTGCACTTCGGAACCCGACGCAATCAGGATCATGTCCGGTTTGCCGCCCGGCGCATCCGACAAGACATACGCGCCTCGAATCAGTCCTTCCGCCGACGCGTATACCGTCCGGTCGAACGTCGGCACGTTTTGGCGCGTTAGCACCAGCGCCGTCGGATTGTTGTTATGCTCCACTGCCACCCGCCATGCCGCCGCGGTTTCGTTTGCATCGGCGGGGCGAATCACCGATAACTTGGGAATCGCGCGCAGCGCGGCAAGATGCTCCACCGGTTGGTGCGTTGGACCGTCTTCGCCGAGCGCCACGCTGTCATGGGTAAACACGTAAATAACGTGCTGCTGCATCAAACAAGCCAGTCGCATCGCGGGGCGCATGTAATCGCTAAACGTAAAGAACGTGGCAGTGAACGGCAATATTCCGCCGTGGAGCGCCAGCCCATTCGCCGCAGCCCCCATCGCATGTTCGCGCACGCCAAAATGCAGGTTTCGTCCCGCATAGCTCCAGCCGCCGCCAACCGAGCCCTGTTGGTCGCCCGCCGCCGCATCCGACGGCTCAAAATCACCCATATTCTTGAGCGCGGTCATCGTCGAAGGGTCCAGGTCCGCCGAGCCGCCGATCAGGTTCGGCATGTGTTTGGCGATTGCGTTCAAAATCTGTCCGCCCGCCACGCGCGTCGAAACTCCTTTTTCGTCCGCCTTGAAGGTCGGAATGTCCGCGTCCCAATCCGGGACTTTGTCGCCCGCAAGAATCATCTTGAATTCGCGCGCCAATTCGGGGAATGAGATCGCATATGCATCAAATCGCGCGGTCCATTCCCGTTCGGCTGTCTCGCCCGCCGCCAATGCCTGACGAAAGTGTTCCAACGCCTCGCCGGGAACAAAAAAGGCAGGTTCTTCCGGAAATCCCAGGTTCTTTTTGGTCAGTTTCACTTCTTCGGCGCCGAGCGGCGAACCGTGCACCTCAAACGTGCCCGCCTTGTGCGGCGAACCAAAACCGATCGTGTTGCGCACCAAAATCAATGAAGGACGCGAGGTGTCGGCGCGCGCATTTTCCAACGCGGCCTGGATCGCTCTCAAATCGTTCCCGTCCGAGACGCGTTGAATCTGCCAGTCGTATGCCTCGAACCGCGCCCCCACATCTTCGGTGAACGAAAGATGCGTCGTGCCCGCAAGCGAAATCTTGTTGTCGTCATACAAATAGATCAGCTTGCCCAGTTTCAAATGTCCTGCCAGCGAAGCCGCCTCGGACGCAACGCCTTCCATCAAATCTCCGTCCGTCACAATCGCATACGTATAGTGATTTACAATTTCGTGCCCCGGACGATTATAGCGCGCGGCGAGATACGCTTCGGCAATCGCAAACCCGACACCGTTCGCAAAGCCCTGCCCCAACGGTCCCGTCGTCACTTCGACGCCTGCCGTCAAACCGTGTTCGGGATGACCCGGCGTCAAGGAATCCCACTGTCGAAAATTCTTGATCTCGTCCAACGAAAGATCATAGCCCGTCAGATACAGCAGCGCATACAGCAGCATCGAGCCGTGTCCGCCCGACAAAATAAAGCGGTCGCGGTCAAACCATTTCGGGTTTGCCGGGTTGTGTTTCAATAAACGCGTCCACAACACATACGCCATCGGCGCGGCGCCCAGCGGCAGCCCGGGATGCCCGCTGTTTGCCTTTTGGATCGCATCAATCGAAAGCGCGCGGATAGTATTGATAGATAATTTGTCCAACTCGGAAATTGTGCTCATGTTGTTGCTCCCATCAAGTCCTACACCTGTGCCAACCACTCGCGAAATTCGGGCGCGTCCATTTTTTGGGTCGCGCGCCCCCAGCGGTCTGCTGCCCAGCCCCAAAAATCATAATCAATGGTCGAGATTTTTGCCTGAATCGCCGCCCACAACGTCCACCCCACATCCGACATGACCATGTTTAGCCGCATCCGCGCGAGTTTGTCAGGATACGCTGCGCCAAAATACCCGACGCACAATTCGCGCTGTGCCGTTTCGTCAAACTGCTGTTCTTGCGCCGTGTTGCCCAATTCAAAGGTCGGGTCATTGTTGCCGCTGTACTCGAAATCAATCAACCACAGTTTCGCGCCATCGTCAATATAATTCTCTGCCAGTAAATCATTATGACAGGGGACGGTAGGCAGCGGATGCCGCGCAAACGCGGTTTCAATCTCGCGCACGCGCGGCATGTATTGCGGGTATCCGTCGGGAATGGTCACGTCCTGCTCGCGCGCAATCTGCAAATAATGCTCGGCGAGCCGAAACATATCAAAATCGCGCAAAAAACGCGGACCGCCGTGCAGTTGTTTTAACGATGCAGCCATGCGCGTTGGGACGCCGGATTCGTTGAGGCGCGGGATGCTCATCGTCGTGCCGTGAATATATTCCAGCACCATTACGTTTTCGGCGTCCAAATACTCGACCACGCGCGGCGCAATCCCCGTCGTGCTTGCTGCCCGCGCGTTAAAAACTTCGTTGGCGCGGTCAATCGCCAATAGTTCTGTTTTGGCGCCGGGAATCCGCACCACATACGGCACGCCGTCCGCCTCGACGCGATAGTTGGTATTGGTCAGCCCGCCGCTCAACGGCGCGATGGCAAGAGTTTTGCCTTTGAATGTGGCAAGCCGAGATAGCACACTTTTAATCGGCTCAATCAAACTCACCCCTTTACCTTTTCACCCCTGGGGTCGTACAACACATCCGCGTCCACCTGCGCGGGGAACCGCTCACCCAGTATCTCTATCTCGAGCGGCGTCCCTGCTTTTGCCGCCTCGAGCGGCAAATACACAAAACCAATGCTCTTGCCCACCGTATACCCATAACCGCCACTGCGTAACCGCCCCATCAACTCCCCATTGTGATAGACCGGCTCTCCGCCATAAAGCCCCGGGTTGCGCTCCATCGTGATCGTAGCCAGTTTACGCGTGCGTTCCTGTTTTTGCGTTACAAGCGCCTCTCGCCCGATAAAATCACCCTTGTCCATTTTTACGCAAAAGCCGAGACCCGCTTCATACGGGTTCTCATTCGGCGTAATGTCCGTGCTCCAATAACGATACCCTTTTTCCAGCCGCAGCGAATCGAGCGCCTTGTAGCCCGCGGGTTGAATCCCAAATTCTGCCCCCGCGCGCATCAACGCATCCCACACAAGCCCCGCGTCCTTGTTTTCGAGACAAAATTCCCAACCCAATTCGCCCACATACGTCACGCGCTGCGCCCACACCCGGCAGTTTTCTATCCCGATAAATTTTCCTCTCATGTAGGGCAAGCCCGCGTTCGAAACATCATCCCCGGTGGCGCGCGCCAGGACATGCCGCGCCAGAGGTCCCCACATTCCAATCACCGCATACTGTTCTGTCACATCCCGGATCTCGAGACTCGCCAACTTCGGGTCACTATTTTCCAGTCGCTCTTGCTGCATCTCCATCCAGCCCAGATCGCTCGGCACAAAACTACTCCCACAGATCACGCGAAAATGTTCCTCGCCCAGCCGCGCAATCGTCACATCGCTCTCGATGCCGCCGCGCGGGTTCAAAAACTGTGTATACGTGATTGTGCCGACGGGTTTGTCCAAATCATTGTCCGCGAGCAGATTCAAGAATGACAATGCGCCTGCCCCGCGCACGTCCACTTTGCCGAACGAGGTCATGTCCCACAGCGCCACCCGTTCGCGCGCGGCGCGATGCTCCTCACCCGCCTCTTGGAAAAATGGCGTGTCGAACCATCCTGTCGCGCGCTGGTCTGCGCCCGCGCGCTTGCCGACCCCGCCCGCCGCAAAATAGTTGACGCGCTCCCAACCATTCTTTTCGCCAAAAACACCGCCCATTGCCAGCATCTTGGCATCCAGAGGCGATTTGCGTTTCTCGCGCGCTCGCTCGTTTTCATCGTGCGGAAACCGCAGCCAGTAGTAATATTTGTATGCTTCTTGAGCGCGCTCGGAAGCATAGGGGCGGTCGCGGCAAATTTCGCCAAAGCGCCGCACATTCAATTCGGTCACATCATACGGCGGCTCGCCATTCACAATCCACTGCGAAATAATATCGCCGATTGCCGCGCCCGCGCCGAATCCCGTGTGCGACAACCCACACGCCGCCCAGAACCCGGGCACACCGGGCACGGGACCCAACAGCGGTTTGCTGTCGGGCGTGAGCGCCTCGGGACCATGCACCAGATTCACCACCTCTGCCTTTTCGAGCATGGGCATCCGTCGAACCGCGCCCTCCATGATTGGCGCAAACAATTCCCAATCGGGCGGCAAGAGCTGTTGCGTAAAATCCCACGGCACGCCGTCAAGCGCCCAGTCACGCGGCTCCAGCTCGAACCCGCCGATCACCAGTCCCCCGACTTCTTCGCGCAAATAGACCAGGTTCTCGGGATCGCGCAGACAGGGCAGCGTTTTGGGGAATGTGAATCCGGGCACCCGCGCCAGCAGGTGCTGATGCCCGAGCGGCGTCATGGGCAAATTCACGCCAACCATCTCACCCAGCTGTCGCCCCCACATTCCGCCTGCGTTCACCACACAATCCGTTTGAATCGCGCCCTGCTCTGTTGTCACGCCGCAAATCGCGCCCTTGCCGTCGCGCAAAATATCGGTCACGCGCACGTTGGTCAAGATCGTCGCGCCGCCCAGTTTCGCGCGCCGCGCAATTTCCATCGTCGCGCCGCTCGGGTCAATCCACCCATCAGTGGGCAAAAAAATCGAGCCAAACAAATCCTCGCCGCTCATCCATGGAAAGATTTCCAACGATTCCCGTGGCGAAATGATCTCGACGCTCAAGCCAATCGCCTTTGCCAGCCCGACCTGCCGTTTCAGAAACAGAAACTGGTCCGGACTCGACGCCACGCGCAGACTGCCCACCTCATGCCAATTCCCCGCGCCCTCATCCATGCCGCGATACAGGTCAATGCTGTATTTACGCATCCGCATCAGCGTCGGCGAGGTGTGAAAATGCGTCAGCATCCCCGCCGCGTGCCATGTCGAGCCGCTGGTCAGTTCGCCCTTGTCCAACAGCACCACATCTCGCACGCCCAACTGTGTGAGATGATATGCAATGCTCGTCCCCGCAATTCCCCCGCCGATCACCACAACCCGCGCGTGCTTGTTCCAAGGTCCGCCGTTCGTAACCGCCTCCCGCATTGGATCGCTCATCAGTTCTCACCCCGAATCAGATTTTATCGTCCTTGCAGCGCATGGCAAGATCGAAAATTCGGCCCGCCCAAATAATCCCCGGATTGCGCCGCTCAGAAACGCGTCAGAGTGTATCATCCGTGCTGGACAAGCGCAAGACCACACTCGAGGTGGCGCGCGCATTTGACATCCCGACAAATAGCTATATACTCGCCTCCAACAATATGCATCCTCGCTCGGGCTTTTATTTTACGTGGTTTTATTTTACCTTTGCAAACACAAAGGTCGAACAGCCACGCGTGCCGAGCGGAGCGTAAAATCCAACACAGGCACACCAACCAGGGAGCGTGGGGTTTCGACCCCACGCTCTTTTTGTTGGCAGCAAACGTCGCTGCAAACGTGCCTGTTTTATGACCTCTACCCAACGGCACGCCGCCGACGCCGTGCCCCGGTAGGACAAATCGCAAATCATATGCCGCTGATTTGTCCCTTTTGGACAAGACACACGCTTGTCCCCAAATGGAGGTCCGCATGCTCACTCAACATACCACTCGCAACATCATGCCGCCGCTCGTCGTCGCCGATGAGCCGCAAGCAATCTGTAAGGAGGTTTCTGCAATGGTAATTGTCATGAAACATCATGCGTCGGCAGAGGATATCGGACGCGTCGTGGCGCACATTCAAGAGTTGGGTTTCCAAGCCCATTTGTCATCGGGCGAAGAGCGCACCATCATTGGCGTCATCGGCGACGAACGCGCCGTCGAACCCGAAAACTTCGCCATGCTCGACGGCGTCGAACGTTGCATGCGCATCCTGCACCCGTTCAAACTCGCCAGCCGCGATTTCCACCCCGAAGACACCGTCTTGCGGATCAACGGCGTCACCATCGGAGGCAAAACGCTCGTCGTCATCGCGGGTCCCTGTTCTATCGAATCGCGCGAGCAGTTGATGGAATCCGCCCACGCCGTGCAAGAAGCAGGCGCCAACCTGCTGCGCGCGGGCGCCTACAAACCTCGCACGTCCCCCTATGCATTTCAAGGACTCGGCATCAAAGGGCTTGAACTTTTGCGCCAAGCCAAAGAAGAATACGGTCTGCCCACCGTCACCGAAGTCATGTCTCCCGCGGATGTGCCGCTCGTCGCCGAATACGCAGATGTCTTGCAAATCGGCGCGCGCAACATGCAGAACTATGCCCTCCTCAACGCGGTTGGCGAAACACAAACCCCGGTCCTCCTCAAGCGCGGTCTCAGCTCTACCATCGAAGAATTGATCATGGCGGCGGAATACATCCTGTCACACGGCAATCATCGTGTCATGCTCTGCGAGCGCGGCATTCGCACCTTTGAGACTGCCACCCGCAATACCTTTGACATTAACGCCATTCCGGTGCTAAAACACTTGACCCATCTCCCGGTCATTGCCGACCCCAGTCACGGCACCGGCAAATGGGACCTCGTCACGCCCGTCGCGCGCGGCGCGGTGGCTGCAGGCGCGGATGGGTTAATTGTCGAAGTCCATCCTAACCCGGCAAAAGCGCTCAGCGACGGCGGTCAATCGCTCAAACCCGAAAAATTTGTCGAAATGATGAAACAAGTCCGCGTGATTGCGAACGCTGTCGGGCGCGACATGTAACCGATTCAATGTATACTTGCGCCCATGTCAACCTCCTCTCCCTTTACCACTGACGCAATCGTCGGTCTGGGTCTCATGGGCGGCTCGCTTGCTCTGGCGCTCAAGCAAAAATATCCCGCGCAAAAAATTATCGGCATCACCCGCACACGCGCCACGCTCGACCTGGCGTTGGCGCGCGGCGCGATTGACTCGGCAAGCGACCAATTGGCGGCGGCGCGCGCCGCGAATCTGATTGTCCTCGCCGCGCCTGTACGCACCATCCTCCGCCAGATCGCGGACCTTGCCGAAATCGCGCCCGACGGGGCAATTCTGCTCGATATGGGCTCCACCAAAAGCCGCATCGTCCGCGCCATGGACGCGCTGCCCGAACGTCTCGGCGCGGTTGGCGGACATCCCATGTGCGGCAAAGAAATCGCCGGATTTGAAGCGGCAGAGCCGACGCTCTATCAAGACAAGATTTTTGTGCTGACTCCCACCGCCCGAACGGACACGAACGCGCTAGAGACCGCCCGCAACCTCGCACGCGCCATCGGCTCGCGCGTCATTGAACTGGATGCCGCGCGCCACGATGAAATTGTCGCCGCCGTTTCGCATTTGCCCTATGTCGTCTCGTCCAATCTCGCGGGGACGGTTGGCGATTTTGCCGAAAATGATGCGACGGTCTGGAACATTGCATCAAGCGGCTTGAGCGACACCTCGCGACTCGCGGCGAGCGATGTGCAAATGATGCTGGACACGCTCTTGACCAACAGCGAAAACGTCGCCGACCTCATGCGCGCCTATTCGCGCCGTTTTGGCGATCTGGCGGATGCGCTCTACAACGGCGACGAAGCTGCCCTGCGCGCCATGTTGGAACAAGCCGCGGCTGTGCGGCGCAATTGGCGTTCGGGCTAATCCGCGCAACCTTTACGACCATCATGACCGAACTGACTCTCTCCCCCGCCGCCAAACCCCTTTCGGGACGCATCACAGTGCCCGCCGACAAGTCCATCACGCATCGCGCCCTGATGCTTGCGCCGCTCGTCCACGGCGAATCGCGCATCCACAATTATCTGGACAGCGAAACTACCCGCGCGACCCTGAATTGCATGCGCGCGCTGGGTGCGGACATTCAAGAGAGGGAACCCGGCACGCTGGTCGTGCGCGGGCGCGGTCTCCATTCCCTGCAAGAACCGCGTGATGTGCTCTATTGTCTCGGCAGTGGCACCACCACGCGCTTGATGGCAGGACTGTGCGCGGGGCAATATTTTCTTTCCGTCCTCGACGGCACGCCCGCGCTCAAACGTCGTCCGATGGGGCGCATCGTGGAACCGCTCAAGCAAATGGGCGCAGTGATTCTCGCGCGTGACAATGACCGCTTTTTGCCGCTCGTATTGCGCGGCGGCAATTTACGCGGGATCGAGTACGCTCTCCCTGTCGCCAGCGCGCAGGTCAAGTCCGCCATTCTGATCGCGGGTCTCTTTGCCGATTCGCCCACCACCATCAGCGAACCGGCGCCCACGCGCGACCATACCGAGCGCATGTTCCGCGCGATGGGCGTCGAAATTATCCCGACGTCCGATCACACGGTCCGACTCGTTCCGCCGGCACAACTCGAACCGCAATCTGCAGACCTGACAATTCCGGCGGACCTTTCTTCCGCCGCGTTTTTCATCGTCGCCACGCTGCTGGTCCAAAATTCGCGTCTTGAACTCTTGAACGTGGGACTGAATCCGGGGCGCACGGGCTTGCTCGACGCGCTGGCGCGGATGGGCGCATCCATCCAAATCGAAAATCCGCGCGACGAGAATGACGAACCCATCGGCGACCTCGCCGTCCGTTCGGCAGCGCTGCGCGGGACCGAAATCAGCGGCGCGGAAATCCCGCGCATGATTGACGAATTTCCCATCCTCGCCGTTGCCGCCACGCAAGCAGAGGGCGAAACGCGTGTCCGCGACGCACAGGAACTCCGCATCAAAGAAAGCGACCGCGTCGCCACCGTGACAGGCGAACTGCGAAAAATGGGAGCGCAGATCGAGGAGCATGAGGATGGGTTCACCGTTCACGGTCCGACCCGCTTGCAGGGCGCGCGTGTATTTGCCCACAATGATCATCGTCTCGCCATGGCGCTCGCCGTTGCCGCGCTCATCGCCGAGGGCGAAACCATCATCGAGGGGTGGGAAAGCGTTGCAGACTCGTTCCCGAATTTTGATCGGCTGCTGCTGAGCGCATCTGCATGAAATACCTGTATCTCTTTGGTTACCCGCTCGGACATTCGATTTCCCCCGCCTTTCAAAACGCCGCGCTGCGCGCGTGCGGCGTGCGCCGGGTGCGGTATGTCAAAAACCCCATGCCGCCCGACAAATTTCAAGAAATCATTCTCGCCCTGCGCGCGCCACATTGTCTCGGCGCCAACATCACCGTGCCATACAAGCAGACGATTCTGCCCCTGCTGGACGAGGTCTCGCCGCTCGCGCGCGAAATCGGCGCGGTCAACACGGTCGTCAAGCGCGCAAACAGGGATGGCTCGGTCACGCTGGTCGGTGAAAACACCGACGCGTACGGATTTATGCAGGCACTGCGCGCGCGCCGCGTGAACCCGCGCGGACAGCGCGTCGCGATTCTGGGCGCGGGCGGCGCGGCGGCGGCGGCGGCGTACGCCCTCGCAGAGGCGGGCGCACACGAAATTATTTTGCTCAATCGCACCCTCGCGCGCAGCATAGAACTTGCCGACCGGCTCGTCCAAAAATTCCGCCGCATGGGGCTGGCGATCAATGATTGGGATGCGCTGGGCAAAACCCAGCTGCTCGTCAACGCCACATCGGTGGGAATGTCGCCGCACCCCGACGCCTCACCCTTGCCCCCGCATGTCCTGCTCGCGCCGCACGCGGTCGTTTATGACCTTGTGTATAATCCTCCCATGACCCGATTTTTGCGCGAGGCGCAGGCACAGGGCGCGCGCATCGTCGGCGGTCTGGAAATGCTGATTTATCAGGGGGCGCGCGCCTTTGAATTGTGGACGGGCAAGCGCGCGCCGGTTCGCATCATGCGCGTCTCTGCCGCTCGCGCCCTGGAGGAAATGATTCGCGCCGCCGACGCCGGGCACAAAGGGTAGCACAGGAATTTGTCAAAAACTAAAAGGGAAACATGCTTCGTTTTTTAACTGCGGGTGAATCACACGGTCCCGCGCTCTCTTGCATCGTAGAGGGCTTGCCTGCGGGCTTGCCTATCTCGATTGACGCCATCAACACCGACCTCCATCGCCGCCAGACGGGTTATGGCGCGGGCGCGCGCATGAAAATCGAACGCGACACGATACAGATCACGGGCGGCATCGTCAACGGCTTGACCATCGGCGGTCCCGTCGGCATGTTGGTCGAAAATCTGGATTGGAAAAACTGGAAAGACAAGGTCACGCCGCCGCAAACAATCCCGCGTCCGGGTCACGCCGACCTCGCTGGCGCGACCAAGTACGATTTACAGGACCTGCGGATGGTAGGAGAGCGCGCGAGCGCGCGCGAGACGGCCATGCGCGTCGCGGCGGGGTCACTGGCGCGGCAGCTCCTGGCACAATTTAACGTCGTCGTCGGCGCGTATGTCACCGAGATCGGCGGCGAGATTGCCGAAACGCCCGACCTGCCCTATCCCGAACGGTTTGCGCGCGCGCAAACAAGCGACGTGTGCGTATACGACGAGCCGAGCGCGGAACTCATTCGCAAACGCATCTATGCGGTGATGCAAGCCAAAGAGACCGGCGGCGGCGTCATCGAGACCGTTGCGCTCAATCTGCCCGTCGGTCTCGGCACGCATGTGCATTGGGACCGCAAACTGGATGGGCGGCTCGCGCAGGCGATCATGTCCATCCACTCGGTCAAAGGGGTCGAGATCGGCAGCGCATTCGAGAACGCGCGCAAACTGGGGACCGAGGTGCAAGATGAGATTTTTATTCGCGATGGGCAACTCGTGCGCGACACCAACCGCGCGGGCGGGCTGGAAGGCGGGTTGACCAACGGCGAACCGCTGGTCATTCGCGCGGCATTCAAACCCATCGCCACCACGCTCACCCCCATTCGCTCGATTGACGTCACGACGCGCGAGGCGACAATGATGATTTATCAGCGTTCCGACCTGGTGCACATCCCGCGCGCCTGTGTGATTACCGAAGCGATGGTCTGTCTGGTGCTCGCCGACGCGATGATGGAAAAATTCGGCGGTGACTCGCTGCGCGAGATGCGGGCGCATTTCAACGCCTGGCATCCCACCTTGCCCGAGCGCCCCGCCGCTTGAGGATGAATTGAATTGGACCGCCGCAACATTGTCCTCACAGGGTTCATGGGCACGGGCAAAACGTCCGTTGGCAGCGCGCTGGCAAACATGCTCGACCGCGCGTTCGTGGACATGGATGCCCGTCTCGAAGCGCGCGCGGGCGCGACAATCCCCGAAATCTTTGCTGCGCGCGGAGAATCCGGCTTTCGTGAGCTGGAAGCTGCGCTGGCGCGGGAACTCGCCGCGAGCGAAAATCTGGTGATTGCCACGGGCGGCGGCGCGCTGATCAATTCGGCAAACCGCGCGGTTTTTTCCGACGCGCACGTGATTTGTCTCGATGCGAGCATAGAGGAAATTCTAAAACGACTGAATGGGCTGAATGACCGTCCCCTTTTGCAGGGCGACAAGCGCGCCCGCGTCCAGGAGCTGCTCGCCTCTCGCCGGGCTGCTTATCGCGAGATTGCCGTCCATGTAAATACCGACGCGCGGACTCCGGAGGACATTGCGCGCGAGATTGTGAATCGTCTCGAGGCGCGCGAAATCCGCGTGCAAACACCCGGCGACGCCTACCCGATTTTTCTCGGCGCAGGACTGCTCGACCGCGTCGGCGATTTATTGCACGAGCAAGCGCCCGGTTCCGCCTGCGCCGTCGTCACCAATCCGACCGTCGGCGCGCTTTATGCGGACCGCGTGCTCAATTCCTTGCGCGCCCGGGATTTTGCGCCCGTCCTGATCACAATTCCCGACGGCGAGCAATTCAAGACCCTCGATACCCTGCGCGACCTGTATGACCAATTTATTGCCGCGCGCCTCGAACGACTTTCGCCTATTCTCGCGCTCGGCGGCGGGGTCATTGGCGATACCGTCGGGGTGGCGGCGGCGACCTATCTGCGAGGCGTGCCCTTTGTCCAGATTCCGACGACCCTGCTCTCGATGGTTGATTCGAGCGTCGGCGGCAAAGTGGCAGTGGACCATCCGGCGGGCAAAAATCTCATCGGCGCATTCAAATTTCCCCTCTGTGTCATTCAGGACACGGATGTGCTCGAGACGCTGCCCGTCGAGGAATACCGCGCAGGGATGGCAGAGGTGATCAAGCACGGAATTCTTGGCGACGCGGCATTGTTTCACGACCTGCAACGCGGCGCAGCGCTCGACAGCGCGCTGTTGGAACGCGCCCTCCAAGTCAAAATTGATATCGTTCAGCGCGACCCGTACGAGGACAATATCCGCGCGCACCTTAATCTCGGGCACACCTTTGGACAGGCAATCGAACGACTGGCAGAGTACCGGATGCGGCACGGGTATGCGGTTGCGATGGGCATTTCCGTTGCTGCCCGTCTCGCCGCCAACCTGGGGCTGTGCTCTCTCGGAACGCGCGACGAAATCATTGCCGCGCTCGAACAATACGAGCTGCCCACGCACATCCCCAACCATTTCACATCGGACCAAATTCTCGACGCGATGGGCACAGACAAAAAAATCCAATCCGGCAAACTGCGTCTCATCCTGCCAACCCAAATCGGCAACGTTGAAAGCGTCAACCGTGTGACGCGCGGCGAAATCCTCCGCGCGCTGGACAGTTCCTTTCCGCCCATCCCATCCGAATGACTTGGCTCTGGCAACCAATCTTGTCCCCGCGAATCTTTGTTACGCTATGCGTAACGATGAATCTGCGCCAATGGCTTTTGTGATTCGTGTAAATTCGCGTAGATTCGCGGGAAAATCCCGTTCGTCAGCCGCAATCGAAAATCAGAAATCGAAAATCGAAAATGAACATACTCGTCCTTCACGGTCCCAATCTCAACCTGCTCGGGCTGCGCGAGCCGCACATCTATGGCAAGGAAACGCTCGACGATATCAATGCCGCGCTCGCCGCGATTGCGCGCGACCACAATGTCGAGCTCCGCATTCTGCAATCCAACCACGAAGGCGCGCTGATTGACGCGCTGCACGACGCGCGCACATGGGCGGACGGCGTGCTCATCAACCCCGGCGCGTTCACGCATTATTCATACGCTCTGCGCGACGCGCTGGCGGCAACAGACAAGCCGACCATCGAGGTGCATCTCTCGAATGTTCACAAACGCGAAGAATTTCGCCACACGTCGGTCCTTGCGCCGGTGTGTACGGGTCAGGTCCTGGGGTTGGGTTGGCGGAGCTATACGTTGGGGCTGACGGGGCTGATCCAGCTGTTGGAGCAAAACAAGCCGCACGCTGAATGATTTGGTCCGCATTGGGCAGATGCGGGTTCCAGGACAAATTCACTGCGCCCGCCGGGGCACACACGCAAATCTCCGCGAATCCAAGCGAATAGATCAACTTTTCGCAAAGATTCGCGGAGATTCGCGTTTCCGAACAAGGTGAATAAACCGCGCGGGTTTCGGGCACATTCCGCAAGACGTATTGAGCGTCACATCTCTAAAACGGGACCTCTCCCGCATCTGCCGCGCGCGTTTGTGGCAGGGGCTGAACGCGACCGTCGCTCACGCTCAAAATCCGCGCTCGAGCAATAAATTCGTCGGTAAAATCATCGAGGTCGGTCGCGCTCACGATCGCCTGTTTGGCGCTCAGGATGGCATGAGACAGAGCTGCCCGGCGCGGCTTGTCCAATTCCGACATGACGTCGTCCAGGAGCAGCACCGGCTCTTCGCCCGTCTCGACGCGCATCAACTCGATTTCCGCCAATTTAAGAGCCACCGCAATCGTCCGACCCTGCCCGCGCGAAGCGTAGGTTGTCATATCCACGCCGTCAACCGTAAAACGCAAATCGTCACGATGGGGACCCACCAGCGTCAACGCCGCCCCTGCCTCTTTGGCGCGGAGCTCTGCCAACTGCCCGCGAAACGCCATCGCAATTTGTTCCAGTGGCGCGGACGGGGGCGTTAGCCCCAACCCCAGCTGACGCGTCTCGGGCAGCGCAAACGCTTCAACAGGAATGGTCGGCTGATAGTGTAATTTCAATTCTTTATGCTCGGCAGTGAGCTGTGGGTGAATCTCGCTGACAAGCCCATTGTAGGTTTCGATCGCCTGGGCGCGCCGCGCCATCACATACGAGCCATTCTCAACCAGTTTGTTATTCCACGGCTCCAATTCCGCCGCGTTGAACGAACGCTCGCGAAACTCTTTAAGCAAGGCATTGCGCTGTTCCAGCACATGATTGTATTGCTGTAATGCGCGCGAGTATTTGGGATCAATTTGCGAGAGGGTCGTATCCAGATACCGGCGTCGGTCGCCCGGAGAGCCAAACACCAGTTCGAGGTCTTGGGGCAAAAAGAGCACCACATTCAGGTTTCCCAACAAATCAATCGCGCGCTTGTTGACGCCGTTCACCTTGATTCGTTTGCTCACGCGCGCAACCGTCAGATCGCGCTCCTCGCCCGTCACCAGCACAATTTCCAGTTCGGTCATCACGCCGTTCGCCCGCCCGATTTGCGCTTCCACCCGCGCAAAGGGAATCGGCTCGGTTGCCGCGCCCCAGTGAATCAACTCACGTTCCGCGCCCGCATGCGGCGAGCGCGCGGTCGCCAAAAAGAAAATCGCCTCGAGCAGGTTGGTCTTGCCCTGTGCGTTATTGCCATACAGGAGCGTGATGCCCGAACCAAACTCCAGTTCCAGGCGCTCATAGTTACGAAAATGTGAAAGCGACAGGCGAGCAAGCAGCATAATGCGCGCATTATATCCCAACTTGCCCGCAATGTGTCATTGTCCGGTGATCGCACACATCGCCGCGCGACTCGAACGCACAAAAAAAGCCACGCTGTGGCGTGGCATCGCTTTTCAAAGGGACCGCTGCTTTTCCAGTTCGGGAACGGTCCGCGTTTTTGCGCTCGACAGCGCCATATACACCTGTTCGATTTTGCGCGCCGTCGCATCCCACGAAAATTTCTCGATCGCGCGCTCGCGCAATCGTTTGCCGCGCGCTTTGGCGGCAGCGCGGTCGAGCAGCAACATCTCGATGCAGCTCGCCAGCGCCTCCGAGTCTCCGGGCGGCGCATAAACCCCATCTTCACCCAAATAATCGCGCGCGACGGGATGCTCGAACGCGACGACCGGCAGCCCCGTAGCCATATAGTTTAGAATTTTGCCGTTCCCTTCGGTCTGGCTCAACTTGGGCGCCACCGCGATATCTCCAACCGCCAGCCATTGCGCAATGTCCTGATACGGGATGCGCCCGGGAAATTCGACACGCTCGCCAATGCCCATTTCGCGCGCTCGCGTAATGTATTTTTCCGCGCCGGGATAGCCCATGACAAGAAAGTGAACGTCATGCCCATGCTCAAGCACGCGGTTTGCCGCTTCGAGCAAGTGTCCCACGCCCTGATAATCAGCAAGCAGCCCGAGATACACCACAACGGGGCGTTCGAGTGGGATTCCCAGCGTTTCTGATTTGAGTCGGAACTTTTGGGCGCGAAATTCCGCGCGCTCTTGATCATCCCACGGACGAAACCAGTCGGGGTTCACCGCATCGGGGATGTGCAGCACCTTGTGCGCCGGAACGTGGTATTCGGTTTCCAACAGATGAGCTTGATGGGCGGCGCTGGTAAAAATACAAGATGGCAGATTGTCTATCCATTCTTCGAATTTACGCAGGGGTTTATAGATTCTGCCATGCGGGTCGAGGAAACGGTGGTCCACCATTTCGCCGGTAAGGGACCCTTGAAAGTCAAAAACGAGAGGTTTGCGAAAAGTTTTTGCGGCGAGCCACCCTATCAGCACCCCCTCATGGAGATGCCCGTGAATGATATCGGGCTTGAACCGGCGCGCGGCGCGCAGAACGCGCGAGGTGAGAAAAATGTCCAGCCCCACCTTGTGCCGCGAAGAGCCGACTTCGTAATTCACGCGCCATGGGATGGACATGGTGCGTTCGATGTCAAGGTTGGGCAAATCGCGCCCGCGCGGATAGGTGACGATGCGAACGGCGTGACCCAGCTTTTGCAGCGCGAGGGTTTCTTCGAGGATCCGAACATGGCAGCCGTAATCGCCAAAAAACGATGTCGGCGCAACCATCAAGATACGGTAGGACATAAAGACGGAGCAAGTTACTGATGCAGCGAAGCAGGTTTTATTTTCTTTTTTTCATCATTCAGTTCGCGCCACAGGCGAAAACGGAACCGCACCAGATCGCGGAACGCCCGCAAAATCACTTTGACATTCGCTCCGGTGGACGAACCGGCGGTGCGCGGCAAATGCTTTAACGGCACTTCGACAATCTTGTAGCCGCGCGCTTTGGCGCCCGCAAGCAGCTCGGTGTCCACCATCGCGCCGTCCGAATTGAGCGTGACGAGCTCCAGGATTTCGCGGCGAAACAATTTGAAACCACAGTCAATATCCCGTGTCATGTAGCCAAACAGAATTTGGACCACCAGGTTCCAACCCCAACGGTTCACGCGCCGCATAAACGGGTCGGCATCATTCGCGCGATACCCCGTCACAATATCCGCCCGATTCGAAAACGCCATCAAATCGGACAATTGAACAAAGTCAAATTGATTGTCGCTCGGGGCAAAGGCGATCCAATCCTTGATGGCGGCATAAAAACCCGCCTTGAGCGCGCCGCCATAGCCGCGATTCGGGTCATTTTCCACGACCCGCAGGTTTGGGATTACGCCGATCATGCTCCTGGCGATTTCCCCCGTACGATCGCGGCTGCCATCGTTGACGAGAATGATTTCATAATCGAGATCAAGAGTCTGCAATACGCTCGACGCGCGGCGCAATGCTTCCGCCACGTTGGGTTCTTCGTTATATGCGGGAATGACAAAAGACAGAGAAACCATAACCTATTTCTTTTTTTCGCCTCCAAAACGACCGGCAAGCCCGCCCAGGAACATACGCGACGCGCCCGAACGCACTTCGGAAAAATCCACCGACTGGGACGTCTCACCCACTTTGTTCAAAAGCCACTGCTCGCGCTCGGTCTGGGCGGTCTTGAGCCATTTTTCCAGCGCGGCACTGTCGTCTTGGGCGAGCAGATTCTTGAGCTCACGCAGCGACTGGACATATTGGTCCAGCCAAAGCGACAAGGGTTCGCGTTGGGCGAGCAGCACCTGAGCGGTTGATCCCGGCTCGCGCGTGGCAAGTTCGGTCGCCTGAAAAAAGTCCGGTCCTGCAAATTTGTTCAATTCGCGCCAGCCCGAACTTGCCGTCGTTGTTTTCAATAGCATCGCTTGCGTCGCGGTTGCCAGATGCTGTGCTCCGGCTGCCAGTCCGTCATGTTCGACAGGGTCCATATACAACGGCTTGGCGCCCAGCATCGAAATAAAACCCGTGAGCACCTGCACCGCATCCGGGTCGCTCTTGGATGTGGGCGTCAGGCAATACACGGCATTTTGAAACAAGTCGGCGCTCGCCTGCGCGCCCGGCATCACGCCATCGAGCGTCGGACGAAAAACCGGATTGCCGCCGATAAAATGCACGCGGGGGTCAAACGCCTTGGCTGCCTGCAGCACGGGTCCCTTGACAGTCGCCGTGTCGGTCACAATCACGCCCGGCGGCACATCATTACGCAGCAGACCGATATTTTCAAGCACGCCCGCCAAAGGCATGGACAGCACAATGAGACCTGCCCCGTCCACTGCATTGTACAGATTCCACTCGCCGCGGTCCACCGCGCCGAGTTTTTGTGCCGCGCCGATGGCATCGCGATTTTTGTCATGCCCGATGATTTCCAATTCGGCGCCCGTTTTTTTCAGCGCCAGCCCGATCGAAGCGCCAAGTCGTCCGAGCCCGATGATTGTGAGTCGTGGTTTCATGGTTTCACTCTTGCGCCCAGGCAGGTCGAGACCCCGGCGCAACGGTTTGGATGCGGTTTCCTGTAATGTCCATAATATACACTTCGCCGTTTTGAGAAAAAGCCAGCCAGTTGCCGTCAGGCGAAAAAATCGGGCTAAACCCTGTTATCACGCGGCGCACGTTCGACAGGTCCGCCATCTCCATCAGATAAATGTCGAATTGCGTTGCGCTCAGCTGGTTCGAAACAAATGCCAGCTGCCTTCCATCAGCCGAAACGGCGGGCGCAGTCGTGTCCACATTAAAATGCGTCAACCGCACCGGGTCGGCGCAGTTGGCGCCCAACCGCCACAACTCCGAACCGCCGGTCAAATTGGAAACAAAGACGATCTCGTTCGTGGTGGGGGAAACATCCAGCCCGCGCAAGGTTTCGCCGCTGCGAGCGCCAAAACATTCCCGCCGGTTTGTGCCGTCGCCGTTGACGATATAGATTTTTTGGTTCTGAAAATTATTGTCATACCCGATATAAGCAATCGCATCGCCGTTCCCGATCCAGCGCGGGGTCACAATCACCCCGTGCGAAGCCACATCAAGCACATTCTGGTCCTCGTCAATTGTCTGCAAAAGGTTCTGCGTTCCACTGCCGACCACGTACGCCAACTTGCTCTGCGCATCGGACCAATCGAGCGGCGATGCATTCGTGCTCAACTCGATGCCCAGATCGCCCGGCAGTGTGCCCAGCGTCACGTCCGAGAAAATCTCTTGCTTGCGGTCGGGACGCACCCACGCCGTCGTATAGCTTTCGTCCGGTTGTCTTACGACGAAATAGATGCGCCCGCGCGGTGGCGGCACATCCGCGGTCGGCGTCGCGGTGGGTTGCAATCGCGAAACCACCACGCTGGTTGGCAGCGCCGTGGCAGTTGGCGCGCGCGCGACCACAATCACCGGCACGCCGCTCGTGCCCCCGCGCACATCGGTAAAGTCCGCCGCAATCCAGCCCAACGCCCCTTCATAGTCAATCTGGAACCATTGACTGTCGGGACTCTTGCCCAAAATATCTTTGGAAACCCCGCGCTGCAATTTGCCGATCAGCGTAAACCCCGCACCCGGTCCCGCTCGCACATTCACAATAATGCGTGTGGTGGCAATCGGCGGCAGCGGCGTCGCCGTCGGCGGTGGGGTCTCGGTCGGCGGGACCTCTGTTGATGTTTTGGTTGCCGTCGGTTCAAGCGTCGCCGTCGGAATGGGTGTGTCGGTCACTTGCTGCAACGGAGCTGCGGTGGGCGTCGCCGTAGGACTGGGCGAGCAACCGACGACCGCCAACACGAGCGCCGCGACAACTGTCAGGACCAAATGTCGTGCCGAAACCATACGTCTCAATTCATATCGTCCAGCTCTTTGAGCGCGTGATGCCATTGCTCCAATCTCGCCGCATTTCTCTCCTTAAAGTGGGGCGCAGCGGTCTGATGTGCGCGAATCAATTCGAGAGCTTTGGGGTCAGCGCCCACATGCGCCGCCAATTCCGCTCCAAGCTCGGGATGATGCAGCAAAAGATAGAATGGATAGCGCCAGCTCTCGGGATTCTCACTCGCCCATCGCGCCAACGCCTTTGGCGACATCCGATTCAGCAAAACAGCCCCGACGCGGTACGCGAGCCCGATGTTTCGTTTTGCCACATCATGCAGCAACGCGGCTTGCAATAGTGGGCGGTCATTATATCCCCGTGCGCGCAGAGCATCGAAAATCGCCAGACTGTGGCGCTGGTCGCCCGGAGGCATGGATTGATAAAGCGCCAGCGCCTCGGGATTCAAGACCGCTTGCGCGCGTTCGAGCTCTGCCAAGGTCAAAGGCGGCGCGTTTGCCGCGCTCAGAAATTGGCGCACGCGATACAGTCGAATGAGCTCTCTCCGACAACCTGCTATTCCATCTAGCTTTAATGAGCTGACAGATTCGGTCTCGACAACTCGGAGGTCAACGCGAATCTGCGCGAATTTGGGCTAATTTTGATCCTTATTCGTCGTTACGCAAAGCGTAACAATGATTCGTGCCAAGCCGCAGTTTGGCGAAATTCGCGTTTCCCTGTGTCAGTCAACAAAAGCTATTCGGAACAATGCAACGACATGATGAAATTGCCGCGTCAAGCGCCATCAGAACGGATACGGACCGACTATCAGATTGAACATGGCATTCGTCGGACCGGAAATCAAAGAACCAATAAATGGTCCGGCAAACCAGAACAAGACCAGCACCACGATCAAGCCAAACTGCTGAGTCTGAATATAAAAACGCTCCACCCGATACGCCAGATCACCGGGCAAGAGCGCCAGCAGCACCTTGGAACCATCCAGCGGCGGGAACGGGATCATGTTGAAAACCGCCAACGTCAGATTTAGCGAGATAATGATCGTAAAAATCTGGATGACATAAAACAACGCCTCGGAAGGTCCCTGGCTCTCCCAAACACCAAACAAAATCCGCAGCGCGATCCCGAACGCGGTGGCAATGATAACATTCGTAACCGGTCCGGCGATTGCGACCAGCGCCATGCCCCACCGCCGGTCCATCCGAAAGTTGTATGGATTGACCATCACGGGCTTGCCATACCCAAAACCGACCAGCAAGATCAAAAGCGTGCCAAACACATCGAAATGCGCCATCGGATTGAGCGTCACACGCCCATCCCGCACCGGCGTCAAATCGCCGAGACGGTACGCCACCAACGCATGCGCAAATTCGTGAAGAGAAATGCCCAAAATGATGGCAATTCCATACCCAATCAGCACTATAAATGCGGATTGAATATCTCCGCTCTGGAGGTCCCTGACAAACTGCATTAACATTTCCGGCTCCTGCAAAAAAAAGCGACGCGGATGTGCCGCGCCGAACGACTTGCACAAATTATGACGTTGCAATTATACCATTGGATACGCCCACTCTAGAAATTCTTGCCGGTGCATCCTCACCAGAATTGCTTGCCAAAAATTCATGAACGCGCGGGATTGGGGACCCGCGAATCTTTGTGTATCTGCCAACACTCTTGACCTTCAAGAGACGACGATTCATTCATGTCGCAAAAAAAACCGGGCGCGCAAAAAATTTTCGCAACAGAACATCATCGCACAAACCGGGCGCGATTGCGAGCGATTGCGCGAAAACTTTAAGGATGCGAAAAGTATGCAATACGCTATAATGAATCCAACAAAGTTTCGCGCACGCGCATCACATCATCATCAAAACTCGAAAGGACGCGCGAAAAATTTTCCTGTCGCTGCGCATCGTTCGCTTTGCGTCAAACCGGGAAGAACAGTGAGGTCCTTGCTTTGAAAGTTCTCGTCGTTTACAACGTCGTTGATTTGTTGGACAAGGGACAATCCGAAGATCTACTCGCCGAACAAGAATCAAAAATTGTCGAAGAAGCAGTCGCAAATTCGCTGCGCTCGTTCGGGCATCAGGTTGTTTCCGTTCCTATTCGCCACGAATTGTGGGAGCCGCTTCGTGAATTTGATCCGAACGAGTGGCTCATTTTTAATCTCTGCGAAAGTATCCGCGACAAAACCTACCTCGAACCGTACGTCATCTCTGTATACGAATATCTCCATTTTCGTTACACCGGTTCCAATCGTCTCACCCTCGCCACCTGTCTGAACAAGGGACGCGCCAAAGAAATCCTCAAGGCGCACAACATTCCAACCGCGCCGTTCCAGGTCATCGGTCCGCCCACCGTGCGCCGCCAACTCGATTTCCCGTTGTTTGTAAAACCGGTGGCGGAGGATGCGTCTTTGGGCATCACGCTCGATTCGGTGGTCGAAAGCGAACGCGAACTGCGCCAACAGCTGCGATTCATCTGGGACACGTATCGCCAGCCGGCGCTGGTCGAATCGTTCATCGAGGGGCGCGAATTTAACGTGACCGTGCTGGGGAACGAAAACCCGCGCGTGCTGCCCCTTTCAGAAATTAACTTTGCGCAAATTCCTGACCCCAAAGCGCGCATTGTCACGTTCAAGGGCAAATGGGTCGAAGAGTCGGACGATTACAAATTCACGCAGGTGATTTCGCCCGCCAAGGTGAGCGAATCCCTCCGCGCCAAGATCGTCAAGGTCGCCGTGGATGCCTATCGCGCGATGGGTGTGCGCGATTACGGACGGGTGGATTTGCGCGTCATGAACGGCACGCCGTATGTGCTGGAAGTAAACCCCAACGCCGACCTTTCGCCCGATGCGGGGATCTCGCGCGCCGCCCGCGTAGCTGGCATGAGCTATGCGATGCTCGCCGACGAAATTGTGCGGCTCGCCGCCCACCGCTACAAGCTCAAGGAACCGCGCCCTCGCATTATCTCGATGCGTCTCAAAGCTCGCAGCGCAGGCGCAGACGGTGTGCGCGCCATTCCCGTCGGCGGTTTCAAAGCCGACAAAAAGCAGTCGGCGCCCGCGCCTGTCCCTGTCGCCGTCGCAGCCGCCCATTCATGATTGACCGCGTCTTGCCGCAAGAACAAGAATTGCTCGTCGCCTGTACCCGGGCGACGGGCTTTTTTAATTCCGATGAAGTGGAGAGTGTCCGTCGAATGTTGGACGAGTATTTCGAGACGCCCGATGCCGACGAGTACACCTGGATTGCTTTTCGCGCAGAACCGGGTGGTCCTCCCCTCGGCTTTGCGTGCTATGGACCCGCCTCGCTCGCGGTGGGGACGTATGATTTGTACTGGATTGTGGTAGACAGGGACCATCAGGACAAGAAAATCGGGAGCGCGCTGCTCGAACATATGGAGCATGACTTGTGCCTCCGCCGCGCGCGGCAGGTCTATGTCGAGACTTCGGACAAACCGCAGTATGCGCCGACCCGGGCATTCTACGAACGGCGCGGCTATGCCCTCGCAGCCCATTTTCGCGACTATTATGAGGTTGGAGACGGCAAAGTAATCTACCGCAAATTGTTTGGAGAGACCGTAAAGTGAAATCTTGCGCGGCGGCGCAAGATTTTTTATTTCAAGAGCGCGAGCGCGCGCTGCCGCGCCTGGCGCAGCGGTCCCAGCTGGGGGTCTTGCTGTGGCAAATTGCTGAGGAGCGTAGAGAGCGTCTTTTCGTATTTGACCAGCGCATCCTTGCCTCCGGAATGTGCCCAACGGCGGGCGCGCACATTATCGTGGCGCATGGCTTGTTCGATCACCTGCACCAGTTCAAGCCCGAGGGCGCGGGTGGCGGTGGGTTCGACCGACAGCATGACGGATTTGGCGAGAGCTTTGGCATAACTCAACAACGGTCCTGCAAGGTCGGGCTGAATGGGGATTTCAACCCCCGCCTCGGGTGAGGTTGTTGGCGCAGCCATCGAGTCTGTGGACGCAACCGCCACGTCGTCGTTGTCAGCGTCCTGAGTGTCTGCCGTTCCAAAAGCCGCCTGGGCGATCTCATCTCGCAATGACTTGATCGCTCGCAAGGTCGCGGGGTTACGAGGGTCAATCCGGCGCGCGCGTTCGAGACACTCTAGTTTCTTTTCGGGGTCACGAATCGCCTCTGCCAGCATGAGCCACGCTTCATCGTTATTTGGCTCTTGAACGACGACATTGACCAGGATACTCTGCATGTCGTCAAGACGTCCTTCGCTGCGGGCGCGGCGCGCCTGCGCCATCAATTCGCTTTCCGGAATCATAGGCGCAAAATTGTAGCATAGATTTGGACAAAAACCGCCAAGAGATTATTATTTGCCAGGTTTACGGCCCGAAACCTTGCAAGCCAATCAACGTAGACAAAACTGTTTCAAGTGGCGGTTTGCGCCTGCAAACGCGCCGATTTGAAGCTTGAGATAGTTTGATTGCATCCGACAAGAGTGTGGAAGCACGCGGCCCGGTTATTCGAGCCGCAAGGCGCCCTTTAATTCCGGTTCTTGCGCTTTTCGGATGCAAACACCAAAGGAGACGGAGGTAACACAACATGGCTGATGAATCATCAGACAAGCTCTTGACCCGTCGCCAGGCAGTTGCGGCTCTGGGGGTGGGCGTCGTTGCAGTAGGCGGCGCCGCCGCCGTAACTGCGGTTGAGGCGACTGCGTGGGCAAAACGGGACGGCGAACAGCACGCGCAAGAACTCTCTTTTCAAATTGACGAGTTGCAGCAAAAACTGGACGAGCTCAACCGGCAGCACGAACAGAAACTTGGCGCGCTCAATCAGGAGCACGCGCAAACACAACAGCAGCTAGCCGCCGCACAAGCCCAAATCGAACTCTATAGGGGTTTGAACGGGTTATACGAAACGCTCGACAACATTGGCGTTGATTCGGTGGTGGGCGCGGCGCTCGGAGCATACAAGACGACTCTCGATGCGCTGGCTGGCAGTGTGAACCTGATACGCGAAGGCATTGTCAGCGCCGAAAGTGCGCTCGACAATTTCGAGGCAGGATTCGCCTCGATCCGCAATGCTTTGAGCGAGGCGGAAGCCGCATGGGCAAACGTCAATGCCCTGTTCAAGAACGCGCAGGAATTGGTCGCGCAGGCAACTTCACCGCTCCTGCCTTTGATAGATCAAGGACGGCGCTTTATTGATGACCTGCTCGGAAAAATTCCCTTTGGCGCGGGCGAGGGCGCGCGGCAGGCATTGAATGGCTTGACGGGCTTGCTGGTCGGAGTGTCCGCCGCAGTGGATACACTCGATGACCGGCTCTTCCGCACTATGCGCGAAGGATGGTTCAGCGAGGACAATGCGCGCAACCTGGAAGCGACACTCGCCCAACCCATTGTCACGAACCTGCTCCAACCGGCGCGGCGTTTTTTGGAACAGGTCGAAACTGCGCTCAACAATTGGGAAAATCAAGTCGCCAAGCCGGTCAATAACGCGCTGTCACAGCGACAGGTTGTCATGAAACAGATCGCCGACTATAAAGACAAGAACGGACTGGTATAATCTCTATCGTATAGGGTCCCTTATTTTCTATCACCTTGACTCGAACAAGCCGCTGCTGCGCAGCGGCTTGTTTGTTATCATCTCTTTGCCGACACAAGCGCATTTATTTTGTCCAATGATGCGTTACCCCGGGATGTGCAATGTAAACGCATTTGACAATAATAGAGCCATGCACCCCGCCCAATCCTCACATTTTATGCTGGACCCTGACGTTGTTTTCCTGAATCACGGCTCGTTTGGCGCGTGTCCGCGCCCGGTGTTCGAGACCTATCAACGTTGGCAGGCGGAGCTGGAACGCCAGCCCGTCGAGTTTCTTGGGCGTCGTTTTGACGATCTGTTGGAGGAGGCGCGCAAGCCACTCGCCGCTTTTGTGAACTGCGCGGCGGATGACCTGGTGTATGTGCCGAATGCGACGACGGGGTTGAATATCGTGGCGCGTTCGCTCCGGCTCGCACCGGGGGATGAAATTCTGACGACCGATCACGAATACGGCGCCCTCGACCGGACGTGGACGTTTTTGGCGGACAAGTCGGGCGCCTGTTACAAGCGTCTGCCTATTCCGCTGCCCGTGACCACACATGCCGATTTTGTCGAACGGTTCTGGTCAGGCGTCACGCCGCGGACGCGCGTGATCTTTATGAGCCATCTCACCTCACCCACCGCGTTGATTTTCCCCATCCGAGAGATTTGCAGGCGGGCACACGACGCGGGCATCCTCACCATCATTGATGGGGCGCATACCGCAGGTCAAATTCCCCTCGACCTCACCGCCGTCGGCGCGGATTTTTATTCGAGCAATTGTCACAAATGGATGATGAGCCCCAAAGGCAGCGCGTTTCTGTATGCGCGGCGCGAGGTCCAATCACTTGTCGAACCACTGGTTGTGAGTTGGGGCTGGCGACCCGAAGAGGCAAGGGGGTCGCCCTTTGTCCAGATTCAGGAATGGCAGGGGACGCGCGACATTGCCGCGTATCTATCCGTGCCTGCCGCGATTGAATTCATGAAACAAAACAATTGGGATGCGGTGCGGGAGGAATGTTACGAGACCGTCCGCTATGCGCGCGAGAGGGTGAGCGCGGTGACGGGTCTAGAGCCCATCAGCCCCATCTTGGCCGATGAGGACAATACGCACTGGAACGCGCAGATGATCGCCCTGCCCTTGCCCCCATGCGATCCCTTGCAACTCAAGCAGCGATTGTACGACGAACACAAAATTGAAGCGCCGATAATCCGATTTGCCGCCGACAGCGACACCTCTGATTATCAGCGCCTGATTCGGATTTCGATTCAGGGATACAACGACCGCGCGGATGTGGACGCGCTGGTCACGGCGCTGGAAAATTTGCTGTTGTAGAGACGCAAGATCTTGCGTCTCTCCATCACGGCGGCGGGACGAGCAGCACCTTGGCAACATTGCCGGGCGCATTGACCAATCGTTCGAACCATGCGCCGCCTTCTTCGAGCGGCGCTTGCACAATCCACGGTGCGAGGCGCATTTCCTCGCGCGCCAGGCGATCCAATGCCTCGCTGAAATTTGCGGGTGTATACGCAAACGCGCCGCGCAGCACGATTTCGCGCCGAATCACATCCGCGACGGGCATTGGGCTGGTTTCTTCGTGCAGACCGGTCAGAACAACAACCCCCGTCGAGCGCGTCGCCGCAATCGCCTGGGCACGCGTGATGCCCGCCCCAACCGCATCCACAGAAGCCACCGCGCCAACACCGCCCGTCGCTTGACGCACCGTTTGCGCCACATCTGTTTCCTTTGGGTTTAGCGGGATTCCGCCGAGAGTCTGCCCCATCGCGAGACGTTCGGGGTCCAGATCGGAAATATAAATGCGGCGCGCGCCGTGCAATTTCAATGCCTGCAGAGCGAGCAGCCCGATCGGTCCGGCGCCAACCACAAGCACATCCTCGTCCTCCACCTCTCCCATCAATTCCGCGATCCGCACGCCGACTCCGACCGGTTCAGTCAACGCGCCGGTCTCGTATGACATGCCATCCGGCAGTGGCATTACGAGAACGGCGGGGACATTCACAAATTGCGCGAACGCGCCGGGTCGGGCGGCCCCAATCAATTTGCGCGAAACGCACAATTGATTCACTCCCTTGAGACAATATATGCATTCGCCGCAGTATTGAAGGGGGTTCACTGTCACGCGCGTTCCGACAGCCAGCGCGGGATTGATTTCGAGCGCGCGTCCCCCCAGCTCTACAATTTCACCCGCAAACTCGTGCCCCATGATCAATGGAGGTTTGCGCAAGGCATTGTGCCCCAAATACCCGCTCAGCTCCGAACCGCAAATCCCCGCATAGGCGACGCGCAAAACCACCTCGTCCTCTGCCGCCGTCGGCTCGGGCGCCTCGCGCATGTTCATGATGCGCGGTCCTTCCCACACCAATGCTTTCAAGTCAAACCTCCTACCCGCATTTCACATAGGACTCCCGAAATGCCGCCGCAACCGCCCCAACCACCGCGTCCAGATATTTTCTCCCCTGTTCAGCCGTCGCGCGGGCGGGGCTGTCGGTGTAACCGTCGAACGATTCCCAAAAACCGTGCGCTTTGACTCGAACGGCGGAGGTGACGGAAAAGGAAAAACGGTCGGCGTCGCGTGCAGGACGCTCTTGCGCCACAAGGTCGGGATGAATCGCGAGCATTTGGGATGTCTCAAAAATGCCCGCATGACCGGGTATCGAAGCGCCCGGGTCGGCGTTGACGCGTTCCAGCGCCTCGCGCGCCACCGTCCAGTACGACGCGGCGGCAATACGCGCGGGATGCTTGAGCGTCACATCGCGCGCCGCCAGTTGAATCAACTCGTTATTGCCCCCGTGTCCGTTCAGAATAAAGATTTGGGAAAAACCGTCAATCACGAGCGATTCCAACAGATCGCACAGGACGCGATAATACGTTTCCGTCCCAAGCGACAGCGTCGCGCCAAACGGGAGATGATGCGGTGACGAGCCATAGGGAAGAGTCGGCGCGACGACGATGGGGATTTCCGCCGCCACAATTTTCGCCGATTCGCGCGCCAAATACTCGACCGTCAAAAAATCGGTGCCGACTGCGAGATGCGGTCCGTGCTGTTCGGTCGCGCCAACGGGCAGGACAACCAGGGTATCAGCCGCGCGGGCGCGCAGTTCGACGCGCGTCGCTTTGTGAAACAAGAGCTGAGGCATATCAGTCCTTGACGGGCTGCCCGATGACAATGGCGGTTTCACCTTTGCGAATGGGCGCCTGGAACGGCTGCATCAAGAGATAACCATCCACAGAGGCGGTGATGGGAATGGGGGCGCGGTCAATCTCTTCAAAATCATAGAGATAGCCGAGCAGCTGCCCCTTTTGCGTCTCCACCCCGACAGGGTATAGCGGCTCGAAATAGCCCGTGATCGGCGCGGGAATATATTCGTCGAGGTGAATCGCAGACACGAGACGCGGGGGATGAGGACGGGCTGGATCAACGCGTTCGATTTCGCCCGGCAGCACACCATAATGCTTGAGGACGTTCTTGATCCCCCGATACGCATGGCGCACGCCAATCGGGTGGACACCCCCGGAATGTCCAAACTCGCCGCCGATGGTGACTTTGCCGAGCGCTTCGGCTTGATCGGTCAAAAGCCCGCGCGCCATTTCCTGGGAATAGATCATGACAAACAGCGTGTCAAACAAACTCGCCACCGTTTTGATCTCGGCGTACTGGGTCGGGTCTTTGATGAGATGGAACGACGTGCAGATCGCAAACTTGACCCCGCGCCCCGCCGCGTGAATGTCCAACACCACATCCACCAGCGGAAAGATGCGCGTGTTCACAAAATCGGCGATGCGAAACGTGATCGAGCCGTGCGGGTTGCCGGGAAACGCGCGATTCATGTTGCCGTTGTCCTTGGGCGAATCGCGGCGCCCCGCCACGCACGCCGGTTGATTGAGCCGCGGCAACAAAATCACCCGCCCGCTGATTTCGTTGGGGTCGAGCTCGTGCATCAATTTCCAGACCGCGACCTGTCCCTCGTACTCGTTGCCGTGCGTGCCGCCGAACGCGACAATGTTTTTCTTGAGCGGTCCCGCCGTGCCGTTGATGACGGCGAGCGGCACCATCGCATAACCCCACTCGCCGTCATAATGAAACGCCACTTCGTACAGCGACTTGCCGGGCTTGTCGAAATCAATTTCGGCGGGATTGTAAATGATTTGGCTCATGCACCCCCTACCAGTCGGCGACGGCGCCGTCGGGATGGAAATAACGCTGCTCGGCTTCGATCTTGAACGGATGTTTGGCGGCTTCTTGCTCGTTGATTTCCACACCCAGCCCGGGTCGTGTCGGCGGAGACACATAACCGTCGCGAATCTCGAGCGGCGCATCCAGCACATCATCGCGCCACGGCACATCGTTGGTGATCATTTCCTGAATCAACCAGTTCGGCGTGGAGAGAGCAAAATGGACCGCAACTGCGAGGGCGAGCGGACCGTTCGGGTTGTGCGGCGCAATGGCGATGGAATAGGTTTCGGCGTTCGCCGCAATTTTGCGCGCTTCCCACAAACCGCCGCAATGCGAAAGGTCGGCTTGAATAATGTGACACGCGCGCTTTTCAAAGATTTCGCGATATTGATAACGCGTCACCAGACGTTCGCCCGTCGCGATCGGAATACGCGATTTGCGCGTGACCTCGACGGTCGCGTCAATATCCTCAGTCGGGCACGGTTCCTCGAAAAAGAGCAGACCAAAGGGCTCGAGCGCGTGACAGTATTGAATCGCCATCGCGGGCCAGCAGCGCGCATGGAGGTCAACCATCAAGTCCATTTCGTCGCCGACCGCATTGCGGACCGCTTCCACCAGCCGCGCGGCAACTTTGACCGAACGAGTGCCTTCGACCGGCTCGGTGCGCGGGACCGCCATAAACTTGAGGGCGGTATAGCCCATCTCCTTGACCATCAGCGCGCGTTCCGCAAATTCCTCCGCTTCGGTGCTCTCGTACATGCTGGTCATTTTGCCGCCGCCGAGATGGTTATAGACCCGCACCTTGTCGCGCACCCTTCCGCCCAACAATTCGTACACAGGCACATTCAGCCATTTTCCCTTGATGTCCCACAACGCATGTTCGATCCCGCTGATCGCGCTCATGCCTTCGATGCCAACTTTCCAAAAATACTGCCGATACATCATCTGGTAAAGATGTTCGATGCGGCGCGGGTCCTCGCCGATGATAAAGCGGCTCACATCCTTGACCGCGCCGACAACGCTTTCCGTCTTCCATTCGAGCGTAGCTTCGCCCCAACCATGCAAACCGGGTTCGTCGGTTTCGACCTTGACAAAGACCCAGTTCCGCATGTTGGCATTTACAATCACAGTCGAGACATTAGTAATCTTCATTTACAGTTTCACCTTTGGGATAATTACAGGATTTATAGTTCCACGTCGAATAATTTGGTCGAGATCTGACCCGCATCAACGGTCACAAGGCGATAGTGCGGCGGCTGGAGACAAAAATAGCGGGTGGGGAGTTGGGCGAATTGAAAGGTGGTCGCGCGCAAGCCGTAAACGGGAATTCCTTCCACCACCTGTTCATAGGTCATGTGCACGTGTCCCGAAAAAATGCCCAGCACATTTTTCCCGCGCACAATTTCCCAGAATTTTCCCACCTCATCCGCAAGAAAATCGTCCAGCCAGTCCGCCCCGACGCGGACGACGGGATGATGCGAAAAAATGATGGTCGGAGGGTTGGTTGACAGCGCCGCCTCGAGAAATTCCAACATTTCGGGATACACCACGCCCTTGTTTGCCGCGCCAAAATCTATACAAACAAACTGTATCCCTTTTTGGACAAACGAGACATTGTTCCATTCGCGCGGCGCCGCGTTCGGAAAGAGGTTTTTGAAATACACGGGGCGCGGGTCATGATTGCCCGGTAGAAAATACATGGGCAGGCGCGACAGCCCCTGACCCGAAACCAAGTGCGGTCCCGGCGGTTCCGTCGCGTCCGGTTCAAGCCCCAGTCGCCGGAATGCGGCTTGATATTCCGCGTCCGTGCCCAGGTCCACAATGTCGCCTGTGGTGACAAGGAAATCGGCGCGCGCGGCGGAATTCTGCGCCATGTGCTCGAGGACCCGTCGAAACGCATAGGCGGTGTTGTAGCCGCGCGTCAGGTCATCGTCACGCTCGCGCAAATGATGGTCGGCGATTTGGATGAATGTCAAGCTCATGGATCAGCGCGCGCCCCGCGATCATACAACGCAGCTTGCAAGCCAATTACCCGGACCCGCCGGACTCTGTCGTTTCTGCGACAACCGGTCGCACGAGAAACACCGGGACCGCAACATTACGCACGACTTGTTCGGCAACACTGCCAAAGATCAGACGGGTGATGCCGGAGCGACCGTGCGTGGTCATTGCAACCATATCCACCGTCCCAAGCCCGGCGCGTTCGATGATGGATTCGGCGGGATTGCCGAAATCAGCTTCAACGGTGACGGTATAGCCCTCACTCCGCAGTCCTCCTGCTTTGGCTTCAAGCAGATCTTGCAACGCGCTGGCGCGCGAATCAAATTCCTGCGATTCATAGATCGGGTGCCGCGCCAGTTCAATATCCTGCTGCGATTCATAGACCGGCACCGGAATATCGGCGCTTGCCGGGCGTGATGGCAGCCCGATATGCCCGTCACTGCGCGTACCCACCGTGTACAGCACGAGCGCATTCGCCCCCGGCGCAAAGTATTTTTTTATCGCCGGCAAGATCTGCGCGCTAAAATCAGAACCATCGAGTGGCACAAGAATGATATTCATAAGTTTCTGCCCCTTCCCTTGTCATCAGGTCCGAGTCCCTCCCCGACAAAGAGAGCGAGTTATGCTAATGCTCCCAATACGCGGTCGGCAGCTTGAATGGTGCGGTCAATATCCTCTTGCGTGTGGGCAAGCGACACATGATTGCGTTTCATGGCGACGGGCAGCATATACAGCCCCTCTTGAATCATGCCGCGACGAAACTCGAGCTCCTTTTTCGTGTCATTGCGAAGCAGGTCGTTGTAATTGTTGATGGGACCCGACATGAAATACGGCACAAAGACCGAGCCAAAACCCGTGCTCGACATTTCGACTTTGTGTTTTTTGGCGACCTGTTCGATGCCCGCGCGGGCGCGTTCGCCCAACGTATATAAATGCTTGTAGGTTTCGGGACGCTCGAGGATTTCGACCGTCTTGAGACTGGCGGCGACGCCGACGGGATGGGCGTTAAAAGTGCCGGCAAAAAAAACGTCATTGCCGGGTCGGCAGTGGTCCATCAACGCAGCGCGTCCCGCCAGCGCGGCGAGCGGATAGCCGTTGGCAATCGCTTTGCCCATTGAAGTCAGGTCGGGCGTGATGCCCGCAATTTTTTGATAGCCGCCCAGCCCATGCCGAAAACCGGTAATGACTTCGTCGAAAATCAGGACGATGCCCTTTTTCTCGGTCAACTCGCGCAGGGTCTGCAAGAACTCGGGGCGCGGCATCACACAACCGATATTGTGCGGAATCGGCTCCAAAATCACGGCGGCAATCTGGTCACCCTGGTCCTGAATGGTCCGGGCAAATTCCTCTATATCATTGAACGGCAGGACGAGCGTATTGTCAACCACCTGCTGTGTCATGCCTTTGGAGAGCAGGTCTTTTTTGCCCATCTTGTCGGGCGCGCTGATGACGTTCATCAAGACCGCGTCGTGGTGACCGTGATAACAGCCCTGAAATTTGATAATCTTGTCGCGCCCCGTGACCGCGCGCGAGAGGCGCAGGGCGGCGAACGTGGCTTCGGAACCCGAATTGGCAAACAACACCTTGTCCGCCGAAGGCACATGCTCGATAATTTTTTCGGCGAGCCGGATTTCCATTTCATTCGCGCCCACCCCAACCAAATCTATCTTGGTCAAAGCGGCTGAAACGGCGGCATTAACTTCCTTGTTGCTGTGACCGAGGATGGGCGGACCGAACGCGGCATGATAATCCACATATTGTTTGCCGTCGGCGTCATAAATGTATGCTCCCTCGGCGCGGGTAAACACCAGATTTGGCTCTACCAGGCGATTGTTGCTCGACACACCGCCGGGAATCACCTGTTGGGCATGCTCATAAATCTCTCGAGAGCGGATATGGTTATCGGACATTTTTCTCCTTGAAATAGACACATAGTAACGATTTCAATCGTTGCTCGCATCGAGCGACGATTGAAATCGTCACTACGCCTCACACATTTTCATCCAACTGCGGATGAACCGCAAGGCGAATGACAAACTCTTTTGAAAATAGAGATGATAGATGAATGTGGCGAACTATGGGCAAACACCTGTTTCATAAATAAAGGTTTGCGCCTCGCGTATATTTTTCTACGGCGTCATGGTCGAGCGAAATACCCAGACCGGGCGCGGTGGGAATGGGCAACATTCCGTCGGCGTCCAATTTCCACGGTTCCGCAACGATCTCGTCAATAAAGGGCGAACCCGTGAGATATTCTACCAAATCTGTTTCCGGAAATGCGGACGCGAGATGCAAATCGGCGGCGAGACCGAGCGCCGTGTTCCAACCGTGCGGGATAAAGCGGACCCCCTTTTCGTGCGCCGCCCATGCGATGCGTCGTTCTTCGCTGATGCCGCCCACCTTGGTTACATCGGGCTGGACAATATCAAATGCGCCCGCGTCGAGCCACGGCTGAAATGCCTGACGGCGCGTCAAGACTTCGCCGCCGGAAATGAGCAGTCGCGCATGTTCACGCAGTTTCACATAATCTTGCATGGCGTCGGGCAACAGCGGCTCTTCAAACCAGTATACATTATACGCCTTGAGCATTTCCGCCGCGCGCAGCGCCCACTTGTAGCCCTGTTTCCAATACGCATCACTCGCTCCGGCGTCCACCATCAACAAACAATCAGCCCCAATCGCGTCGCGCGCGGCCGCGACGATATGTTCGTCCAACGAATCGCTCACGCGCCCGAACGGTCCCCAGCCCATCTTGATCGCGCGAAAGCCCTGCCCGCGCACCTCCAACAAATGGTCGCGCAGCGGTTCGGGTTGGTCCATCAGAATCGAAGCATAAGGACGCACACGCTCGCGATAACGCCCGCCCAGCAGGCGCCCCACGGGCTGCCCCGTCACCTGACCGAGAATGTCCCACAGGGCAATATCAATTCCGCTTATGGTGTGCGTGATACTGCCGCCGCGTCCGAGCCAGAACGTATTTTGATGCAGTTTTTCCGAGACGCGTTCGGGTTCCAGCGCGCACTCGCCGCGGTAGAGCGGTTCCAACACCCCGAGCGCGCCGAGTACCAGCGCCTCATTGGTGAAAACACTGCCCCAACCCGTCACCCCCTCGTCGGTGTGAACTGCGATGAGGGTATGGACGCAATCGTCGGGTTGAATTTCGTTACTCCAACCCCCTTCGGGAGTTGCCCCGCGCAGTCCCGCCGCGCGAATTTCGCGAATTTTCATAAGTCGTCCGATCAAACCGGGTTGGACAAATTTACAAGTGATGTTACGCATGTCATTTCGAACGATCTCGAGCGCAGTCGAGAGAGAGAAATCTCTCTTGGCAAACGCGAGATTTCTCGCAAAGACGGCTCGAAATGACATTTCCTGCGTAAGGTGAATTATGAATTTGTCCTACGCGCGTTGATAGGTTTTTACTTCCGGCACCCACTCGAAATTTTCGTCCAGGGGAAACATAGGCCGCGCGCCGCGCGTGTGTCCAAGACTCTTGACGTCCGCGCTGGTTGACCCGGGCGCATCTACATCAATATATCGCGCTGCCCATGTTTTGAACATATGCGGTTCGCAGTGCGGTGATTTGACGACGACCACATTGAAATCTTTCGGGTCCTGTCCGTGCGCGTAAAACAACGAACGGTCAAACAGACTGACGGGGCGGCTCGTCACGACGATCACGATGTTTCCGATTTCCAAGACCGCCGTATCGCCGCCGTGCCACAGATCGCGCTGGTGTTCGCTGCGGAACGTGCCATCCGATAACATTTTTACGCGCGCTTGTACCGGCAGCGGTGTAAATCGTTTGCGGTCGAGTGAGCCGCCCAGCGTAACCTCGATCGTCTCGCCCACACCCGCCTCGAATGCCGCCGCGACCGCGGGCGCATCCACAATCGGTAACAGCGCGCGTCCCTGATAGCCGCTCTTGACAAGTTCGGTCAGGATCGCGTTGCTGTCACCGCTCGCGCCCGAGCTCGTCGCGTCCGCCGCATCTACCAGAATGACGGTGCCGCTTGGAGTCTCTCGAGCAATCCGCACGGCATCCGGCACGCTCGTCAGGGGCACGCGCATTTTTTCGTGGTGCTCCCAAAAGATGCCGGCGATGCGCACGGCTTGTTCCGCCGCCTCTTCGACATCGCCATCCATCACGACGATGCTGTTGGAGCGCAGTTCGGGCACATCGGTAAAAGGATTGCCCCAAAACATGCCTGCCGACAGACCGAGTTTGCTGTTTTCCGCTTCCTGCGCCGCCTTGATGACGTGACGAATCAAGCCGGTCTCGGTGATCATTTCGTCGCCGCGCACAAGAGCGGGGACGACGACCATCGCCATGACAGGGCGCGCCTTGCCATCCAGAATTTTGAGCAAGAGCCGCGCGGCGCGCTGACCCGTCGTATAAAAATCCACATGCGGATAGGTATGATAAACGACGATCGCGTCGCTGTGCTGCAGCATCCGCTCGGTCAAAATGCCGTGCAGGTCGAGCGAAACCACAATCGGTATTTTTTCCCCGACGAGCTTGCGCGTTTCCTGCAAGAGATACCCTTCGGGGTCCAATTCATTCTCGGCGCACATTGCGCCGTGTAGAGAAAAGTAAATTCCATCAACGGGTCTCGCGTTCTTGACGGCGTCCAGAAATTCGCGCGCGATCCGGTCCCAGTCCGCGGCGCCCAGCGTGCCGCCCGAAGTGATCGCCCGCGCGCCATAACCGGGGACCAGCTCTACATCCGGGCGCCCGGCAAAGACATCCACTGCGCTGCCCACCTCGTTCCGCACCCCTTTGTGAAACTCGAACAACTCTTTGCCAAACGAGATATTGAAATCCTCGTAATGGCTGGTCACAGGGTTGAACGACGAGATTTCTTGTTTACATTCAGAAATGAGAATTCTCATAACGAAAACGGCCTCACCACCGTCGCCAGAAATTCTCCCTGACGCCGCAGGGGAAAGGAACAGCGGCTGATCAGCATGCCGCTCGTGCGCGCAATGACGGGATACGGCTCGGCAAAAGGCAGCTCGTGCGAATGAATCTGTCCGATGGGCTGCCCCGCCTGCACCCGGTCCTGCAATTCCAGGAACGGCTCGAACAAGCCGCTGATGGGCGCCATGATGTAATCGTCGCGTTCTTCTGCGCCGACGACCTCCGGTTCCCTTGCCGGTTTTTCGAGCGCGCCTTCCAGGATGCCTTGATGCTTGAGCACATTCTTGACGCCGCGTGTGGTGATTAACACCGTCTCTTTGCCAAATTGTGCCGCGCTCCCGATTTCTGTCCCCAGCGTGGTCTTGCCCAATGACTCGGCGTAACCGGGATACAACCCCTCGCCGCCGACATCGCGATAAATAAAGACATAGGGCGCGCCCCACGCCATCCCCGCCTCGATCATTTTTTTCATTTGCTCGCGGTTTGGCACATTGTGCATGTTCACCGAGGGATAAAAATGCCCCGTGCTCCCGCCCGAATGAATGTCCACCACCAAGTCGGCGAGCGGCGGCAGCGCGTGGGCGACGTAATGGGCAATGATGCCCGTGATGGTATTGTTGCGCACGCCCGGAAATTCGCGGTTCATGTTCTTGCCGTCAATCGGCGAGAGGCGCGTGCCGCTTTCCGATGCAGGTCGGTTGAGCATGGGGAGCATGATAACCCGCCCCTGTATCTGCTCGGGCTTGATTTCGCGCGCGAGATTCATGAGCGACACCTGTCCCTCGTACTCGTCGCCGTGATTGCCGCCGCTGAGGAGCGCGGTCGGTCCCGACCCGTTCTTGATCACACAGATGGGCACAAACACCGTCGCCCAGCCGGACTTGTTTGTGGATTGCGGCACGCCGAGCATGCCAAACTGTTTGCCATTCTTGTCGTAATCAATATCGGTGAAAATTTGGGTGTCTATAGCCATATGTTTGGGACGAAGGACGAATGACCAAGGACCAAGCTATGCGAACTTTCGTCGTTCGTCATTCGTCGTTCGTCCTTCCTCCTTTGTCAAGCGCTCGGAATAATCGGGAGAACGATGTGGGATGGATGCGCCGCGTCGCAATACACCGCGTTGTGTGCGACCTCTGTGCGCGTATGCCTGCCCATCGGTTCGCCCGTGTTGGGATTGAGATCAAAGCGCGGAAAGTTGCTCGACGAAATATCGAGCCGAATCGAATGTCCTTTTTGAAACAGGTTGCTCGTCGGGGGCAGCAAGATTTCGACCGGATAGATTTCGCCCGGCGTCATCATTTTTTCCCGTTCGAACCCATCGCGATAGCGACAGCGCAGGATGCCGTCCGCCAGATTCATGTGATACCCGTCAGGATAATCGGGACTCGGCGGGTAAATGTCCAACAATTTCGCCGTGAAATCCGTGTCCACCGCCGATGAGGAAATCCAGAGCCGCACCAAAAGCGGTCCCGTGACCTCGACATCCTGTGCGAGCGGCGCGGTCTGAAAAACAACATTGTCGGGACGCATGTCCAACGTCATAAACGGCGGTTTACAGCCGACAATGCCGGGTTCCTCCTTTTGGTGCTTGGGTCCATCCTGCACGATTTGCCGTTGTATCGCCCATGGGGGCAGATATTTGCGCCAGAACGGATCGAGCGGCTGGTTCAGCGGCACAATTTCAAAATAACCGACCACAGGTCCGCTGATAGTGGGCACGGGGTGCGCGGGATCGTATGTAAATCTGATGCAGGTATCGGCGGATTCCGTTGGAGGTTCCGTCGAGAGCGAATTGTCGGCGCGCATATAGTAATTGATGGATTGCGCGCGCGCGAGGGGCCATTCAAACTCGTCGCGCCACGCGCCGCCGTGATTGATGCGTCCCGCCGCGTTTCTGGTTCCGTCTCCGCCGCCCATCACAAACATCTTGATCGGCGCGTCCTTTTCAATCTCGTTTTCGATGCCCTTGAGCCAGCGGTCAAAAAAACGCAGACGCTCGGCATTGTAGCGTTCGAAACCCCACACCGCGGCGGGACCAAAATCCGCATCGCCCGCAAACGACATGTTGACGCCGCGCATCCCCATGTGCGTCCACGGACCAATGATCATGCGCTGTGGCGTCTTGTTCTGTTTCGTCATCGCCGCAAAATGCTTGGTGGTCGCAATCGAAAAGGGGTCCCACCAACCGCCGCTGAACGTGCCGGGAATGTCGGCGATGCGGTCATAATACGCCGTATAGTCCATATACTCTGCCGACCAGAACTCGTCATACGCGCCGCGATAATAGTAATTAAAGAGCGTCTGCTCCAGTTCGGGCACGACGCGCAGGGGCGTATGCCCCGGCTTGAACGGCGTGGCGTACACCAGCTCGCGCATACCCTTCATCGCTTCGTAAATAACGTTATAGATGGCGGGGTCCTCGCGCGCCGCCTGCGAGTCCTGCGCGTGCAAAAAAAGCGCGCCAAACATGTGCAGCTGCATGGCGCCGCCCCACCGCATCTCGTGCTCGTAGGGGTTTGTCGGAGCCACATCGGGCCAGATCGCCGTGAGGTGCGGGGGACGTTGGAGCGCGGCAGCAAGTTGGATCAGTCCGGGATGCGAACTGCCCACCATGCCGATTTTGCCGTTTGACCAACTCTGCGCGGCAATCCACTCGATAGTGTCATAGCCGTCCTCGCCTTCGTGAACGTTTGCAACATGAAAATACTGCCCGCGCCCCTCGGAATTGTAGCGCCCGCGCAAATCCTGCTGCACCGTCACATAACCGCGCGGCGTAAAGAAATTGGCGATCGTGTCCACATAGCGCGCAGCCGCTTTGTCATACGACGTGCGGATGAGAATGGTCGGATATTTGCCCGGCACAATCTCGCCCTCCCGCGCGGGACGATAAATGTCTGCCGCGAGACGCACCCCGTCGCGCATGGGAATCATTACATCTTTGGAAATATTGATGCCAAATTCAGATTGCGAGACGCTCATCAATGTGTCCGTCGGTCGTTCCCTGCGAATCGTTGTCACGCTGTGCGTGACAACGATTCGCAGGCAAGAGTCTTGTGGAAATCAGTTGTGCTTGAGCACCTGTCCGGACCGCTGTCCGGTGAGTTGCCCATCGCGCACTGCCAACACCCCATTCACCATCACATGTCGCATCCCCTGCGCGGTTTGATTCGGCTCGAACGTCGTGCCGCGTTCGGCAAAAGTTTCGGGGTCAAAAATGGCGAGATCGGCGTATGCGCCCTGTTTGATTGTTCCGCGGTCGGTGAGACCCAGCCGCGAGGCGGGCAGCGAGGTCATGCGTCGAATCGCCTCCTGCGGTGTGAACGTCCGCGTATCGCGCACAAAATGAGAATAGTACCAGCCCGCCCATGTGAACGCGCCGTGAAACGAGGTGCCCGCGAGCAGCCCATCCGTCGCCAGCGCCGTGGCATCCGACCCGACCATGCAAAGTGAATGTTTGAACGCGGGACGAATGTCATTTTCGTTATAGGCAAAAGCAATGATCATCAACTCGTGAATGTTTTCGACATGCGCGAGCAAAATGTCATAAATGGTGTCGAACGGTTCGGTCCCCCGCGCGGCGCTGATATCGGCAATGCTTTGGCGCGAGATTTCGGGGTCGAGTTTGGAATCGAAAATGACGATGCGGCTCCAATCGTCGCGGGCGAGCGCGGTAATGATGCTGTTGTATTTTTTCAGTTCGCGCCGCGTCGCCGGGTCACTCAGCCGCGCGGCAATTTCGCGCGTGCTGCCCTCCAACGCCTGCGGCGGCAGCGCCTCGCTGAGATTGGTTGTGCCAAAGAGCCGCGTGTGCATGTCAAACGTCACATCCTGCCCGCGCCCGCGCGCCACGTCCACCTGCTCCAGCGCCTTTTGGACCGCCCAGTGACCGTCATGCGCCAGGCGTGACACAATCGAAATGTGTGAGATTTGCAGCGGAATGTCGGCAGCTCCGCCGGTACGGACCGCTTCCGCAATCGTCTCGATCGCGGCTTCTGCGCCGTCGCCCTGATTGCGCGTGTGCGTGGCATAGAATCCGCCGTATTTGGCGGCAACGCGCGCCAGCGCGGCGATTTCCTCTTCAGGGCACGCCCGCTCGGGTCCGTATTCCAACCCGGTCGAATAACCAAATGCGCCCTCTTGCATCCCCTCGGCGAGCAGCGCTTGCATCCTGTCCAATTCGGCGCGCGTCGAAGGACGGTCTACGAGTCCCGCGACCGCCAGTCGCAAATTTCCGTTCGGGACGAGCGCGGCGACATTGACCGACGGTTTCAACTGCGCGACGCGGTCCAGATATTCGCCCACGCTGTGCCAGTGGATTTCTACATCGGGACGATACCCGTAAATGTTGCCCGAAAACTGCGCCGGGTCCGTAACTGGCGCACAGCCGTGCCCGCAGTTGCCGATCACTTCAAGCGTCGCGCCCTGCGATATCGAACTCACCGCGCGCGGGTCTGCGACGAGTGTGAAATCGGAATGACTGTGAATGTCAATAAAGCCCGGCGCGACGACCAGACCGGCAGCGTCCAAAGGCATCAGGTCCGGGGACCGGGGGCTAAGTGACGCATCGCGAAATATCTCGGCGATGCGACCGTTTTCCACGAGCAGATCAGCGAGAAAGGGCGCGCTGCCCGTCCCATCCATGATCGTGCCGTTGCGAATCAATACGCTCTCTTGGCTCATTCACACCACACGTCCTGCATACGTTCCGGTCACCTGCCCGTTGGTCAATGCGAGTTTGCCGTTCACAATCACATGCTCCATTCCTGTCGCATACTGTTTGCCACTTTCAAAGGTGGCGCGGTCGCGCAGCTGCGCGGGATCAAAAACCACAACATCCGCCGCAAAGCCGCGTTGGAGCTGCCCGCGCTTGTCCAGCCCAAATCGCTTTGCCGCATGTCCGCTCAAATGCCAAATGGCTTGCGCCCATGCATAGTCGCCGCGCGCCCGGGTGTGGTACGCCAGAAACCGCGCAAAACAGCCGCAGCCGCGCGGGTGTGGTTTGCCGCCCGAAAATATCCCGTCGCTCCCTGCCATGTGCGCGGGATGCTGCATCAGGGTCACCATATCCTGCTCGGTGCGCTTGTTGGTCTGGTACGCAATGGCGCACACTTGCATCCCCGTTTCCACCAGCCGCTCGCAAATAAAATCGGTCGGCGTCAATCCCGCGCGCTCTGCCGCATCCAACAGGCGCAGCCCCTCTTCGTCCGCGTGATTCGGCACATACGACAACTGCAGTTGGTCCAGCCCGCGCTCGGGCATTTCAAACCACCCTTGCAATTTCTTGCGCACGTTCGGGTCACGCAAACGCCCGACCGTCGGCGCGGGTCCGCCCTCCTGCACCCACTCGGGCAGCACATGCATCGCAAGAATCGTGCAGCTGGCGAGATAACAATACGACTCGAACGTAAAATCAATGCCTTCCTGTTCGGCTTGATTCAACAAAGGCAAAATTTCGTCGGCGCGCCCGTTCAAATGCGAAATGTGCAGGGGGACCCCGCTCGCGCGACTGATGGCAAATGCTTCGCGCATCGAGTCCAAAAGCCCCAGCTTGTTGATACGCATATGCGTGACATAAACGCCGCCGTGCTCTCGCACCGTTTCCGCGATGCGAACGAGTTCGTTCGTGTCCGCATACGCGCCGGGCAAATAATCCAGCCCGGTCGAGTATCCTTTTGCGCCCTCGCGCATCCCCGCCGCCGCAAACGTTTGCATCGTCTTGATCTCGTCGCGGGTCGCCTTCCGCGGCGCAAGCCCCATCGCTTCCATCCGCAGATTGCCGTGCGGCACGAGATACGCCACGTTGACGGCGGTCCTCCCGTTCAAGCGCGCGAGATATTCCTGCACGCTCGACCAATTCCAGTCCAGATCGGGAATGGTGTTGATCGCGCCAAAATAATCGCGCATGTATGCCATCGTCGCGGGCGAGGCGGGCGCAAAACTGATTCCGTCCTGCCCGATAGTGTGCGTCGTCACGCCCTGCCGCAGACTCGCCTCTTGCTGCGGGTCAATGAGTAGTTGTATGTCGGTGTGAATGTGCGTGTCAATAAAACCGGGCGCGACATACAAGCCCGCCGCTTTTATCACTTGGCCATTCTGCGAGGCGGCATCAATGTCCGACGCGTCATGGCTTATATCGGCAATGCGCCCATTCTCGATCAACACATCCCCGCGAAACGGCGGCGCGCCCGAGCCGTCGAGAATGGTCCCGCTGCGGATTAGGATTCGGTCAGTCACTTGTCAAGAGTATTGCTGTTGTGACATTGTTTCGAATGTCAAGAGGGATGGAAACGCGAATTTACGCGAATCATTGCGAATGTAATCGAACTTGAGATTCGCGCAGATTCGCGTTTCCTTGCCTATGCTAACTCGCACCCGGTGGGTTGCCACGCGCGTGGGCTGTCGCCGCCTCATCCACCTCGAACGTTTTTTCGTTCACCACCACGCCATACTCGCGGCGCGCGGCATCCATCGAAATCTTGCCGTTTTTACAATCGCGCGCCACCAATTCCGTGGCACGGGCAAACGGGTCCCCAAAGCCGCCGCCGCCCGCGAGGCGGTGATAGATCAATTCGCCCGCCTTGATCGAGGTGGAAATCATCGTCGGCAGGACCTCGTCGCCGTCCTCGTGTTTCAAAATATTGATCGTCCCTCGACCTGATTTGCCGCCAAACAAACCATATGGCGCGTATTCGCGGCGGTCTGAGCGGATCGCCAGATGCGCTTCGCCGTGCAGCAGCCGCCATTCGCGCTCGATCGCAAGCCCGCCGCGATACTTGCCCGCCCCGCCGGTGTCGGGAACATACCCGTATCGTTCCACGCGCACGGGATATTCCGTCTCTGCCTGTTCGATGGGGATGTTTGCCGCCACGTTGCCCGGATTGCACAGCCCATCGTTCCCGTCGCGGTCGGGACGCGCGCCCCACGTGCCCGCCATCAATTCATAAAAGATATACCGCGATTCATCGGCGCGCTGACCGCCGATAATGACCAGCGTATTGCCGCCTTCACCGGCGGCGAGTACGCGGTCGGGCAAGAGACCCGACAGCGCGCCAAACACAGTGTCGCCCACACGAAACCCGGTGACGCCGCGCATCGAAGAGGCAGCCGGCATGACGCAATTCACGACCGTGCCAGGCGGGGCAATGATCGTCAACGGTTTGAACATGCCTGCCGTGTTGGGAATATCCTGCTGTGCGACCGCCCGCACGCACATGGCAACGACGGAAGCGGTAAACGAAAGCGTGCTGTTCATTGCGCCGCGAATCTGCGGGGACGAGCCGGTGAAATCGGCGGTCAGACCATCCCCTTTTTTGGTGATCGTGACATGAATCTTGACGGGTCCGCCGCCCAGCCCGTCATTATCCATGTAATCGGTAAAGGACGATGACCCATCCTTCCACGAGGCGATTTCCGCGCGCAGCAGTCTCTCGGTATAGGCAATCGAATCATTGGCGCAGGTGATAAACGTCTCGACCCCATACCGGCGAATCAAATCATGAATCGCGCGCTCGCCGATATGACACGCGGCGAGCTGGGCATAAATGTCCCCGAGAGTGAGATGCGGCAGGCGCACATTCGCGCGCAGCAGCGTAAAAATCGCTTCGTCCGCCACGCCCTCGCGATACAGTTTGAGCCACGGCATCCGAAAGCCGTCCTGAAAAATTTCGGTATTGTCGCAAGCCGAGCTGCCCGGCAAACGTCCGCCCAGATCGAGGTGATGCGCGGTGGAAACGGCGAACGCGACGCGGCGGTCCTCCCAGAAAATCGGCTGGACGATAAAAATGTCGGGAATGTGCATCCCGCCGTCAAACGGGTCATTGAGAATAAACACATCGCCCGGGTTGATGTCATCGCCGAATTTCTTGAACAGCGTTTCCATCGCCGAAGGGACCGCGCCCAGATGAAAGGGAATCGTCACACCCTGGGCGATCATTTCGCCCTCGGCATTCGTCAGCGAGGTCGAATAATCCAGACAATCGCGCACGATCGTCGAATAGGCAGTGCGATACAGCGCCACCGCCATTTCATCGCCCGCCGCCGCGAGCGCATGTTGAACAATTTCGCGAGTGATTAGGTCTACAGACATTGTTTTTGCTCCAAAAAGCTCACGCGAATTCGATGACAATGTTACCAAGTTCATCGCGTTTTGCTTTAGCTTGAGGCGGCACGACAGTGGTCGAGTCGTATTCGTCAATCAACAGCGGTCCCGGCATCGTTCCGCTCAACGCGCTGCGGGTGATCACAGGCGTATCCGCAACGCCGACCCTTGCGCCAAAATAGGCGCGCCTCGTTTTATTGCCGTTGCCTGACGCGTTACTCGACGCGCGCGTGTTCAGATCAATCGTCCCCGCGCCCGAATGCGCCCTGCCGACCACGCGCACCGCAATCACCTGCATCAAATTGTCCTTGTCGGAGCGATGCCCATACAATCGTTCGTGTTCCGAGACAAACGCCGCATAGAGCGCCTTGATTGTGTTTTCGGTAAACGGCGCGGCGTCCCATTCTTGTGCGGTCGCGCCCATCACCGTATCGAGCAGGATTCGGATCTCTGAAGCTTGACCCAAAAAGCGCACATCCACCGCGCATGTCAGATTCAACTCGTCGGCGCGGAACCCTTCGTGTTGAAACTGTGTGAGCAGCTGCGCTTGCAGCTCTTGTCGGATGGTTTGCAGCGCGTGCGCGTTCAAAGCGTCACCCGAGAGCAGGCAGCTGCGCACCGCGTGATGCTCGACGCCGGAAACAAGCAAGCCGAACGCGCTAAAGAGACCCGGCAGCGGCGGCACGATCACGCGGCGGTTGCCCAGCTCGTATGCAAGCCCTGCTGCATGCACCGGTCCCGAGCCGCCAAACCCCATCAACACAAATTCGCGCGGGTCGCGCCCTCGTTCGGTCGAAACGGCGCGCAAGGCGCGCATCGTGCGCGCATTGGCAATCCGATGAACCCCTTCTGCCGCCGTCAGCACGTCCATGCCCAACGGCTTGGCTATATAGTCATAAATCGCGCGGCGCGCAGCTTCCATGTCCACGCTCACGCCGCCGTTCGCCAATTTGCCCTCACGAATATAGCCAAGCACCACATTCGCATCGGTCACGGTCGGCTCGACGCCGCCACGCCCATAACACGCAGGACCCGGCAGCGCGCCTGCGCTCTGTGGTCCCACCCGCAAACCGCCCGCGCGGTCCAGCGCGGCGATACTGCCGCCGCCCGAACCCACTTCGGCAATATCAATGCTGGGAGCGCGGATACGGTCCGCACCACCACCGACGAGCCGGTTGCCCGCCGAAAGATTCGCGCCGACTTCGTATTCGGGACTGTAGGCGATGCGGCCCTCTTCGATCAGCGATGCTTTTGCCGTCGTCCCGCCCACATCCAGTGTAATCACATTAGGCAGACCCAACTGCCCCGCGATAAACCCCGCCGCCAGCACACCCGCAGCGGGTCCCGATTCCAGCACATAGACGGGACGCACCGCCGCGTCCTGCTCGGGCGTCAGACCGCCCGCCGACTGCATGATCAAGAGCGGCGCCTCGATGCTCTGTGCGCCCAGCCCGCCGCGCAATTCAGCCAGATAACCCGACATGATGGGGCGCACATAGGCGTTCACCACGGTAGTCGCCGTGCGTTCGTATTCCAGCCGTTCGGGCAGGATTTCATGCGAGAGCGAAACGGGCACACCCGGCAAGAGCTCCGCCAACAGCTTGCCGATTTGTTTTTCGTGCTGCGGAAAGGCATAAGAATGGAGCAAACACACGGCGACCGACTCGACATTTTCCGCGCGCAGCTGTGCCGCCAGTTCGCGCACCTGGCTCTCGTCCACAGGTTCCAGTTCCTCGCCGTTCGCGCCCATCCGCTCGTTCACTTCCAGGCGCAAATAGCGCTCGACGAGCGGCGCGGGTTTTTCCCAAAAGAGATCATACATTTGCGGGGCGCGAATGCGGCGCAGCTCCAACACATCGCGAAAGCCGCGGGTCGTGAGCAGAGCCGTGTGTGCGCCGCGATGTTCCAACACCGCGTTCGTCGCCACCGTCGTGCCGTGAGCGACCGCGCTCACCATATCACCGGGCGTGTTGGTCTCGCGAAGCAGATGCCCGGTCGCGTCCAACACCGCTTGCTGGAAATTGGGCGGCGAGGACAACACCTTGTGCGTCCAAACCGCGCCCTTGTCATCAATCAAGACCACATCGGTAAACGTTCCACCCACATCCGCGCCAATTCGTGTCGTCATTTATTTCCCTCTCGCCGAAATTTCAAATACAGCTTGGACCTGCCCGCTGCGGATGCCATACATCCGCTCATACAGGTTGATGGTCGTGCCGCCATGAAACGGAATCAATTCGAGTTTCTCTCCCACTTGGATATCGCGCGCCGATGCCCCGCGTTTCAAAATGCAATGCTCTTCATTCAACGCCGCGCAGGTCAGCCCTGGTTCATGCTTGACCAGCGGCAGTCCCGCATCGCTCGTGATCTTTTTGAGTCCCGCATCCGTGGTAATCACGTTCGGCAAGGGTCGGCTCACAACCGTGGTCAGCACGCTGATCGCACATTCAAAATCTGACCATTCCGTCGCATACCGCGCATCGCCCGTCAGATACGAACCGGGCTGAATTTCGGTCACGCCCGGAATCGTCGCCGCTGTCCGGTAGGTCGAAGAGGCGCCGACGCTCACAATCTTGACCGGAATGCCCGCGCGCTCGATCCGGGCAACCGTGTCCAGCAATTTGGCAACCGATTCGCGGCAAGCGCGCTCGCGCTGCGCGGCGTCAAGATTGTGCATCGAACCTTCATAGCCCATCACTCCTTCCAGGCGCAGACCCGGCATCACATTGAGCTGCCTTGCCAACTGCGCTGCAGGTTCGCCGACCGCGACGCCCGCGCGATTCAAACGCACATCCACTTCCATCAGCACCCTCACGCGCGCCCCTGACTTGACCGCCGCTTGCGAGAGTTTGGAGGCGATTTCGGCATTGTCAACGACAACCATGAGCTCGGAATCGCGCGCCAGTTCCGCCGCGAGCGCCAATTCTTGCAGCTGGACGATTTCTTTGGTCACCAGCACATCGAGGATGCCCGCGCGGACCATTACCTCCGCTTCACCCAGGTTGCCGCAGCAAATCCCCTGCGCGCCTGTCGCGATTTGTATTTTTGCGAGCGCGGGCGTCCGATGCGTCTTGGTGTGCGGGCGCAGTTTCGCAGTGGTGGTTTTGAAAAAATCCGTCATCCGCGCCTGATTGCGCTCCATGGCGTCAAGGTCGAGAATCAGCGCAGGCGTCTGAATGTCGGCGACAAACATCTATTGTATAATTCTCAACGAGAGGCGAAACCATGCAACTCGAAGACTATTTTGACGTAAATGCGCCCGATGATATTCGCATCAAGGGGCATCGCATCGGTATCGAATCTGTGCTGTATGATTATCTGTTTCGAGAGCGCACGCCCGAGCAAATCGCCCAGCGTTATCCGTCCCTTGAATTGGAGCAGATTTATGCCACAATTCTGTACTATTTGCGGAATCGTGAAACCATCAATGCATACATGCGAGACTGGCTGATTTGGCGAGAAAATGCTCGCGCTGAGCAAGACCGAAATCCGCCGCCGGTGCTCATTCATCTCCGCGAGCAGATGGCAGACCGCAAAAACTCGCAACCGGCATGACTATGCGCTACCTGCTCGATGAGAATGTTGACCCGATCATTCGCCGCGAATTACAGAGTCGTGAAGCGACGATGGTTGTATGGCGCTCTGCTATAGCCGCGAATTCAGGAGAATAGGCCTTCGACGCCTTTCTCCGCTTCCTCGGTCGTCTTTTCCAAACACCCCGCCGCAAACGGCGACTGCCATTCCTGATACAAGCCCTTGCCATAGGTCTCTTGAGGCGCCAAATAACCGAGAGCGCCGTTCGTCACGCCCAACACCAGGAGCGGCGTGTCGGGAAATTTTGCGCGCAGGGTTTCCTGGAACGAGGCATAGAGTTCGTTCGGCACGGCGACCACTGCCGCATCGCCGAGCCGCCAGAGCCACATTGGCATTTTATAGTCCTTGTCTTGACCCATCGCGCGGGCGAGATACATGCGTCGAAAGAGACGCTCTTTTTCTTTGCGATTCGTTTCGGCGTCATAGCGCTCCTGGAGCTCGACAACCGACGGCAGTTCCTTGCGCGGCAAGTCCACGATCAATTCCTGCGCCGAGATTTGTTCGGCGTTCGCTTTTTGCGCGTCGGTGATGCCGCGATATTCCCACGTCCCCAGGTCCGCGCCCGACATCAAAATCCCCGTATAGACAAACGTCTGCGCGGGTGGAGGCAGTCCGCTCAACGCCGCGGCGGCGGCATAACCGAGATTGCGCCCGTGCATGTCTGCGACTGCCGCGTCGCCCACATAATCTTCACGTGGTCCCAGGTCTCCTGACGCGCCCTGTAAAAACAATGCGGGCGCTCCAAATTCTCGCTCCAGAATCTCGCGCGTCGCGCCGATAAAATCGGGCGAGAGCAAATGATTGTCCCATGCCAGCGTCGTGGGATGGCATGCGTAATTGACCAGCGTCGCCAGAATCTTGTCGTCATCGTTGGTCACGCGCGCCACCAGCACGGTATCGTCCGCATGACCTGTCGGGTTGTAACCGCACGCCCAGCGTCCTTGCCCTTCATCATACCAGTCGCGGTTTTTGGCGAGCGAACAGCGACCATAGCCATATGTGACCCACGCGCTTTGCATCCGGTTGCGCGCTTCGAGAATCGCATCGCTGATCTGATTGGCGATGTGCGCGAGGTGGGGCTTGACATATTCCACCCCCGGCTTGTCGGACGCCGACGAGACCATATTCGGTCCGGCGTGCGTGTGCGAGAGATTGATCAAAAGGTTAGGCACGTTCAGACCCGTGCGCGCGTGAATGGCGGCGCGGAGAGCGTTCTCGTCCTCCTGGTCCTGAAACCAGCCGAGATCGAGGGCTACAAGGGCGAGTTCGACGCCCCCATCGTTCGATTTGAACAGCGCCGCCGTCGTTTGAAACGGACGATGCACCCCATCCATCCGATCGTGCGGCGCGGCGCCCCACGAACGCGCATAGATGCCGAGCGGTGGAGTCACATCGCGCGACGCGACCCCGAACTGACAGCGAGTAAAAGAAAAGTTGACTTGGCGCATATTTTTGAGAATTGGAGACTGGATCAAAGATTGATGATTGATGATTTTTGATTTCTGATTGACGTTCGTCATTCGTCGTTCGTCGTCCTTTGTAGTTCTGGGATAATTGGTAACACAACGTGCGACGGATATTCGGAATTGCAATAGACGGTGTTGTGGGCGACGACGCTGTGCGTGTGGCGGCCCATCGGTTCGCCCGTGTTGGGATTGACGTCGAATCGCGGAAAGTTGCTGCCGGATATATCCACGCGAATGCGGTGCCCCTTTTGAAACAGATTGCTCGTCGGCGCGAGGTCGAGCGAAAGCAGCACGATTTCGCCGGGCGTCAAAAACTCTTCGCGGTCAAACCCATTGCGAAAACGGGCACGCAGAATCGAATCGGTGAGATTGAGATGATAGCCCTCGGGGTAATCGCGGTTTGGCGGATACACGTCAATCAGTTTGGCGGTAAAATCCGTGTCGCGGGCATCGGACGAGACCCACAGCTTGACCGTGATGAAACCTGTGACTTCTACATCCGTTTCCAGCGGCTCGGTTTGAAAGACCAGAATATCGGAACGCGTATCGAGCGTCAGATACGGCGGTCTTGCCCCGACAATGTGCGGTCCCTCTTTTTGGTGCGCCGCACCCTCCAACACAATGCTGTTGAACCGCAATGGCGGCGCAACGCTCTTGCTCCAAAAAGGATCGAGTTTGTCGCTCAACTCGACCAACTCGATAAACCCACTACACGCCGCGCCGATGGTGGGAACGGGATGGTTGGGGTCAAAGGTAAAGGTGCGGTCGGCGTTCTGTGCGGCGGGCGGGTCGGTTTTGAGCGAGCCATCCGCGCGCAGATAATACGTCGTGTCCTGTGCCCGCGCCAGCGGAAATTCCTGTTCGACGCGCCACCGACCGCCGTGATTGAGCTTGCCGAGTTTCGTGCGCGTCCCGTCGCCGCCGCCCATGACAAAAATCTCTACCGGCGGGTCATTCTCGCTCTCGTTCGAGACCTCCTTGAGCCAGCGGTCAAAAAAGCGTCGCTGTTCGGCAAAATATTTTTCCAGCCCCCACGTCCCCGCCGCGCCGTAGTCCAGATCGCCCGAAAACGACACGCCCGCGCGCATCCCCGTATGCGTCCACGGACCCATGATCAGCCGCTGCGTTGACTTGTTTTGACGGCGCATCGTGTTGTAATAGCGCGGCGTGGCGATGCCAAATAAATCGTACCAGCCGCCCGTAAACGTCGCGGGCACATCGGCGTGGCGGTCAAAATAGCGTTCGAGATCGTTCGCCTCTTGCGCCCAAAATTCGTCATAGACGCCGCGCGTATAGTAATCAATCAGAATGTTTTCCAGGTTGGGGACGACCGACAGCGGCGTGCGCCCGCGCTTGAACGGCATGGTGTACATCATGTCGCGCATGTGCTCCATCGCGTCCAGAATGCGGTCGGTTTTCGCCGCGTCGCCGCGAATTTCCTGCGCGTCGTGCGCGTGCACAAACAGCGCGCCAAACATTTGCAGCGCCATCGCCCCACCCATGCGCGATTGATGCTCGAACATGTTGATGGGCACCACATCGGGCCAGATGGCAGTCAAGTGCGGCGGACGACTCAGCGCCATGTGAATTTGCATCACGCCGGGATACGAACTGCCCACCGTCCCCACTTTGCCATTCGACCACGGATGCGCGGCAATCCATTCGACCGTGTCATATCCATCGCGTCCTTCGTGCGGGTTGACAATGTGATGATACTCGCCCGTGCCCTCGGACCGGTGCCGCCCGCGCACATCTTGCAAGACGACGTTATAACCGAGCGGGGTAAAGTATTCGCCGTAATCCACATAGCGCGGCGCGGCTTTGTCATACGCCGTGCGACACAAGATCGTCGGGAACGCGCCCGCGACAAACTCGCCATCCCTGGCGGGACGATATACATCGGACGCGAGCCGCGTGCCATCGCGCGTCGGCATCATGACATCGCGGGCGAGCAAGATATCGTACTGGGCGTCGGACGGCTTGTTCATCTCAAAGGGTCTGGCTCGAATAAGAGAACTGCATCTTGATCGGCTCGTTTCGCAAAAAGCGCGCGGGGTCGAAGAACGTAATGTCAACCGGCGTGCTCGGATTGCCCAGTACTTGGTCCGCCATCATTTCGCCGACGACGGGGCTTAGCTTGAATCCATGCCCGCTGAACCCGCAGGCAATATACACCCCTTGCACATCCGGAATGGGGCCGAGCAACGGCTGCAAATCGGCGGAACAGTCATAGACGCCAGAAAACCCCTGGCGCAGCGCCGCCGCTTGCTGCGAGGGCCAACGTCGCAGAAACCGTTCGGCTTGATTCTGCACATGCGTGCCATCGGCAGGGCGTTCGCTCTCGACCGCGTAATCAATGTCGCCGTCATACGGCGCAGTCGTGCCGACAAAGGTCAGGTCACCCACATCCGGGCGCGAATAAACCCCAAAAACGCGGTCCGAAACAATCGGCGGCATCGCGCCAAAATCTTTGGTGCGCCGGATCACCGCCATCGTGTGCCGCACGGGCGTCAGTGGCGCGTCAAACCCCAACGGCGCAACCAGATCGCGCGTGCGATAGCCCGCCGCGACAATCACCTTTTCTGTTTGAATGGTCTCGCGGTCGGTCTTGACGCTGTTCACGCGTCCGTTCGCGCGAATGGCGCAGACCGCCGCGCCGACGCGAATCTCTACGCCCAGGTCACGCGCGGCGGCAGCATACGATTGCGCGGTGAGGACCGGGTCCGCATAACCCGAATCGGGTTCCCACACGGCAGCGCCGGTAAATTCGGGCGAAGCATCGAGGCGCGGCTCGAGCGCGTGCAGTTCGCCGGGCGTCAATACCTGCGCCCGAATGCCTGCGTCGTTGTTCATCACCACGACTTCCCGCGCCGTTTCCTCGTCGCCGGGAGCAGAAATGGCGATAAAGCCCGTATTGTGAAACCCGGGTTCACCGCCGACGGTCTCGCCAAAATGCTCGAACGTTTTCCGCGCGTGGAGAGCCATGCGCGCAAGCACAGGGTGCAAATAATGCGTGCGGATGATGGCGGACGATTTGCCCGTCGCTCCCGTGGCGAAATTGTCGCGTTCGAGCAGGATTACCTTGCCTGCGCCGCGTTTTTTCAAATTCCACGCGATGGATGCGCCCATCACACCGCCGCCGATGATCACAATGTCTGCGGTATTACTCATTTACTGCCTGCACCAATGCGCTTTGTAATTGCGACACATCTGCAATCAATAGGTTTGTCGTGTTGAATGTGGGCTTGTCTACTTGCTTTAGAAATTGCAAATATGCGAGCATTCTTGTAAATGACCTCAGTACATCTTGATTCCATGCTACGCCTACACCAATCCTCCCAAGAGCGGCGGCATTTATTGCGCTCCCCATCAGGTGTTTGCGAGTTGTCTTGTTCTCAATTTCTATCGCCAAAAAGCATCGGGCATTCCAATTCGCTGTTTTTAAATGCTCCAAAGTAACGAGATTTGCGTTTGTAATGTGTTGGATATTCGTATTATGAAAACCAATCAACGCCCTGAGCAATCGCCGTTGCCGGGACATCAAACGGTCGTATTCTTTCGTGAGCTGTTCTCCCCGACCGATTGCGAAAGGACCAACTGCAATGTCGACCCTCGGCGAATAAAGCCCATGTTCTCCCCGCATTGCTTGCCATTCAACTACAACCGAATCTTGCGCAAAAATTCCTCGAAGTCTGTCCGCAGTATCTCGCTGGAAAGATGTGACTGATGAAGATTCTAAATCCGGCATTATCAGTCCCTTTCTATTAAAAGGTTGCCATACCTGTCCACATCAGCGTGATATTCGGGATGAATCACCACCGTCGAATCAAATTCTTCCACCACCGCAGGTCCTTGCACGCGCGCGCCTGCGCCCAACTTGTAGCGGTCATAAATCGCACAGTCCACATATCCGTTCGCTTCGGCAAAATAGACCTGCCGCGCCTCTTTGCGCGCGAGCGATGCGTCGGGATTCATATTTTTCAATTCGTGAAGCTCGGGCTTGCTGATCTTGCCCATCGCCGTCAATCGCAGATTCACAAATTCGGTCGGCTCGGTCGGCGCGCTAAACCCGTAGGCGCGCTCGTGGGCGCGATGGAATTGGTCGAGCAGACCCGCGATTTCGTCAATGGCGAGTTCGTGATTTGGCAGCGCCAGCGCGAGCTCGTAACTTTGTCCCACGTAGCGCATTTCCACCTGTCGCGAAAACTGCACATCGTTCTCGGCAACGCCCTCGCGCAAGAGCATCGCGTGCCCCTCGCGCGACATTTTTTCAAACGCCTCTTGAATCTCGCGCGTATCGAGCGCATCCACCCGACGAATCATCGTCGTCGCATAATCGTGCTTGAGATCGGTGACGAGCAGCCCGAGCGCCGAAAAAATGCCCGGCGACATCGGAATCAGCGTGGTCGGCACTTGCATTTCTGCGGCGATGCGGTTTGCGTGCAGCGGTCCCGCGCCGCCAAAAGCAATCAACGTAAACTCGCGCGGGTCATAACCGCGCTGCACCGAGACGAGGCGCAGCGCATTCACCCTCGCCGCATTGGCAATCTCGATGATGCCGTTCGCCGCCGTGACAACATCCATGCCCAGTTTGTCGGCGCATTTTTCTTTAATCGCCTGGCGCGATTTGGCAATGTCCAGCTCGATCTCGCCGCCGAGAAAGAATTTGGGATTGATGCGCCCGAGCACGAGGTTGGCATCGCTGATCGTCGGTTCCGTCCCGCCCTTGCCGTAACATACAGGTCCCGGGTCAGCGCCCGCGCTGTGGGGACCGACGCGCAGCGCGCCGCCGGAATCCACCCAGGCAATCGAGCCGCCGCCCGCGCCGATTTCGACCAGGTCAATGACGGGCGTACGAATCGGGTAGCCCGAACCTTTGCCGCTGCCGTGCCCCGCCCGCGCCGCCGCGCCCACTTCGTAATCTTTGGTCACACGCGGCGAGCCATCCTGCACCATCCCCGCTTTCGCCGTCGTGCCGCCCATATCGAACGAAAGAATATTCTTGCGTTCGAGCGCGCTGCCCAAATAGGTCGCCGCAATAACGCCCGCCGCCGGACCCGATTCGACGATAAACACGGGTTTTTCGGACGCCGCGGCAAAAGTAAAGACACCGCCGCTCGACTGCATCACCAGCAGCTCTGCCTGCACTCCCGCCGCGCGCAGACGGTCCTCGATGTTTTGCAGATAACGTCCGACCAGCGGGCGCAAACTCACATTGATAATCGTCGTGCTGGCGCGGGTGTATTCGCGGATTTCGGGCGCGACCTCGGACGAGAGCGAGACCACCGCTTCGGGAAACACCTCGGTCAGGATTTCGCCCGCGATTTTTTCGTGCGCGGGGTTCAAATACGCGTGCAAAAAGCACACGGCGACCGCTTCGACCTTTTCGGCGCGCAGCCGGACCGCGACCTCGCGCATCGCGTTCACGTCCAGTTCCGTCAGGACGCTGCCGCGCGCATCGAGTCGTTCGGGCACGCCGAATGACAGATAGCGCGGGACGAGCGGTTTTGGTTTTTCAAACTGCAAATCATACAGCGAGGGGCGAATCTGGCGCGCGATTTCGAGCATGTCGCGAAAGCCATCGGTCGTGACAAACCCGGTCCGCGCGATTTTGCCTTCGATAATCGCGTTCGTCGCCACAGTCGTCCCGTGCACCACATAACGCACCTCCTGCGCGGGCACATCCGCCTCGCGCAGGATGCGTTCGCTGACGCGGAGAAACGCGACCGAGGGATCGCCCGGCGTGGACGAGACTTTGGCGATGCGCGTCGCGCCGGTTTTTTCGTTGATTAGTGTGGCGTCCGTGAACGTGCCGCCAATGTCAATACCCAAACGATATGCCATGTGTGAGTTCCGTTACAGTAGTCTTGAAAGTTCGCCGTATGTTTCGGGACGGCGTTTCTTGAGCGCAAACCATGCGTGCCGTTGATATGAATTCGTAAATTAGGCGTGATTCGCGTGGATTCGCGTTTCCATCCCGGCTGCGTATCCGGACTTGATAGTAATGCTCGCGCGCAGCCGTTCTGTCTCTATCTCGTTCACAACCCAGTTCGCCGTATCCACCACCACTCCATACTCGTCGCGCGCCCGTTCGACGCTCACCTTGTGGTCGCGCACGTCATTCAAAACCATTTGCGGGTCACGTTCGAGCGGGTCGCCATAGCCGCCGCCGCCGCACGACTGAAAACTGACGGTATCGCCCGCCTTGAGCTGCACCGTCGTCTTGGAACCGAGAGAGATTTCCTCCCCATCGCGTATCAAAATATAGTGCGCTTTTTTGCCCGAGCGCCCGCCAAACAGCCCGTGCGGTCCCCACTTGTCACGGTCCGAAAGGATGCTAAAAGAGGCGTCATGGTCGGGGAAATGGTAATCACGGCGCAAACCCAGTCCGCCGCGAAATTTGCCCGCGCCGTCCGAATCGTCCACCAGTTCATAGCGCGGGATGCGGATGGGATAGCCGCGCTCGCTCTCTTCGATCGGCGCGTTTTCGGTATTTTGGCTGTGCGTTTGCACAGCATCGGGTCCGTCCTTGCTTCGCCGCCCGCCATACCCGCCCGCCAGCGCCTCGTAATAGGCATACATTTCGCCGTCGCGCGGGTCCACGCCGCCAAAGGCGACCTGCGCCATCATGCCCTTGCTGCCCGCCGGAACGCGCCCGGGGATTGCCTCGGCGAGGGCGCGCAAAATCACTTCGCAGAGCCGCGAGTGCGTTTCCCAGCCGCCAACGACCGCGGAGGGGGGGGTGCAGTTGGTGACCGTGCCGAGCGGCGCGATCATTTTGACCAGTTTGTAAAAGCCCGAATTGACGGGAATGTCGGGGTCAATCAAACTCTTGCACACGTACGCGCACGCGGAAAAAGTTTGCGAATACGTCGAGTTGACGGGCGCGCGCCGCTGGGGATCGGAACCGGTCAAGTCGAACAAGATGCCGTCAGCATCAATCGTGACCTGTGCCTTGAGTTGAACGGGCTCTCCGGCATAGCCGTCATTGTCCACCACTCCCTCGGCGCGGTAGACACCGTGAGGCAAGCGATAAAATTCGGCGCGGGTGCGGCGTTCGGTATAGGCGAGCAGCTCTTCGATAAAGGTGTTGAGGACGTCAACGCCGTAACGTTCCGCCAGCGCCCCGATTCGTTTGATGCCCGTGATGTTGGCAGAAACCTGCGCGCGGAAATCTCCCGCCGTCTCGCGCTTGCTGCGAATCTGGGCGAGCACGAGGCGAAATATATCGTCGTCGAGCTTGCCCTGCTTGACGAGCTTGACGCCCGGCACAATGACCCCTTCCTGAAACACTTCGCGGAACGCGCCGATGCTGCCCGGCGCGCCGCCGCCCACATCCACATGGTGCGCGAGGTTGGCGACATATCCGATCAACACGTCGTCAGCGTAAACGGGCGAAATCAATGTAATGTCATTGAGATGCACCCCGCCCATATACGGGTCGTTGAAAAGAATCCCATCACCCGCGCCCAGATTTTCCGGACCATACATGCGAACGACGCGCGGCACCGATTCGGACAGCGAGCCGAGATGCACGGGCTGCCCCGACGCCTGCGCCACCGTGCGCAGAGCGCGGTCAAAAAACGCGCACGAAAAATCATGCCGCGTCTTGATATTGGTCGAATACGCGCTGCGCTTGAGCGCAATCGCCATTTCCTCGGTCGCTTCGACCAATGCGCTGGCGAGGACTTGAAAGAGAATGGGGTCCATGGGGAGATTGGGGATTGGGGATTGCTGATTGCTGATTGCTGATTTTCGAATTTCGAATTTCGAATTTCGATTTTCGAATTTCGATTTTCGATTTTCGATTATTGTTCGTCCTTTGCCGTTCGTCCTTTGCCGTTCGTCCTTTGTCGTCCGTCCTTCGCCGCCCATCATTCCTCACAAACTTTTCGTACGGCGTGAACTGCCCGTTCCACCTCGTCATCTCCGATCATCCGATGCGTAACAAAACGGACGCGGGAGCCGGGGCGGGCATATACGAGGACACCGAGCGTTTCGAGACGCGCGGCAAATTCCTGTGAAGAGATGTTGTGCTGTGCCACGTCGGCAAAAACAATGTTGGTCTGGACGGTCGTCATGTCAATTTCGATATAATCTGCCAACCGTTTCGCAAGGCGCCGGGCGCGTTGGTTGTCCAGGTCCAAACGGTCCAACATGGTATCGAACGCGACCAGCGCGGCGGCGGCAAAAATGCCTGCCTTGTGCACGCTTGCCGCCCCTATGCGCCGGGCATTCAACCGCGCGGCGGCGATTGTTTCATAAGCGCCACAAAACAGCGCGCCAAAGGGCGCGCACAGCCCTTTGTTCAAACTCACTCCGACCGCGTCCACATTTTCGAGCAGCTCGTGCGCGGGCGTCTTGAGCGCGGCTGCTGCATTCCACAAGCGCGCCCCGTCCAGATACACACTCGCGCCGTATTGATGCGCCACCTGCGCCAGTGAATCGGTTTCCGACGCCGTCAGGACGGTCCCGCCCGCAAAATTATGCGTGTTCTCCAGACAAACGAGCGACGTTTTGGATTGGTGCGTGGGCGTGCGCGGCGCTCCCATGATCGCTTCCTGCAGTTCCACAGGATACATGACCCCACGCGTGCCGCTCACCAGACGCGGATAAAGCCCTGCGATGCTCGTAATACCCCACTCTTCCGAAGCGATAATGTGCGAATTGCTTTCCAGCACCGCTTGCGTGCCGCGCTCCCCCAGCGTCATCAGCCCGAGCAAATTTGCCATGCCGCACGTTGGCACAAATAAACCGGCTTGTTTCCCCAACAACGCCGCGACGCGTTCTTCCAGCTCGTTCACCGCCCTGTCCTGGCGATACAGCGTCCAACCGATTTCCGCGCGCCGCATCGCCTCCCACATTTCGCCGGTCGGCAGCGTCATCACATCCGTGCGAAAATCAATCACAAATAAACCCCGTAGAGACGCAAGATATTGCGTCTCTACCAAACAATCAACGCGGAATCACGGGCAAAAGCATGTGCGAGGGGTACGCGCTGTTGTGCAAGATGGTCTGGTGGGCAATTTTCATCCTGGTATCGCGGAAAATGTCGCCGCCCGTGTTCAAATTGCGGTCAAAACGCGGAAAATTGCTCGACGAAATCTCGACGCGGATGCGATGTCCCGTCTTGAACAAATTGCTCGTCGGCGCGAGCTCGATGCGATACTCTTCGACCTCGTTCGGCTGCAAGAATTCGACGCGCTCCAAGCTCTTGCGATGGCGCGCCCTCAAAAGACCCTCCGCCAGATGAATCGCAAAACCGTTCGGATGCACGTCAATCAATTTCGCCGTGAAATCCGTATCCACCGCCGAGGAAGCGGCATACAACACCATCTCGATGGGTCCCGTCACCTCCAGGTCTTGCTCGAGCACACGGCTCGTATACACCAGAACATCATCGCGGCGCTCCAACGGACGCTGGTCAATCGGTCCCGGGAAAACCTGGTCTGCCGCCATCTTCATCAACGTCCACGTCGAATTGTTGCCGCCGAGCGTGGCGACGGGGTTGACGGGGTCGTATGCGTATTTGTCTTCGGGTTCACTGCCCGGCGCTTGCTCGTCCAGCGTCCCATCGCCATACAACGTGTTGGCGTGACCGTTGCTGTGGAGATAGAACGGGGTGAAGCGAGTGCGCGCGAGGGGCCACTCGTTTTCAAAGCGCCACACATTCTCGCCCATGACGAATATTTTGATGGGCGGCTCGGACATGATACCCGTATCAATACCCTTGAGCCAATAGTCGAACCAGCGCAAATCCTCGGCGTTCAAGTCCACATACCCGGTCGGACCAAAATCGAGGTCGCCCAGTTTCGAGCTCTCGGGGATGTGATGCGTCCACGGAATCACATAGATTTTTTGATTCTTGCGCGCATGTTCCGAATAGCCGCGCTCGCGCAGCCCGTTATAGACGCGCAGCATGGACGCGGTATAAGGGTCATACCACGCCGCCTGTTGAATGGCGGGGACATTGATCCGGTCAAGGTGCGTGAACGTGTTGATCTGCTGCCAATAGTCATCACGCGTCGCGTGCGTGAACCAGTCGCGGAAAAACGGGACCTCACGCCCGATGGCTTTTACATCCGCCGTGATGAGCGGCAGGTGGCGGTAAAATTTCTGATTGCCAAAAATGTGGCGGCTGCCGCGCTGTGTGAGCGTGACCGCGGTCGAGAACGTGATCATGGCAAACACGGTGAGCGCCCACTGCACCGCCCCGCCGATGCGGTGACAATCGGCAAAATAATCGCCCATGATCACTTGCGGCGCGATGGCGGTCAGGTATTTTGACCGATAGGGTGCGGCTTGCCACTGCACAATGCCGCCGTATGACCTGCCGCTCATGCCGATCTTGCCGTTGCACCACGACTGGTTGCCCACCCATTCGATCGTGTCATGTCCATCGGGACCATCGTCGTGATAAGCATAAAAGACGCCTTCCGATTCAAAACGTCCGCGGTCATCCACAATCACGCAGGCATACCCGCGTTTTGCCCACCACACGCCCCACTCGACGTGCATTTCGAGCGTGGACTCGTACGGCGTGCGCAAGAGCATGGTCGGAAACGACTTGCCGTCGCGCGGGAGATACACATCCGCAGAGAGTTTCACTCCGTCGGACATTGGCACCTTCAGGTCGTACAAAAAACGAATTTCGTGAATCGGCTGAGAGAGGTTGCTCATTTACCCGCACCGAGTCCCGCGAGCGCACGCTTGGGCATCTTGCACACCATCGTATAGGCGGGGTCAACCATGTTGCCCAGATCATATTTCACATACAGTCCTAACAAGACGCTCGCCGCAACAATATCCAGCCCGTAATCCTCCATCAGCCAGCGCAGCATTTCGGTCGTCGCGTGCTGGGTCGCCTGGTCGAGCGGGCGCGCATTGCCGACCGCAAAAATATATTCGTCGTTCTCGCCGCGCACCGTGCCAATATTCTTGTTCTTGATCACGCGCACGGTAAACTGCACGTCCATCGAAATCTCGATGCCCGTGCCCACCATTTCGCCGTCCCCCTGCGCCGCGTGACCATCGCCCAGATGAAACAATGCCCCCGGCACAAAGACGGGAAAATATGCCGTCACCCCTTGCGTAAATCCGTTGTAATCCATATTGCCGCCGTGCTCGGCAGAAGTGGCGGTGGAAATCGCCTGTCCATCTTTGGGCGCAACCCCAAAACAGCCGAGCATCGGATTGATCGGCACGCTGAAATCGCCCAGCACCGTTATTGGAGCAACCAGCGCTGCAGTCCCCATCGCGCCATCCACGCGCCATTCCGCTTTGATGCGTTCGGGCACCTGATACACAAACAAGGGGTCCACCACATTCGTCGCAATCGCCGCGCGCGTCCAACCATACGTGCGGCTCGGCGCAATCTTGTCCAACGTAACAGCCAGCGTGTCGCCCGGTTCCGCGCCCTCGACATGGAACGGACCCGTTTGCGGGTTCGAGTTCACGCCGATATCGCGCAGCTGCGCGTCAAAGCCGTTCGCATCCACCATCGTCGTAATGACCGTGTCACCGTCTGCGAGATGGAGGACGGGCGCGTGCGAGCCGATGGTGGGATGGTAGTGGGTGGGGGTGAAATGATGGATGGTCATTTGATCAGGCATCTGTTCCAACATCAACTCCATACACCTCCCGCGCTCGCTCCGCGCTCACTTTTCCCTCGCGCACATCGCGCCTGACTGCTTCGGGATCGCGCTCGCGCGGGTCGCCGTAACCGCCGCCGCCGCAGGTGCGATAACTCACCACGTCGTTGGGCTTGAGCTCGTGCGTGCTTTTCGAGTTGAGGATTTTGGGGTCGGTGTCGGGATTCAAAAGATATTCCGCGCGCTTGCCGGGCAATCCGCCAAACAGACCCCACGGACCTTGCTTGTCACGGTCGGCGAGAATGGTGAACGTGGGCGAATGGTCGGTAAAAACGTAATCGCGCCGCAGACCCAGCCCGCCGCGGAATTTTCCCGCGCCTTCCGAGTCATTCACCAGCTCGTAGCGCGAGATGCGAACGGGATAATTAAATTCCGTCTCTTCGATCGGCGCGTTCTCGGTATTCTGACCGTGTGTTTGCACGGCGTCCGCGCCGTCCCTTGTCGCCCGCGCGCCAAACCCGCCCGCCATCGTTTCCAGAAAACAGTAATATTCGCCGCTGCGCGGGTTGATGCCGCCAAAACCGGCATGGCACATCATTGCTTTGCTCCCGGCAGGCACAATGTCGAGCACGGGTGAAAGCGCCTTCAAGATCACGTCCACAAGGCGCGTTTGCGTCTCCCAACCGCCGACGACAGGCGCGGGCGCGGTGCAGTTGGTCACGGTCCCGAGCGGGGCGTTGACGCGCACATACTTGTAAAAACCCGCGTTGGTGGGCACGTCGGTGTCAATCAGGCATTTGAGAGCATAGGCGCAGGCGGAAAACGTTTGGGCGAACGTAGAATTGACCGGCGCGCGACGTTGGGGGTCGGAACCGTCGAGGTCGAACAAAACACCCTCATCGTCAATGACCACGCGCACCCTGAGATGCACGGACTCGTCGGTAAAACCGTCATTGTCCACATACCCATCGGCAAAAAATTCTCCGCGTGGGAGTTTGCGAATTTCCGAAAGCGTGCGGCGTTCCGTATACGCGATCAGTTCGCGCATATACGTCTGCACCTCTTCCAAGCCATAATGTCCCACCAGCGCAGACAGACGCCGCGCGCCCGTATTGTTTGCCGCGATCTGGGCGCGAAAATCTCCCGCCGTCTCGTGCTTGCTGCGAATTTGGGCGAGGACGAGGCGGAAAACGTCGCCAACGAGTTTGTCGTTTTCGACGAGCTTGACGCCCGGAATAATGACCCCTTCCTGATACACTTCACGGAACGCGCCGACACTGGCGGGCGCGCCGCCGCCCACATCCACGTGATGGGCAAGGTTGGCAACGTAGCCGATCAGCTCCTTTTGCGCGGCCGAGTCGGTCCGGGCGGACGCAAAAACCGGAGAGATCAGCGTAATATCGTTCAAATGTACGCCGCCGTTGAACGGGTCGTTGGTGAAAATGGCATCACCGGGACCCAGATTCTCAGCGCCATAGGCGCGAACCGCGCGCGGGACACCCTGCGTCATGGAACCGAGATGCACCGGCTGCGCAAACGCTTGCGCCACACAGTTCAAATCCCGGTCAAAAAACGCGCACGAAAAATCACTGCGCGTCTTGATATTGGTCGAATAGGCGCTGCGTTTCAGCGCAATCGCCATTTCTTCGGTCGCTTCAAGCAGCGCGTTGCGAATAACTTCAAATTTTACAGGATCCAAAACTGGGACTGAGGTCTGAGGACAGAGGACAGCATGTAGAAAAAAACTATCGCTCGGTCTTCAGTGCTCATACCTCCGGTAACGCGCTCGTGGGCGGCTGGGCGTGATGATCTGTGCGAGGATGCGGCGGCGCATCGCGAAATTCATTTACAAACTGGATGAGACGCGTGACTGTTTCCTCAAAAATACGCGCGCCTTTTTCGGCAGTCGCCAGCGTGGGCTGCCCCATCACGCCGATGGGGGTATAGGTGGAGGTCCATTCAACGACCGAGACAGGTCCCGCGCCAAAGGCATCCACCCAGCGGAAACCCGTTGCGCCTCGCTCGTTGTACCAGGCGATATTGTCCTGTGCCTTGTCCATCTGGACCTTGTCACCGCCCAGATGCAGATACATGGAGGTTTCCACCTCGCAGGCGTGCGCAGCTCCGCCGGGAAACACCGACTCGCGGAACGATTTTATAAAGTTCGGGTCCACCCGCAGCATGTTCCACCACATGAACGCCGCGACCAGCGCGTCCGTCTCCAAGATCGTCTTGCGCCCCACAAATTGAAGCAGCGGCTCATTTGACCCGTGACCGTCCACGATCACGATGCGCTTGAAACCGTGATAGGCAAAACTCTTGCACACATCCGCGCAAAATTCCACGAAATGGTCATAGCCAACATGAATCGTGCCGGGAAAATCCATCGCGTGAATGTTGTACCCGTATGGAATCGTCGGCGCGACCAGAATCTTGTCGGGCGCGCGTTTTGCCGCTTCCAGACAGACGCTCGTGGCAAGAAAATTGTCCACATCCAGAGGAAGGTGAGGACCGTGCTGTTCGGTCGAGCCGACGGGGAGCAAAATGACCTGCCGCTCTGCCACCGCGTCATTTACATCTTGCCAGGTGAGATCGCCATACAAGGTTTTTTCGGATGCGCGTGATGTCATGTTTTTCTCTCGACGTTTGTTGGGGAATCAGCCAATCACCGTTTATGCCGCGCGCAAATTTTGCTCGCGCGGCGCGCCGGTTTCCAACATGCGCTTGTTTTCGACCTGAATGCGGTTGTTCAAATAGGCGACCGACTGCTGGTCAATGGTAAAGGTGACGACGACAACCGGGATTTCCGGTTTGTAGCGAAGCAGTTGCGGGGCAAAGGCGCGCGTGATCACAACCGCGTCCGCCTTGTGCAGGAGCATTTTTACGCGGGGAGCATCGTCAATCACAGCGCCCATCAGGGTCGCCATGGGATGATAGGTTTGGACGATATGCGTCAAGGTATCCACCACGCTGGGCAGCGCGGCAACCAGTCCAATGACCGGCGCATGCAGGCGGGCAAGCTCGAGCAGCGCATCGTGATTCGGCATGGCGTGGACGGCAATCAGATTCTCATGTTTGCCGTTGCCGAGCGCGCGATTTACCTCGTTCAGATGGTAGAATGTGGTCACAACCAGGTCGTAGGCGCCAGCTGTCCGGTGAGGTCTTGCCAAGAATTCATCCAGCAGGACGCCTTTGAACGGGTGGCGCACGGCGCGCGCCAGCTGCGTCGCCATTTCGTCAATGTCTTGCTGATTACATTCGATAAAGGCAAGCTTCAGGTCGCTCTGCCCAAAAATCGTTTCGACCCGCGCCGTAATTTCCGCCAACACCAGTTCGCGCGCCAGATTGCGCTGTTTGGCATCAATCACCAGCTCATCGAGCCGCGCGAGCCAGCGGCTGTCAATTTCCCCCAACACCGGCTCGCTGGTGCGCACAAACGCGCCGCGCCCGCGAATCAATTCCAAAAAGCCCTTGCGCTCGAGCGCCTGATAGGCGCGCACGATTGTATTCTTGTTGACCGAGAGCTCTGATGCCAGATCACGAACCGTTGGAAGTTGCGAACCTTTGGGATAAGCGCCCGTGCGGATGCGCGCGGCAAGCATCTGCTCAATGTCCGTTGCCATGAGGGGGGCGAACTTGTTTTCGTCTTGTACTAGGGACAATTTACTCATGGCAAAGAGGGGTGAACCAATCGCGAGGAATAACGACAGTATAACTCAATGAATAAGCGTTGTCAATGAGCGCATCGAAAATGTATTGACAAATATAAAATCTATGATATAAAGTCCTAAAGACAATGACGTCATTGAAATTGTCCCCCATAACGACGCTTCCCCCTTTGTTCATTCGACCGGCTCATAATTCTCCCTCCGCGCGTCCCCGATGCGCGAGCCAGGATGTTTTTGTGTCTTGCAACACTGTAAGGGGTGGTGCGCCGAAATAGCGATTCACGCAAGAACAGACCGACATCAAACGACGATTTGACAACCTTCCCGACCCGAGGAGCCGGCACACGATGCGGATTACCAACATCCAAGCAATTCCCTTACGTATTCCCGATCAAAATTCAGATATCGCAGACGGCATTCAAGATGACATCATCGTGCGCGTCGAGACGGACGAGGGCATCACCGGCGTCGGCGAAGCCGACAGCATGCCGCTCGCCGTCAAAGGCATTGTAGACGCCTGGTCCTCGTGGCCCCATTCGCGCGGGCTGCGAGATATTCTGGTCGGGCAGGACCCGCTGAATGTAGAAATGTGCTGGGAGAAAATGCGCGTGGGCACCTCGTGGCTCGGACGCAACGGCGTCGCGCAACAGGCGATGGCTGCGGTGGATCTCGCGCTGTGGGACATCAAGGGCAAAGCGCTGGGCAAACCCGTGCATGAACTGCTGGGTTACAAATATCGCGACAAGGTGCGTGTCTATGCCTCGACTCTATTTACCGAGGACCCGGGAGAGATGACGGAGGTGGGACAGCGCTATGTGGCGCAGGGATTTACCGCAGCAAAATTTGGTTGGGGTCCGATGGGCCGGTCGCTGGCAGGCGATATCAAGTTGGTCGAGCTGGCGCGGCGCGCGGTCGGTGATGATACCGCGCTCTTGATTGATGCGGGTTGTGTGTTCAAGGCGCGCGACGCCATTCAGCGCGTGCACGCCTGGTCTCAATTCAATCCTTTTTGGTTTGAAGAGGCGCTGGAAGGCGACGACCTCGACGGGTTTCGTCAACTGGCGCGCGCGGCCGGAGACATTCGGATTGCGACGGGCGAGCAAGAGAGCGCTTTGTTTGCATTCGAGAAATTGATTACGCACGGCGAGGTGGACGTCATTCAGCCCGACATTGCGCGCGCGGGCGGATTCACCGAATGCAAACGCATCGCCAACATGGCAGCGCAGCACAAAAAATTGTGCGTCTTTCATGCCTGGAAATCAGGCATCCTCGTCGCCGCCACCTTGCACATGGCAGCCATTGTTCCCGATTTACCCTTTGCCGAATATACTGTCTCGGAATCTCCGCTTCGCAAAGAGCTTGTACGCAGCACCGTAGAGTTAAAAGACGGGATGGCGACTATTCCCCAGGGACCGGGATTAGGCGTCGAATTGAACATGGATATTGTCCGCAAGTATCGCGTGGACGCATAGTAACGAATTTATTCGTTACCCGGACGCACTGTAACGGATTTGTTCGTTACACCAAAATTTACCCGCAGCCGCATGTCCCCGCGCGCTGCCGATTCGCCTGGAGGAGGAGAGAGTTATGGACAACGAACGTCTCGAAAATCAGGAACCGCGCGACCAAGCACCCGCATCCGCCCAAGAGGGTCATCAATCCCCCTTGACCCGACGCGGATTCTTGTCAGCCGCCGGTGTTGCTGCTCTCGGCGCGATTGCCGCCGCCTGCGCGCCCGCTGCTGCTCCCCCCGCCGCGCCGCCTGCGGCTGCCACTGCAGTCCCTGCCGCCGCCACCGCCGCACCCGCCGCCACCGCCGCACCTGCTGCCGCAACGGCTGCCCCGGCAGCCACCGGTCCCCAAGCCGGTGGTAGTCTCATTTGGGCGATTCCGCAGGACCCAACGAACCTGCTGCCCTTTGGCGCAGTTGCCACCGCCAATCATTGGGGCAAGGAAGGCATGTACGATTCACTCGTTCGCTGGGACAAGGACTTGAATGTCCAATCCGCGCTCGCCGAATCGTGGGAAACGCCCGACGACAAGACCTATGTGTTCAAGCTCAAACCCGGACTCAAGTTCCACGACGGCACGGATGTCACCGCAGATGCTGTCAAATACTCGTTGGATCTGCAAGCCGCGCCGCCGGAACCGGGCATCAAGATTGCGCAGTATCCCGCCATTGAATCGGTTGAGGTCGTTGACCCTCTGACCGTCAAGTTGAACATGAAGAATCCGGACCCGACCGTGATCGGATACCTGGCATGGTCCCGGTACAGCTCTATCATTCCGGTGGACATGTATACCAAAGTCAACCCGCTCACCGAGGGGATCGGAACAGGTCCTTATAAACTGATCGAGTATGTCCAGAATGACCGTGTCTCCCTGACCCGCAACCCGGATTTCTGGATGGAAGGCGTTCCGTATCTCGAAAACCTTACGCTCAAGGTCTTGCCCGACGAGCAGGCAGCCGTCGCGGCGCTGCGTTCGGGTCAAATTCACGGCATGACCGTGTCGCCCGACACCGCTCGCGTGCTCGCCAACGATCCCAACATTGTCATCCTGAAAGGTCTCTTCTCGGCGCCCAATCAACTCCAGTTGACCATCAAAGGAGATGGCAAACCGTGGAATGATAAACGGGTGCGCCAGGCAATGAACAAAGTCATTGACCGCCAGGATATTATTGACAAGGTCTATGCGGGTGAGGCAGTTCTCTCGGGTCCCATTCCTCCCGGTTATGGGGATTGGTTCATCACGCCCGAAGAGCTCGCCGAGACCTTTTACAAGGTAGATTTGGAGGGCGCCAAGGCGCTCATGAAAGAAGCCGGGTTCGAGAACGGTTTCGACATTACCCTCTATTCGATTTCGGCGCCTCCGACCACCACACAAATCGCCGAAATCGTCAAAGAACAGCTGGCACAACTCAACATCAACGTCACCGTGCAAGCGGAAGAAATTGCGCCCTTTGCCAAGCGCAACGGCGAAGGTAATTTCGATTTCTGCTCCACCGCACGCGGCATGCGCCACGATCCCTCCGGCTATATCAACGAATATGGCCGCCCGACGACCGGCTCGGCGGCGATTTGGTTCAACAAGGGTGAGGGCTGGAGTAACAAGGAAGCAATCGAGAACTATGATGCGCTCGTGACCACAATTGACCCGGCCGCACGGCACAAACAGGTGCGCCGCATCCAGGAAATCGCGCTCGACGAATTCCCGCACTTTACCCTCTGTCAGGCATACAAATTCCAAGCCGTCCGCAAAGACGTGATGGACATGTGGGTTGATTTCACCGATTTCAACCGCGGTCTACGCACCGTGTGGCTCGGCTAATTCACGGTTCGACCAACAATCAGGTAGTAGGGCGCGCGCCCTACTACCTGACCTGATATACTACACTCGCCGGTCCCGATTCGGGATTTGCGTCCTAACCGAATCCACGCAAGAATCTGCATACGCTTTACGATGGGCAAATATATTCTGCGCCGCGTCGCGCTTTTGATTCCAACACTCATCGGCATGTCAATCATCATTTTTGCGATGGTGCGGCTTATGCCCGGTGACATTGTTGACTCACTGGTCGGGCTCGATCCGACCGTGACGCCCGAAGCCAAAGCGGAATTGCGGCGCGCCTACGGGCTGGACGAGCCGGTGCCGGTCCAATATGCGCGTTGGATTGGCGGAATCGCGCAGGGTGATTTGGGACGCTCTTATCGTACGCGCCAACCCATCACGCAAGAGATTTTCGGCGCACTGCCCATCACCATCGAGTTGGCGGTCTATGCGCTCCTCATGTCGGTAGTCGTCGCCATACCGCTCGGCGTTCTATCTGCCATCCGACGCAACAGTTGGGTGGATTTCTCGGCGCGCATCGGCGGTCTTTTGGGGCTTGCCTTTCCAAACTTTTGGCTCGCCACCATGTTCTTGTTGATCACTTCGCTGGCGTTTCATTGGGTCCCGCCCGTCTTTTATATTCCCCCCACTCAAGATCTTGCCGGGAACCTGGTTCAATTCTTTCTGCCCGCCCTCGCGCTGGCGGTCGCCCTGATGGCGATTGAAATGCGGATGGCGCGAACTTCGATGCTCGAAGTGCTGCGGCAAGACTATATCCGCTCTGCCCGCGCCAAAGGAGTGCGCGACCGCGCCATCTATTTCAAACACGCGCTCAAGAACGCATTCATCCCCGTCATCACCGTCATCGGCATCCAGCTGGGCGTATTGCTGGGGGGTTCCGTCATCATCGAGCAAATTTTCGGCTTGCCCGGCGTGGGCTGGTATCTGCTGCAAGGCATCCAGGCGCGAGACTATCCCGTTGTGCAGGTGACGGCATTGTTTCTCGCCACGGTCTTTGTCGTCATGAACTTGTTTGTGGACATTACCTATGGGTTCCTTGACCCGCGCATCAAGTATGATTAACTCATGTTACGCAGTAAATGTCATTTCGAGCCGTCTTTTGCTTGCGAACTCTGTTCGCCCGAAATCCTCTCTTGGGAAAACCGAGATTTCTCTCTCTCGACTGCGCTCGAGATCGTTCGAAATGACATGCGTAACGTCAGTGATTAACTCGTATCACGCATTTCATTTCTAGATAGTTTCCCGTCCATGACTCAAGCCTCCGCTTCGAGCTCCACCTCGCCCGCGACGATCAATCAGGTCATCCTCCGTCCGCCGCCCACGCTTGTTCAGCGGGTCGGCTATTTTGTGCGCCACCACCCCATCGGTGTTGTCGGCATCGTGATCATTGCGCTCGTCGTGATCACTGCCGTCTTTGCGCCACAGATCGCGCCCTATGAACCCACATCACAGACATTCAAGCGGCTGGCACCGCCCAGCGCCATCAATTGGCTCGGCACGGATGACCTGGGGCGCGATGTCTTTTCGCGCATCGTCTATGGCTCACGCATTTCACTGCTGGTCGGTCTGATTGCGGTGACGCTTGCGCTCTCGGTCGGCGTCACGCTCGGCGTCCTGTCGGGTTATATCGGGGGCAAATTCGATAACGGGACCATGCGCGTGGTGGACTTGATGTTTGCCTTTCCTGGTCTCGTGCTGGCGATTGTCATTGCAGGTCTCTTGGGTCCCAGCATCACCAACGCCATGATCGCCATCGGCATCATTTATGCGCCCACCTTTGCGCGTGTGGCGCGCGGTTCCGTCCTCACCGTTCAGAACGAGCTCTATTTGGAAGCGGCGCGCCTGACGGGCGGCGGGCACGTTCACATTGTTTCCCGGCACGTCCTCCCCAACATTCTCGCGCCGTTGGTCGTGCTGGTAACTCTCTCCATGTCCACCGCTATCTTGACCGAAGCGGCATTGAGTTTTCTGGGGCTTGGCACTCAGCCGCCCACTCCGTCGTGGGGCAAGATGCTCAGCGAGGGACGCCGCTTTATGGAGATCGCATGGTGGACGACAGTGTTCCCCGGCATTGCGATTGTGATTGCGGTGCTTGGTTTCAATCTTCTCGGCGATGGTCTGCGCGACGCACTCGATCCGCGCCTTAGGGAATAATTGATTGCGCTGAAAAAGCGGACGTCACAGGCGTCCGCTTTTTCAGCGTGTATTCCTCTCTCATGCCCCAACTCTATGCAGGCGTTTCGCGCTGCGACATCACACCTCCCATTGGGATCGCGCACGGCAATTGGAGCGCGCAAGGGCACGAACGCGCCGAGGGTGTTGACATGCCCATGTTTTGCACCGTCCTCGCCGCGAGCGACGGGAACGAGGAAATCATCGTTGCCGAATGGGAATTGTTGTATCCGCCCAACGACGAATGGCTGGCGCAGGCGCGCAAGCGCATCACCGATTTGACGGGCGTGCCGGCGTCGCACATTCGTCTGTCTGCCACGCACACACACGCGGGACCGAGTCTTGGCAAGCCGTGGTTCCAAGGCGGCGCAGAAATGGTCGCGCCCTATGTGGCGAGTTTGACCGATCGTCTGGCAGGCGCGGCGAGCGCGGCGCACCGCGCCCTCAAACCCGCGCGCGTCGCGGGTGGCTCTGGCGCGTCAAACATGAATGCCAACCGCCGCCGTGTGTGGTCCGAGGGCAAGGAACATTTCGCAGACCATCCCTATTATCAAGAACACCGCGACCAATCCCTCGATCCGATTTTGATGGCGCCCAACCCGGAAGGTTTTTCCGATCATCAGGTCGGCGTCATTCGAATTGACGACGTCGGGACAGGTGAGCCGATCGCGATTCTGGTGAACTTTGCCGCTCATCCAACAATCATGGCGTGGGACAATCGCTTGCTCTCGCCCGACTATCCCGGCACACTGCGGCGCACGGTCGAGAGCATTGTCGGAGGCGTCTGCCTATTCTTGCAGGGCGCGGCAGGCAACCAGGACACGGTCCGCGATTACATGTGCCGCTCCGAGGATGCGCGCTGGGTCGGCAAACAAATCGGCATCGAGGCGGCGCGTGTGGCATCGCTCATCGAGACGCAACCGACGCAGTTGGATGTGAGCAGTCATGTCGAATCATCGTGGACGATGGGCATCGGCAAGCATATCCCCGCAGGCGCGAGTGATGGCACGGTGCGGGCGATTTCGCGCGTGGTCCCACTACCCGTCTGGGAACATGCACCGCCCATCGCCGACGAAATCGAGAACGTCGCGCGCCTTGAACGCGAACTTGCCGAACTGCGCGCCGGGGGCGCGTCTGATTCGACGGTGCGCGAGGCAAATATGCGCGTGCGTCGAGCGTCGTTGAACCTGAACGTCAACAAGAAACGCAGCGCCGGTCCCGAACTGCCCGTCGAATTTCAGGCAATGCGCATCGGCAATACGGCGTTGGTCGGGATTCCGGTCGAGCCCTTTGCGGAAATTGGCGTCGCGGTCAAAGGGGCATCGCCCTTTGCAACCACTTTTTTCTCGGGTTATACCAACGGCGTTGAATATTACATGCCGATGGCATACGCTTATGAGGAAGGCGGGTACGAAGTGTGGATGACGCCTTTTGCGCCCGGGGCGGCGGAAAAAACAATCGAGACAAGCGTCGGTCTGTTGAACGAAATCCGAAATTAATCACGAACCAAAGGACATTACCATCATGCCGGTCAACAAGATTCTGCTGGGCGAAATGACATGGCCCGAATGCAAAGAGGTGATAGCCGAGGGCAGGGTCGCCGTGTTACCTGCAGGCATTCAGGAACAACACGGACCGGCGCTGCCGCTGGATACAGATGTGTTTATCGCAGACGAGATTTGCAAGCGCGCGGCGGCTCTGGTTCCCGACAAGGTCGTGGTCGTCGCCCCGATCAATCACGGGCACTCGCCGCATCACATGGATTTTCCGGGCACGCTCACAATTGAACCCAAGCACATGCTGGATTATGTGCTCGATGTGACCATGAGTTTGTCGTATCACGGGTTCAAGAAAATTTTGATTGTGAACGGACACGGCAGTAACGCGCCCATTCTCGACCTGGTTGCGCGACAAACGATCATCAAGAGTCAAGGCAAGACGGCATGTGGCGCGATGTTTTACATGCAGAGTCCCGAGTATGATGAGGTCGCGCGGGCATTGTTCCCCGAGCTCGTGGACAAATGGGGTCACGGCGACGCCATCGAAACCTCACTTTACATGGGGCTGCGCCCCGAGCAGGTCCAGTTGGAAAAAGCAAAGGACTCGCCCGTCACGGATTTGATGCAGTTGGGGAATGCATCACTGCCCCTGCGTTTGTGGTGGAGTTCGTTCTCACCCGAAGGCATTTTTGGCTGGGTGGAGGGGTCGAGCGAGGAAAAAGGCAAACAGTTGGTGGATGCGGCGGTCAAGGGGCTGGCAAATGTGTTTTCCCAATTCCACGCCAAAGTGATTCCACCGCGTGTGGATCATCATTAAGCGAGTGAAAAAAGGTGCGAACCGCAAGCGGCTCGCACCTTTTTTCACTCGTCAGATTCCAGCCCAATCCCGGGCAGCGCCTCGCGCAAGAAATCGGCAACCTCTCTTGCCGTCGGTAGCGCGGGAATCGCGCCCCGCCGCGTAGCCGTGATCGCTCCCGCCGCGTTTGCAAACTCGAGCGCCTGCTCGATGCGGCTGTCCAGATTGTTCATGCCGTGCCCGATGAGCTGAAAAAGCAGCGCGCCCGTGAACGAGTCGCCGCAGCCGGTCGAATCCACTGCTGTCACCTTGAAACCGGGGATATAGCCCGATTTGGCTGTCGTCCGATAATAACTCCCCCTGGCGCCGAGCGTCACGACAATCAGTTTGGGTCCGCGCGCCAACACCAGCGCACTCCCCTTTTCGATATCGGTGAGATTGGTCAACAGCTCCAATTCTTCCTCGTTGACTTTGAGCAGGTCCGCTTGCGGCAAGAGCGCGTTGATTTGGGTGAGCGCCGACCGGGGCGAACGCCAGAGTGCGGGGCGATAATTCACGTCGAACGAAACAAGCGCGTTTCTTTCCCGGACAATCCGTACCGCTTCAAACGTCGCGCTGCGGGCGGGTTCGTCGGTCAGGGATATCGAGCCAACATGCAGGGCGCGTGCAGACGACAAGAGCGCGCGGTTGAGCTCATCAGGACGCAAGAGCTGGTCCGCGCCGGGATTGCGATAAAAAATGTATTCGTTGTCGTGATCGGGCTGGGCAATAAAAGCGAGGGTGGTGCGCGCGTCGGTGTCCACCATCAATCCTCGCGTGTCCACCTTTTCACGCTCCAGCACTGCCCGCAAATGCTCGCCAAAGAAATCCGCGCCGACCTTGCCGACAAATGCCGCCGACGCGCCCAGCCGCGCAGCCGCGACGGCGACATTGGCAGGCGCACCGCCGGGCTTGGGAGTGAACGCTGACACCTCCACCAGACGTTTGCCTGTTTCAGCGGGAAACAGGTCAATGAGCAGCTCACCGAGAGAGACCAGGTCCATAGGAATTGGAGATTGCTGATTGCTGATTGCTGATTTTCGAATTCCGAATTCCGAATTCCGATTGGCTCGCGACCGCAGAACGATCTACATGCGACCGACGGAACAAACGATAGCAGTTTTTTGGGAGCGGCGCAAGCGCGACCAAACCTCCCTTTTTCGGACGGGGGCAGGCACGCCACTTGAATTCCTGCCCGCTTGCCTTATAATGCCGTCATGCCTTTTGTGCCCGTGCGGGATATGCAGATGTTTTACAACGAATCCGGTTTGCGGGATGCGCCGCCGGTGTTGTTGATTCATGGTTCGGGCGGCACGGGCGCGAGTGAATGGAAATCGGTGCGGCAAGGACTGGCAAAGCATTTTCGAGTGCTGGCGGTTGATTGTCGTGGACACGGCAAGACGCTGGACCCGCGCAGCGCATATTCGTTCGAATTGCTCGCGGATGACATGGCAGAGTTTTTGCGAGTCATGAAAATCGCCCCCGCCTATGTGGTTGGACATTCGAACGGCGGTAATGTGGCGCTGGTGCTGACGGTCGAACATCCAAAAGTGGTGAAAAAGGCCGTTATTATGGCGGGCAACGCCTATGTGAGCCAAGACCTGGAACGTTACGCGACGGGCAAATGGTCGGACCGCATCAGCGTATCATGGGGCAAGACGCTCGCGGAACTGCACGACGGAGTGCGCTACAAGGGCTATTGGCGCGAACTGATGGACCGCACGGGTCGGGAAATTGCGCGAGGACCGAACTATACGAAAAAGGGACTGGGCAAGGTCAAAACACCCGTCCTTGTGATACAAGGTGAGGACGACGGGGTGAACGCGCCCTCCCATCACGCCGAGTTTATGGCAGAGAATCTCGCGAATGCCCAGCTGTGGATTGCGCCCAAGACCGGGCACAGTGTGCATGAAGAGCATCCTGAGGAATGGGTCAAGCGAGTGACGAAATTTTTTCTGGAATAGATATGCCTGCGCCGCAAAACTCGCGGCGCAGTTTTTTTATTTCACACTTCAACCGCGAATTCTCGCGCTTTTTCCAGCGTCCACGCGCGCCCATTTTCCTCCAGCGCCAAAAAATCCTCGCCCAACGCCGCGCGCAAAACAGCGCGCAAATTTTCTGTCCGCGTCGTTTCAGATGGAGAAAGCGGCACACCAATTTTTTCGCGCTGCGCTTGCGCCGCGCCCAATAATTCTGTCGCGTGCGCAAAATTATCTTGCATGGTCGCCAACTGCGCGGCAGTCTCTAGCAGCGCGAGCGTCACCGGCACCCCGGGCGCAGATTGCGTCTCTGCGAATGCCGCGCGCAGATAATCCCGGGCGCGTGCCACATTCCCCTCTGCAAGGGCGAGACGCGCCAGGATATTTTGAGCGGGTGCAAGTCCCAGTCCCGATGTCCAACTCAATATTTCCGCGTCGTGAATGACGCGCCGCGCGTATTCCTCCGCGCGCGCATTTTCACCGGCATCGAACAACAGCGCAGCATAATCCAATTCCAATTCCATCAAACAGCCCCGGTCGCCCATTTCCTCAAACAACGTGTAGCTTGCTGCCAATTGCTGCTGCGCGTCCAGGAAATTGCCCTGCGCGTGCGCAATGGAACCCAATTCGCGTCGCGAGGTGGCAATGCCATGTTTATCCGCGAGCGCGGTATACAATTCCAATGCTTCTTGGGCGTATGTGTGCGCGCGCGTCAATTCGCCGCGTGTCTTGACAACACCCGCGAGATTATTTAACGCGCCCGCGATTTCGCGCAGGTCTCCTACTTGACGAAACAGTTCCAAACTCGTCTCGTACAATTCTGCCGCGCGCGCGTAATCGCCTTGCATCCACGCGCGCCGCGCGAAGGGACCTTGCGCGCGTCCAAGGTCGTCTTGGTCGTCCAGCATCTGATACAACGTCAACGCTTCAATCAACATGGCATCGGTGCGCGCGGTTTCGCCGAGATACATGGACATGAAACCCCACCCGAGCAGCGCTTCGGCGGCGTTGCGCGTGTCGCCAATTTTGCGCGCGAGACTCAACGCCTCCCGACAACAAGTAATCGTGCGTTCGATGTCGCCTAACCGTCCCACAAAACCGCCCGCGCCAAACAAAGTTTGCACACGCGCGGAATTTTCCGCGTCGCTCGTTGCCAACGCGCGCTCGCACCACTGCAAGCCCTCTTGGAAATAGCCGCGCACATCCCAATACATCCACAGCGCACCCGTCAAGCGTAACGCCTTTGCCGCGCGCGTTGGGTTTTCCGAAATTGCCCACGTCAACCCCGCGCGCAAATTATCATGTTCCGCATCCAAACGTTTGAGCCATTCAATTTGCCGCGCGCGGCGCAGTTCCGGCTGTGCGCGTTCTGCCAGGGCGACAAAAAAGTCGAGATGCCGATCGCTCACCCTTTCGATCTCTTCCGCCTCGTACAAACGATAGCGCGCAAATTGGCGAATTGTTTCCAAAAAGCGATAGCGCGTCGCGCCGTCATTATTCTCCGCAATGACGAGGGACTTGATCACCAACTGTGCAAGCAAATCGAGAATATCGGCTGCGGCGATGTTGTCGCCCGCGCAAATCTCTTCGGCTGCGTCGAGCGTCCAACCGCCCGCAAAGACGGACAGGCGTTGCAGTAACGCGCGCTCGACGGGGGACAAGAGATTGTAACTCCAATCAATTGTTGCCGCGAGCGTTTGCTGGCGCGGCGTGGCAGTGCGGCTGCCGCCTGTGAGCAGACGAAACACATCGTCCAGACGCGCCGCAATTTGTTCTACGGATAACGCGGGGGCGCGCGCCGCCGCCAATTCGAGCGCGAGCGGGATTCCGTCGAGACGGCGGCAGATTTGCGCGATCTGCAGGGCGTTTTGCTCCGTCACGCGAAAATGATTGTTCGCCGCCGTGGCGCGCTCGATGAATAAACGCGCGGCGTCGCTTTGCGCCAACGTCTCGGACGAGAGAGAACGATTGACGTCGGGCAGCGGAAGCGAAGGGACGTGAAAGATGTGTTCGCCTGCGAGATTGAGCGCTTCGCGGCTCGTCGCGACGATTTTCAAATTCGGCGCGGCGTTCAAGAATGTTTCCGCCCATTGCGCGGCGGCGTCAATCAAATGCTCGCAGTTGTCCAGGACGAGCAGCATCGTTTTGCGCCGGAGGTAATTCGTCAGCGTTTGCGCGAGATTGCCCGCTTCGTCGCGCAAGCCGAGCGCCATCGCAATCGTCTGCGGAATCAAGGCGGGGTCGCTCACGCGCGCCAGTTCGATGAACCAAACGCCGTCGGGAAAGGCATCCAACATTTTTTCCGCGAGTTGAATGGACAAGCGCGTTTTGCCCGCGCCGCCCGCGCCGCTCAAGGTCAAGAGGCGCGTCGCGCGCAGCACACGTGTCAATTCCGCGATTTCGCGTTCGCGTCCAATAAACGACGACAGCTGCGCGGGCAGATTGTTGGGACGCGCATCGAGCGTTTTGAGCGGCGGAAAATCAGCGGGCAGGCCCGCGCCAACGACTTGATACAACGGCGCGGGCGCGTCAAAATCTTTCAACCGATGTTGACCCAAAGCGCGCAGCGTCACGCCGCCGGACAATTCATTTTTGATCAGCGCGTATGTCGTTTCGGAAATCAAGATTTGGCCACCGTGTCCCGCCGCGCCAATGCGCGCCGCGCGATGCACATCCAAACCCACATAACGTTCGCCCTGCGCAATCGGTTCGCCCGTGTGCAAACCCATCCGCACGCGCACGCGAATATTTTCACCCCAATCGTGCGCGTTCAACGCCCGCTGCGCTTGTACCGCCGCGTTGACAGCATCCAGCGCACGCGCAAAGGCAACAAAAAACGAATCGCCTTGCGTATCAACGATTCGTCCGTGATGATTTTCAAAAAAGGCGCGCAAAATTTCATGATGCGCGGCTAGAATCTGCGCGTAGCGTTCGCCCAATTGCTGCAACAATTTGGTCGAACCTTCAATATCGCTAAAGAGGAGGGTGATGGTGCCGGAGGGCAAGGGCTGCATCGTTCACCTCGCTGTATTGAATACCCTCGTGCGCGCTCAGTTCGTCGCCGTCAACGCGTGGACAGTATGAATGGAATCAAACACGCGTTTCCACTTCCACTCATCTATGCGCGCGACCAAGATTTCTCCGTTCGACAACACCGCAAACAATTCATCATCCACCTGTTTGAGCCGTTCGACCATATGTCGCGCCCACGGCGTCTTTAGAGCGAATTCCTGTTTCGTTTAAGGGATAATTGTGGTACATTGAGATCTATGAGTGCTTATTCCACTGACCTGCGGGAACGCGTCGTTGCCGCCGCACACGATCCCAATTTGACCCAACCCGA